>CAYIXG010000008.1:0-30393 GCA_964367375.1 Candidatus Woesearchaeota archaeon | reverse complement strand
ACTAGAAAACAAGAGAGTTCCAACTAGAACCATTCTATAACTTAATAGAAAGAACAATTACGTTGGAGGATCTTCAAAAGCTATTTTGTATAAAACAACTGCAAATAGTTTAGATGTAATTATTGGCTTTTCTGATAATCTGCCATAGAGAGATAAAGAAACACAAATATTCACTAAAACCCAAAGATTGTATAAACATACTGAAAATAGGAAATAAAATAATCTAATGTGATAATTTTTAGTTGTAGTTTTGGCTTTAAAGTCATGATCAAATTGCCTGTAACCTGTTTCAATTCCCCATCTTTTAGAATACCAAGAATATAAATAATGAGCTAATTGTTCTGGAATGTAAAAGTTAGTAATAAATGCTCTTTTAATTCCTTCATCATCATCTACGAGAATTAAATTAACAATGGCTTTATTTTCGTGTTGTCCTATTTCAAAATTTTCAATAAATCTTGATTTACATTCTTCAGATTTTCTCATCCATGCTTTTACAGTTTCACTCCTAACTTTAGGCATAATAAACTTTATTTTGTGAGCTTTGATGACGTTGATTACTTTTGGCTTATCAAAACCTCTATCAAGATATGCTTTGTCTATATGCACTTTTTGTTTTATTCTTTCTAAACTTTCATTAATCAGATTTTCAATGCTGTCAAATTTATGTATAGGGATAGCATCAATAGTAAATCTCTGTCCAGCAACTACTATTGAGCAGGTTAGGAATTGATAGAAATGTGTTGTTCCTCTTTCATGCTTTCCTTCTGTTACATAAGAATCATTCTTATCACCATAATAAGGGATTTTATGAACATCATAGGCAATATCAACTTTTCTTCTATTTAATAGTTTATAATTATGTTTAGCAAAGTTTAAGATTACATCAAATATTGAAATAAACATTTCTTTTATTTTATCTACTGATTGTAATTTAGAGAAATGATAAAGCATTAAGTCTCCAGAAGGAGCTTTAGCATCTGGATATAATTCTTGGAATGTAGAAGAGCCATTTGTGGTAAAATCGTGAGAGTAAGCAACATGAACTAAAACATCTAATAAATCTTTAGTTGTAAATTTACCATTTTCTTTAATCTTAATGTCTATTTGCGGATAAACTAATTTCTTAATTAACTTTGTAGCTTCATGAAATGCTTTTCTTTTTTCTCGATTTTTATCTTTCTTATCTTTAATTCCTTTATTGACTAGCTCTAAATCCAAAACAATGCCTTTTTGAGTTGCTATTCTTAGAATATCTTTAGAAATATTATCTAATTGCAATTTTAAACTATCATCAATTTTATTTTTAAAGAATTTATTAAATGCTCTTTTTCTTGGGAATTCTAATTTGTTATCATCATCTCTTGAAAATCCAAGATCAAAAGCATCAGCTTCATTTCGTTCTAAATGTTCTATTACTTTTTCATAATAATTTATTCCTTTAATCCTTCTGTACATATAGAGCTTGATTAAGCTTTCAGGATTGAACTTAGATTGTCTTTGTTCTATTAGTTGTAGGTTTAATTTCTTGAGTATGGAAGAAGTTTTAACCCATTTCTCACTAACGGACTCAAAAGTTTTATTAAGTTCTTTTTCTATTCTTTCTATTGTGGGGTTCATCACGGACTCCATTATCAGGAGAGAGGATCTTTGCGGAGAATCTCTCTTGATACTCTATTTATTTATGTATTGTATATGTATACTAATATATAAACCTTTCTATTACGTAATGGATAAATTTATATATATGGATAAAGTATATAATTTACCATGACTAAGACTTTACCTGCTTGGGAGATGAAATGTTATTCTACCTTATGGAAAAAATTCAAAGATAAGGAATTTACAAACATAGAAGCCCAAAAAGAGTTAGAAGTTGATGATCCCCATAAAGTTAGTGTTTTATTCTATAATCTTAAAAAGAAAGGCTGGATAGACATAAAAAGGTCAGGAGAAGACCGAAGAAAGAAAGTTTACAAGCTTATTAATCCAGAAAAAGCAGTAGGAGAATTAGAAGAATGAGCGGAGAAAAAAAATCATTAATCACAGAACTACCTAAAGTTATAGAACGAGGAAAAAAAGAAGCTGAAAGAATATTAGATGGACTTTCTAAGAAAAATAAAATCACTTTACAGACTAATGAATTAGTTTTTCCAACAAAAGCAAAAGGTGGTCTTTTCTCATTCACCGGTCAAGCAGTCAAAGATGATGTGAAAAAAGAAATATTGAATAGATTAATCTATGGAGATAATCTTCTGGCTTTACAGGCACTTTTAGCAGGAGACCCTCAAACAGGAATGCCATCAATGAGAGGAAAAATAGATTTAATCTATATAGATCCCCCTTTTGATTCTAAAGCAGATTATAGGACGACAATTCATCTTCCTTCAACAGATATTGAAGCAATGCCGACGGTAATTGAACAACATGCATACTCTGACACTTGGAAAAATGGAACCGTTTCATATTTAGAAATGATGGTTCCTAGATTAATATTAATGCGAGAATTATTGTCTGAGCAAGGTTCTATTTATGTTCATATTGACTGGCATGTAGGGCATTATGTTAAAGTAATAATGGATGAGATTTTTGGAAAGGAGAATTAGGGTAGAACTAGATAATAACAGAAAAGATTTGAGAGAAAAATATTTAGGAATTCCCGAGTCCGATGATACTAGCAATAAAGTTGATGAAATTCATAATATTTTACAAAAGCAAGGAAAGAAATTAGATTTTAAGATAATTAATATGATAATAAGGAAAATAATTACAATAAATGACGAAAGCATTAAACCACTTGCTATTACAATTCCGATAGATATTCAAGAGAAACTTGAATTGAACAAATTTTCTAGTTGGTTTGATGAATTACTAAAGAACCAAATGCATAGATTTAGTGAAATTGATGAATTTCTTAGAAGTGGTGTTATAAATGGAAAAGAAATTGAAAAAATGGTTACTTTACTCAAAATAATTTATATGAGACAAAGAAGTCCAGAGAAAAATGGGGATCAAATATTTTCAGCAATGTTAGATGAACTTATTCCAACACAATGTACTGAAGATGAATATCTAGCTTATGTTACATTATTATGTTATTTTTTCCAAGCATGTGAGGTATTTGAAAGTGTTGCTGCCAAATAAATATGAGGACGTATCTAAGAACATGTTATCGATAGGTGGCGAAATAATAGTTTTATTAAAGACTAAAAGAGATATTTATGGATTGTATCAAAAATTAAAAAATAAAAGGAATGACAAATATGCACTATCCTTTGAAAGTTATCTTTTAGCATTAGATTTCCTTTATGCTATAGGGAAGATTAAACTTGAAAAAGAGGAGATATCATTAATATGATTTTAAAAAGGTTACATTCAGAACCAAAAAGAATTGATGTAGTTTTTCAAAACGGTCTAAATATTATATGTTCAGATAAAACTGAAAAATCTTCAGCTAGAGATACGAGGAATGGGACAGGAAAAACCACTTTTATTAAATTAATAGATTTTTGTTTGCTCGGAGAGCCAGATCCAAAAATACTAAACTCTGAAGAATTCCAAAAATTTACATTTACTTTGGAGTTACAAGATGAAAAGAAAGGTTATGTCAAAATAAAAAGGTCAATAAAAGAACCTAATAAAATCCAAATTGCCGAGAAAACAGATGATTATAAAGAGATATCTTTAGAAGAGGCACATAAATATTTTAAGGAAATATTTTTTGGTATCCCTCCAGAAGAAGATTTGCCCTTGACATTTAGAACTTTAATGAATTTTATTAGAAGAGATGAGAATACTGGTTTTAGTAACATATTTAGGCAGTACATACATTGGCAAAAATATTTAATTGATGCTGTAAATTTATATCTTATAGGATTGGACTACCATCTTCCAATAAATAAGGAATCTCTCAATAAAGAGAAATCAGAAATTGAAAAAATTATCTTCGGTATATCAAAAGATATGGAAAGAAAAGAAGTTCCAAAGAAATCTGCATTAAAATCTGAAAAATTGATTATCGAAGATGAATTAAAAAAAAGAGAAAAATTACTCAAAGATTTTAAAGTTCATTCTGAATATGAAACTCTTGAAAACGAAGCTAATACAATAACTAAGCTAATAAAAGAAGTTCAAAGACAAATATTTGTTAATGGTCAGAGAATTCAAGAATACCAAGAAGCTTTGTCTGAATATTATAAGATAGATTTTAATCAAGTAAAAGAATTATACAAATCAATCAATATATATCTTAAAGAAAATTTACAGAAAAAGTATGAAGAAATAGCAGACTTTCATAAAACATTGATTCATAATAGAAATACTTACCTTAGCTCTGAAATAAAACAACTATTAGGGTATCAAGATAAACTAAATAACAGGTTGGTTGAATTAGACAAAAAAAGAAGTGAAATTCTTAGAATATTAGAAACGCATGGAGCATTATCTGAATTTAATGAATTACATAAAAGATTAGATGAGGCAAAAGAAAAAATTATTCTTTTAGGACAATGGGTTAAAGTTTATGATGAAATCTCCGAATATAAAAAGGAGAAAGCAGAGGTATCCGAAAAATTAAGAATAAATAATGAAAAATCAGAAGAAATGATAAACAAAAAAGAAGATATTATTAACCAAATTGTTTTGTTATTTGAGGAGATTTATAAGGGTTTGGTGAGTGTAACTGGGATTTTGGCTATTGGAGTAAAGGATAAATATAAAATCGATGATCATATCTTTGAGTTTTCCATAAAAGGTGAAAGGGGTGGAAGCCCGGGAATTACCCGTAGTAAGATATTTGCCTACGACTTATCTATTTTGTTCCACAATTTTTCTTTAAATAGGATTTTTCCTCATTTTTTAATACATGATGGTATTTTTAATGGCGTAGAATCTAGAACCAGAAAGAATGCACTTGATTTTATAACTCAGAAGGCAAAAGAAGAAAATTTTCAATATGTTCTTACTTCAAATACTGACGATCTGCCAGAAGAATATTTAAAAGAGGAATATTGTATTGTTAAACTTACTGATCAAGAAGATGAGAACCTCATGGGTTTTAAATTTTGAGATTATCTTCGCAAATAAAAAAATAGGATAAATAATAATGCCACGCTGTCCAAACTGCTCATACAAACTTGTACTGCTTTCTTCTAGACCTAAATACAAATGTGCTTTATGCTCAAAGCTTTATCCTAAAAAAGAAATAGAAGTTAAGGAATTTCAGGAATTTAATAAAAGAGGGAGAATTGAAGATATAGAAATTTATGAAAAAGAAAGAAAAGAGCAGCTGACAAGAATTAGAGAAATTAAGAAAGACCTAAGGCTTTTATTTAATGGATTTTCCAAAACTCCTAAAGAATACAGAAAAGAGTATTATGAAAAGAATAAAGATAAAATAAGGCAGTTAAACAAAGAATGGAGATTAAGGAATAGAGAGCATGATCTAAATAGAAAGCAAGAGTATAGAAAGAAAAATGGAGAGATTATCAAAGTTAAAGAAAAGTTAAGAATACTCAATAATCCAGAGAGTGAAAGACAGAGACAAAATAAATGGAGAAGAGATAACCGTGCTATAATGAGAACCTACGGAATGATACAACATTACAGAGCAAAACAGAAAGCTCTTGCACTACAATACCTCAACAACGAGGAGTTTAAGCCTTCTAGTGGTGGTATATTTCATTCAGTTCCCACTTTTGCACTTTCCTATCTACTGTAAAATAGGATATCTTTAAATAAGTTGCAAGTGCTTTTTTTTGTGATGCCTCGGTAGCTCAGTCAGTGGAGCACGGCCTTGGTAAGGCCGAGGTCGTGAGTGCAATTCTCACCCGAGGCTCTTTTTTGCATTTATAAAGGGAATACGTTTTTAAACACATTTGCATAGAAAAAAAAGATGGACAAGAGACTCATTATTGGAGGAGTCATATGTGCAGTAGTGCTTCTTATCTTTTTCTTATTTATTGCTGCCAAGGCAGATCAGGAGAAGGAAGAAGAGAGAGAAATGGAAGAGAAAGAGCAAAAATCTCAGCCTCCAGAAACAAAAACAGTGATTGAAGGGCAGATACTTAAAGGAATTGGTTTTTGGCCGACAAATATAGAGCCGGAATATCTGGATGCATGGTTTGCAATGATCAAAGACGTGTCAGATATTTTAGTTATTCAGAAAGGGGACATGTTTGATGACTTGAAAACTGATCAGAATTATAACACCTTTGTGCTTGATGCATGGTTTGATCGCGCAGGTGGGAAATACAAAAAGTATGTTGGTTTAGAGCCTTTTAGTGGAGACAGGAAACAACTAGATACACCTCCTGGGTGGACAGGGAGAAATCCTCCGCTGATTTTTGATGAGGCGTGGCAGGAGAAATATTTGGAAGTGGTGATGAGGAATGTGCAGCGGCACAAGCCGGATTATTTGAATCCATGTGTGGAAGTGAATATGTGGTATGGGTTTGTGTCTCCGGAAGAATGGGAGGCGTTTCGTGAGTTGTATGTGCGGATGTATGATCAGGTAAAAGCAGTAAGCTCGCACACGAAAGTGTTTTGTTCCTTGCAGTATGAGTTGCTTTCTGGAAAGATTTTCTATGGGAGTGATGCGCAGTGGGAGCTGCTGGATGATCCGGAAAAGGCCTTACCAAAGCAGGATTTCTTTGGAGTGTCTTCATATCCCTTTGGTGATCCGGTAGAGAAGACGTGGTATGATGGATTAAGAGAAAGAGAATTGCCTCCTATATTTATTGCAGAAACAGGGTTTATAGGTTCAGATCCAAAGTATCCGATGTATCTTGCAGAGCAAGAAAAGCAAAAGAAATACATCGAACAGCTTCCAAGGTTGTATGAAGACCTAGATATAAATACGGTGTTGTGGATTACGTTAGCAGATCCTGATCCAAAGGTTGCGAAGTTTCCTGAAGAACTGGAGTGGATTTCTGTGCAGGGTCTTGTGCATACAGATCTTGAACCAAAACTTGGATTTGAAGCGTGGAAGCAACTGTTCTAAAAAAAAAGGTTTATATACTCTAACAGAATCAAAAAGGTATGGAAAAAGAGGGTAGGCAACCAGTTCGTTCTCATCTGATAATGATTCTTTTGTTAGTGGGTGTTGCATTTCTGCTGAGTCTCCTTCCTGGAGAATTGACTGGTCGTGGGGTAACGGGTTCTTCGGACACAAGTAGTCCTATTCCAATTGATTGTAGTGAAGTGCAGGTGCCTCCATTTCCAACTGCAGGTGGCTGGCCACAAATGATAAGTGAGGATGGGCAGAATTTACAGAATGTTATTAATCAGATGTTTGCAAGCGCTCTTGGAGGGATGCGACATCCAATAAACACCGCAGTAAAGTCAGGAGAAGCGTATCCTTTTACTATTGATCCTGCAACAGTAAATGCAGGAAATCCTTTTGCTACTCCGCAAACGTCTCCAAGTGAGGAAGAGGATCAGCAAAGGCAAAGTACTCCAACCTTTACAGGAGTGAATGATTGTGAGGGGACAAGAAAATCCTTGGAAAGGTTGCGAGCGTATATGGATGACATTATTCATAAGAAGACGTGCGCTGTGAATGTGATGGGTGACATGCTTCGTCAGTTAGATCCTCTGGGTCAAAAAGCGCTGGGGAATCTTAACCCAGTGTTAACGCAGCCAGGAGTTCCTAGTTTGTATAACCCTATGCTTGCAACAGGAGATGGGGCATTGACATCTGACGGATTTTTCTTTTGGGTAAATTCATTTACTTATGGATCAGGGAGTATCATTAGCGGTGGCGGTCCGAATGGAATTTATGATGGATGGCAAACGATGACTGATGAGTACCAAGCTGCGCGGAGTCCGGTAACAAATTTGCGGTTGTGGACAGAAATAATTGCATTGTTTGATGCGTATTATGGGTGGTATTATAATTGGTACAATGCATTGTTTGAAAGGTATAAGAAAGATTGTAAAGGAGGAGTAACGCTAAAGGCTCCTGCAGTTCCAAATTATGATCCAAGTGTAAAATCATTTACAGGGGGAGTGAATAAATTTGATAATCCGGCGTATAACTACGATCCAAATAAGTGTCAGTGGAAGCAGGGTGGGAAAGTAACGTTTGCAAATGCATGTGAAACAGTAAATTGTCCTTCTCCTCGGGAGTGTGATCCATTGACGTGTCGATGTATGTCTAAAGCGCCAACATTGTATCCGACAACAGAGGATAGTACTGGATATGGAGCGCCAACAAGCAGAACAGGTGGTGGGTGTGGTCCGTTGGAGAATGGGGTGTGTAAGAGTCCGGGGAATTGTCAGACGCCTGCGTATTGTAAGCAGTCGAGTTGTGTTTGTGTGAATGCGGTGTGTGGGTTGAATGGGGTTGAGCCAGGTGAGGAGTGTGATCCTCCAGGATCTGCATGCAACACGCAGGTGATTACGGGTGGAGTGTGTAGTAATGCGTGTCAGTGTGAAGAGCAGAGCAAGTCTAAGATTGATGAGCCAGAAGGCAAATGAGTAAGAGGGCAGTATCATACAAAGATTCTTCTTTTTTTAAATCTGAGAGTGTTTTGATGAAAGGTTTTTAGGAACGACAAGAAAATCTGTCAAATCATCATAGTAGTATGGAAAGCTTTAAATGATTGTGCTGAATGCTACGGAATATCATGTATTTGACACCTCAAGAAAAAAGAAGGTTAACTATTCTTGGAGTTATTATTGCTCTGGTTGTTCTTGGAGCAGTTGGCGGGTATTTTTATGTGATTGATCAGCCAGCAAGTGAAAGCGAAGCAACAACAAAAGTGATTGAAGAAAAGGAAGAGGAGCAAACACAACCAGTGAAGTCAGAAGAGGATGAAGGAAGTATTGTGAAAGAGGGTGAGATTGCAATTGAAGAGCTAAAGAGTCCGCCAGGAAGTAAGTGTCCTTTTACAGGTCGTGAAGGTGACAGGATTAATGTGTTATCAATTGTGAGGGATCCTGATGAGAATGATCCAAAGTATCCGATTGGTCCTGCAGGAAGGTTAGATGTGTACTTTACAGAGCCGTTTGCAGATAATAATGGAGTCTGGCAGACAAAAGCAGGTGATTTAGGTGTGCACTTATTTTCTGTGAGTGTGACAGACGGCGAGTTTGATGAAGAGGAGCAGTATTGCATTGAGATTGGCCCGGGAAACAAGCCGCCAGTATTAAAAGACATGAGTGATGTCACAGTTGTTGCGGGTGAGACAGTGACAGTGAATCCTGAATGTACGGATCCTGAGGGGGATAAGGTTACGATTCAGTTTAATAGTGATATTGTCAGTGATCGTGAGTGGATGAGTGATAAGGTGAAAGAAACGACAGAAAAGGATATTGGAACGCATCCAGTAACCATTATTTGTAAGGATACAAGAGGGTTGCAGGATTTGGATACTATTAAAGTGCATGTGCTGCCAGGAATACCACGAACGCCTTCGACTTTGTGGTTTGAGGTTGAGCCTGAAGATTTGACAGTGAATGAAGGGGAAACAATTACATTAAATCCGCAGGTGAAAAGTGATACAGGAAGCGCAGTGCAGATTACATACAGTGGGTGGATGACATCCGCAACAAAGGAGCTTTCATATACAGATGCGGGAGTGTATGAAGTGACCATTACTGCAACAGACGGGACTGCGACGATTGCGAAGACGATTACGCTGACAGTGGTGAATGTGAACCGTCCTCCAGAGATTGTGAGCACGAAGCAGCAGTAAGGGCGAAGCGTTTTTAAAACAGTATTTCTGTGAGAAGAGGGATGAATAGTAAACATGCATTCCTTTCTGATGAAGCGCAGAGTTTGACAGCTGCACTGCAAAGAGAAGCAGAGAGAAGGGGAATTGAAAGAAGAGTGCTTGATGTTTCGCACGTAGCTCTTTTTGTTCAGGAGCATGAGGGTCATGGAAGGTATCGCATAGAGGTGTGCTATACTCCAAGAAGGAGGGCAGTGAGTATGCAAGTGAGGTGCACAGGTGAGGTGCATGAGGAGGTGTTCACATCATCAACAGCAGGAAGAGAGTTCGTTCTTGTTGATGAATCTGCGTATCTTATAATATATAGGGAAAGAAGAGCAGAGAGGTAAATATTTTCATAATAGTATTAAACATTTTTGTTTAGGTATTAAAAATAATCAAAACATTTATAAGCTTTTTGAGAAAAAAGAAGAGAATGGTATCAACGATTACAATCAAGCTCTTGGATAAGCCGGGTGAGCCAAAGCTTAATCAGGATATTGACTGGATTTGTAAGAGTCTGGGATTTGTCACGCCGCGGGATATGGAGGAAACGGCAAGTAAGATTTTTTGTGCAGTCGTGATGGCCATGCATGAAGGAAAAGAATTAACCAGTCAGGAAATTGCGGCAAGGAGTAATGTGTCTCGCGGTGCAGCCTTGATTCATTTGCAGCATTATCTTGAGTCTGGATTGATCGTTCAAAAGAGGACGAGATATGTGTTGCGGAGGAAGAGTGTTGCGAAGACAATTGAAGAGCTTGAAACAGACGTCATGAGAATGCTGTGTGATATTAAGAAGATGGCAAATGAAGTGGATCAAAAACTGGGGTTGCAGGAGCGGTAAGAATATGGAAAAACAGAAAGAGCACGCAGCAAGTCCATTGGAAAAGCAAGTTGTGGAGAAGGAAAAAATATTGAAAGAGAAGGAGGTAAAGCTCCAGGAATACATGAATGATCTGAAGCGGGTGCAGGCAGATTTTGAGAATTATGTCAAGCGCACAGAGCGCGATCGTGAGCGTTCCATGCGGATGTCAGTGCATAAGCTCTTATTGAATTTGGTTGATGTTCGTGATGATTTTGAGCGTGCAATGCACGCCATGAAGAATGCCAGGGGGTCAGAGACCATGACGAATGGGATGTCAATGATTTTTGAAAGTTTCAAGAAGGTGCTGGAGCATGAGGGTGTGCGGCCTATAGAGGCAGTGGGGAAGCAAGTGGATCCGCATCTGCATGAGGTCGTAAAGCATTTAAAGAGTGATAAAGACGATGGCCTTATTGTGGAGGAAGTGCAGAAAGGGTATTTTGTGCACGATCAGGTGTTGCGCCCTGCAAAAGTGATTGTAACAAAGGTGAATGACCATGGCTAAGATTATTGGTATTGATTTGGGAACATCAAATAGCGCTGCGGCTCTGTTGGAAGCGGGTCGCCCAAAGATTATTCCGAGCGCTGAAGGTGCTTCGCTGTATGGAAAAGCATTTCCGTCTGTCGTTGCGTTTACGAAAGAGGGTCATGTTTTAGTGGGTGAGCCTGCGCGCAGGCAAGCAATTTCAAACCCGAAAGGCACGATCATCAAGGCGAAGCGGAAGATGGGAAAGGATTTCACGTATGATATTTATGGGAAGAAGTACACGCCCCAGCAGATTTCTGCATTCATTTTGCAGAAGATTAAGAAGGATGCTGAAGAATTTTTAGGAGAGAAAGTAGAGAAGGCAGTAATTACAGTGCCTGCATATTTTGATGATAATCAGCGTCAGGCAACAAAGGATGCAGGGCAGATTGCCGGGTTGGAAGTGATTCGTTTGGTGAATGAGCCGACGGCAGCCTCGCTAGCATATGGTCTCGATAAGAATGGGAAGGAGCTCAAGATTTTAGTCTTTGATTTTGGCGGGGGAACCTTAGATGTCACTATGATGGATTTTGGTGATGGTGTCTTTGAAGTGAAGGCAACATCTGGGGATACAGAATTAGGTGGCACAGACATGGATGAGATTGTGATGAAGCACATTGTCGAGCAGTTTAAGAAAGATTCTGGTAGTGATGTGAGTGATGATGATACTGCCATGCAGCGCATTCGTGAGGCTGCGGAGAAGGCGAAGATTGAGCTTTCAACAACGCTTGAGACAGATATTAATTTGCCGTTCATCACGTCAGATAGGTCTGGTCCGAAGAATTTGAGCATGAGGATGACGCGTGCATTGCTCGAGAAGCTGGTTGATCCATTAATTGAAAGGTGTAAGGGCCCGATTGATCGCGCGTTGAATGATGCAAAATTGTCGCGAAGTGATATTGATAAAATAATTCTTGTTGGAGGTCCAACACGCATGCCTATTGTGCAAAAGCTTGTGGAGTCGTTCATCGGGAAGAAGGTAGAAAGAGGCATTGATCCGATGGAATGTGTTGCGCAGGGTGCGGCAATTCAGGCAGGAGTGCTTGCAGGTGAGGTGAAGGATGTATTGCTCCTTGATGTCACTCCCTTAAGTTTGGGTATTGAGACATTGGGTGGCGTCTTGACAAAGTTAATTGAAAGAAATACGACTATTCCGACAAAGAAGGCAAAGATTTTTTCAACTGCTGATGATAATCAGCCTGCAGTGACTATTAAGGTGTATCAGGGTGAGCGTGCCATGGCTGCAGATAATAAGCTGCTCGGCCAGTTTGATCTTGTGGGTATCCCTCCAGCTCCTCGGGGTATTCCGCAGATTGAAGTGACGTTTGATATTGACGCGAATGGTATTGTCAATGTAAATGCAAAGGACATGGGGACAGGAAAAGAGCAATCAATAAAGATTACCGCAACAACAAAGTTAAGCGAGGGTGAAGTGGAGAGGATGCGGAAAGAGGCAGAGCAATTCGCAGAGCAGGATACAAAAAGGCGTGAGGAAGTGGAGACGCTCAATCAGGCGGATGCGCTGGTGTATGCCACAGAAAAGCTGATGAAGGAAGTTGAAGGGAAAATTGACGCAAGACAAGTGGAAGAGATACAGAAGAAGAGTGAGGAGCTCAAGAAGCTCTTGGAAAAGAAGGAAGTTGCAAAGATCAAGCAGAAGATGGAGGAGCTCAATCAGGTGGTGCAGCAGGCTTCTACTGAGTTATATAAGAAGGCTGCGGAGCAACAGGGAAAGCAAACGCAAGAGAAGAAGGATGACACTGTCGTGGATGCGGACTTTGAAGTGAAGGATAAGAAGAGGAAAGTATGACGAAAGATGATTATTATTCCATTCTTGGTGTGGCAAAGACGGCATCGAAGGATGATATAAAGAAGGTCTATAAGCAGCTTGCGAAGAAGTATCATCCTGATGTGACCAAAGAGAAGGGTTCTGAGGAGAAGTTTAAGGAGATTTCTGAGGCGTATGCGGTGTTAAGTGATGATCAGAAGCGTGCGCAGTATAATCAGTTTGGTCACGCTACGTTTGAGCAGCAGTTTTCTCAGGAGGATATTTTCAGGAATTTCAATTTTGATGTCTTTCGTGACATGGGGTTTGGAGGGTTTGATAACATTTTTGACATGTTCTTTGGTGGTCAGCATGCGCGAAGGGATAGGGGCAGTGACATTCAGCTCAACATCAAGCTGAGTTTTGAGGAGGCTGCGTTTGGTGCAGTGAAAGAGGTTGATGTGGAGCGTTTGGAAAAATGTGAAGGGTGTAATGGGTCAGGTGCGCATGAGGGAAAAGTGACAGTGTGCAAGACATGTAAGGGTCAGGGGCAGGTGCGGCGTGTCGGGAAGAGTATGTTTGGCATGATTACGCAAATAGTGTCCTGTGGGGAGTGTAATGGGAGAGGAAAGAAAGTGCTTGACCCTTGTAAAAGGTGTAGGGGTCAAGGGTTTTTGCGGGGAATGAAAACAGTGAAGGTAACGATTCCTGCAGGTGTTGATAATGGCATGCAGATTCGGTTAGAGGGTGAAGGTGATCATGGTGAAGGAGGAGGTGGTGATGTGTACTTGGTAGTGCATGTGCTGCCGCATGAGAAGTTGACGCGGGAGGGATATGATCTTTTTCTTGATATAGAAGTGCCCTTTTCAACTCTTGTGTTGGGAGGAAAGGTTGAAGTTCCGACAGTGAAGGGATCTGCAACAGTGAAGATTCCTCCAGGAACGCAAAGTCATGCAGTATTTCGGTTGAAAGGAGAGGGTATTAAGAAACTGCGGGGATTTGGCATGGGGGATCAGTTTGTGCAGGTGGTTGTGAAAGTGCCTAAAAGGCTCAGCAAGAAGCAGGAAAGGCTTTTGCATGAGTTTGATCAGGAACAATCATAATATTTATATAGGGTAGTGAACGCCTTCTTAAAAACATATAGTAGTATATACAATGGATGAAGAGAATCTCTTTGGACAAGTGGAATTAGACCATTTTGGACAGCAAGTAGAATCCTTCAGACTTGAAGGGGTGGAAAATATTGCAGCATTACTCAGGGGGAAATACAAGTTTCTTCACGGAAGAATGGATCCTGATGATGTGTATCAAGATGCGGTGATGACAGCGATGAGGTATATACAAAGTGGAAGGTCAAAACCATTATTAGCTGATGATGAAGTAAGACGTTTTATGAATACAGTAATTGGCTGGACGTTGAAGGATAAAATGAAATATGTGACTACAAGGTCCAGAGGGGAAGTAGATACTATAAGCTTAGATGATTCAGTAAAGAGAAATACGCCAGGTGAAGATGGGTCTAGTGAAGAAAAGAGTTGTAAAAGAGTGGTTGAAGCGAGAGGAGAAACACCGTATGAGATTGTTGCGCAGAGGGAAGAAGCACGAATGCTTGCAAAGGGAATTGAAAAAACATTAGCAGGTCATATAAGAGAAGTGGTGAGTTTGAGAGTATATGATGGACATTCGCCAGAGGAAGTTGCAGAAAAATTGAACATATCAGTAGGTGCGGTGAATGTGATCTTCTGTAGGGCAAAGAGTGAATTAACAGAGAGGATAAGAAACAGGGAAAGTTTGTACGATCTTCTGTAGAGTTTTGATGATGGAACAAAGAGAATATGAATTACTGTTTGCAACTCGGGTTAATGAAACGAGAGGGTTAGGAATGAAGCTTGCGCGACGAAGAGCGCTCGAGTGTGGGATAGCATCGCAATCGCTCGATCCTGAAGATATATATCACGAAGCAGTGTTGAGTATGTGGCGAGTATATGGGAATGATGAAGAAAGATTAAGAAATTCCCTATGGTTTAAAAACACGTTAGCAACAACGATTCAACGGAAAGTGATTGATATTGCTCGGAGTCAGGGAAGTAATGGTTCGTGGAAAGGTGCAGGAAACTTGGACGATTGTCTGCAGCTCTTGCTCGGGGATAGAGAATCTTCAGTGTATGGAAATTTGGCAGTGAAAAAGAGTGCTGCAGACGTCGTGCAGATGAGTGAAGACATGAGAATGGCGTGTGATGTCATTGTTGGTGTATTGGGTGAAACATCTGACATAAATAGAGGCATGTTTGTAATGAGGTATGCTGGGGGAGATAAAGTGAGGGTGATTGCAGAAAGACTAAAGAAGCCTTTAGGGACAGTAGAAACAACCCTCTTTTCCTTGCGAAACAAGATGCGTGAGAAATTGCAAAGAAAAGGATTATATCATCTGTTAGAGTGATGCTAAAAGGTTTAAAAAGAGAATGATATCTCGTTTAGCGTATGGTGCAGGTTGTTGATGCAAAGGAGTTTTCTGGAAAAAGGCTTGACAAGGCAGTGTTGAAAATATGTCCGTCGCTTTCTCGTTCTACAGTGTATGCGCTTTTGCGGAAGGGAAGAGTGAAAGTAAACGGGAAAAAAAAGAAGCAAAATTACCTCTTGAAAGAGAGTGATCATATCTCTTTATTTGGAAATATGCAGCAGGAAAAGGCACCTGTCTCGCAAGAGAGGCAAAAAATGTTTTCTGTCTTGTATGAGGATGATGATCTGCTCGTTGTGAGCAAATCTCCATTTCTTGCAAGCCAGCCAGGAACAGGAGTTGAGAAGAAAAATCTGATTGCTCTTGTCAAGTTGTATATGAAGGAGAAAGGGTGGACAAAGAAAGTTGCATTGGCGCATCGTCTGGATCGAGGAACATCGGGGTGTGTGATTGTTGCGAAGCATCGTGATGCGATTCTCAGATTGTATGATCTGTTTAAGGAAGGAAAAGTGAGAAAAATATATCTTGCTTTGGTCATTGGAAAGCTCGAAAAGAAAGAGGGAATCCTCACAGGATATTTGCAGAGGGTGAAAGAGCATTTCCAGCATAAGGTTCTTATTTCAGACAAGAAGGGTGAGGGTGTGCGTGTGCAGTTGAAATATAAGGTGCAAAAACAGTATGAGAAATACGCATTAGTAGAGGTGGAGCTGATGACAGGAAAATTGCATCAGATTCGTGCTCAGTGTGCGTATCTCGGCCATCCCGTTGTGGGTGATAGGCTATATGGTAACAAAGAAGTAAATAAAGAGTGGAGGGAAAAGGCAGGGTTAAGAAGGCAGTTTTTGCACGCGTGGAAAGTTTCTTTTGTGCATCCCTTCTCGAAGGAGAGAATGAATATTGAAGATCCCTTGCCGGATGATTTGAAAAAGGTTCTTTCTCGACTGAAATAAGGAGTTGTGTGCACGAAGGGAAAACTATTTATACGGAAAAGGTGAATAAAGGAGGATGAAAGAGGGCTATCATTATACACTGCCAATTCTTGCAGTCTTGGTCTTGTTTTTTCTTCGATATTTTACGTCATTTGAGACAGCAATGGTTGTGGGTGTGGGAGTCATGCTTGGCTATTTAGTAAGCTTGCACAGCAGGCAACACAAATAACCTTTAAATAGAAGTCAAGGAAAAGGGATATGATGGATAAAAGGGGTCAGTTGTACATCTTGACTGCAATCATTTTTGCATTCGTCATTTTTGTTATTATCACTCCTGCAAACACGGTGAAAAGGACAGTGGTAGATGACAACTTTGAGGAGATTGCCAAGAATTTTGAGGTGGAAAGTGCAAAGTTTCTCAATCACCTGATTGAAACAGAGCAGCCGATTGCGAGTGTCTTTCTCAATTTTACTTTGTTGTTTACATCTTATGCGCGAACAAAAAGCCCTGATTATGGATTAATGTACCTTTTTATGAAGGGAGATAGGGTGTATATAGGAAACTTTGCAAAGGAGCAAGCAACTATTACGATTGGAAGCAATCAGTATATCATAAGCGGTTGTTTTAGTCAGGTCAGCCCGAGCTTTTCAGTGGGGGGATTAAGTTTGGCTATTCCTATTGATATTAATAGTGTGGTGTCCTGTATGCGTGAGGAAGTGGTGCCTTCAGGAACAAGTTTCCCGCTCACTATTGGAATTGTATTAGAGGAGCTTGATACATCGGCAGCAACAACCTTTACCACGCAAGTGGCGCAGAATAATCCTGATCTCATTATTATTGCAAAGGAAAAGCAGGGAAATGTGAGGAAGGTGTATACGAGGGGTAAATTTATATAGCGTTAAGAGAAGTGAATTCTCAATGGAAAAAAAGGGTGCGGTTGTGATTATTGAATGGGTCTTGCTGATTGGGTTAACCGTTGCTCTGGGGATTATAGTGACTACATGGATGCGTGAGCAGACAAAGCAGGTGACTGAAGACATTGTAGAAGATGTAGAGTTTGATGCGCGCTGTGCAGACGTGTCTTTGAATGTTGCAGTGCTATCATGCGCTCCTGGTGTGGATCATGTGAACATTACAAACACGGGATACTTTAATATTACAAAGGTGAGTGTCAGGAATCAGTTTGGCGCTGCTGACTTTCAGTTGGATTTGGCGCCGCAATCATCCAAAGATTTAAATATTGGCAATGCCCAAACAGAAGTGGATATTGTTCCGGTCATGACAGTGGGCAATAAGCTGTTCGGCTGTACAGACAGGAAATTGATTGTGCGTTGTTGAAAAAAGATGGTCATGCAAAAAAAAGGGATTGAGCCCATTATAACAACTGTTGTGCTCGTAACTTTTGTGGTAGCGAGTGCGCTTGCAGTAACCTTTTGGGGGAAAGGAATTACAAAGGAATTGCAGAGTAAGCAGGGTGGTGCCGCGGCTGCTGCGTTGACCTGTACGGGTGTTAATTTTCAGGTGACAGATACTGCAGGTGGTTCTGTGGAGTTGGATAATAATGGCGCTGATTTGAGTGGCATGTTATTAGTGGTGAGTGGAAGTGGGAAGACAAATACAGTGTTTTATAATCAGGCTGTGGAGAGGGGTTCATCACGATCATATCCGTATACGGGTATTCCTGGCGTTCCTGATGTGGAAAAGATTTTTGTGGTGGGGACAGTTGGCCAGGGGATTAACAGGCCCTGTTCTGATCAGAAGCTGGAGTTGAACTTGTAAGATGCAGAAAAAGGGTATTTCTCCATTGATTGCAACCGTGTTGTTGATAGGTTTTTCAGTGGCGCTTGCAGCTGTTGTCATCACATGGGGTTTAGATTATGTGAAGGGTACAACAGCAGATGTGGGTCAGAAGACTGAAGAGGCATTGAAGTGTGCGACGCAGCTGGATTTTGAGATTACAAATATGGATTGTGTGGCAGGAACAGTAACGATTCAGAATAATGGGGTGTTAGATATCACAAACATCACCTTTCGGTTGGTTGCAGGTGCGGGAGATATAACTCCTGAGGGAAGGGATGGAATTGCGTCGTTAGGGGTAAGGCAATACACAGGATTTGCATTAGCAGGAGTGTCAAGGATTGAAGTGATTGCATGGATTCAAGGAACAAATCAGGGAGCAAT
This sequence comes from Candidatus Woesearchaeota archaeon, assembly GCA_964367375.1. GTDB lineage: Archaea > Nanobdellota > Nanobdellia > SCGC-AAA011-G17 > UBA489 > CAYIXG01. Next base: position 11,958 of record CAYIXG010000008.1, on the reverse strand, counting down.
CTTGTGTAAGGATGCGGTTGAAGAGTATACGGCAAATTGTTAGGCAATAAGCTTCTTCTGGGAGAATAATGATGCGGCGAATGCGAGGGCAGATTTGGATTTCAGCAATCTTGTATTTCGCATTGGCTATTATCATTCTGAGCTTGGTGCTTGCTGCAGGTGTGCCTTTAGTGAATCAGTTGAAGGACAGAAATACGGTTGCAGAAACAAAGAACATCCTGTTTACGATTGATGAGGCTATTCAAATAGTGGTGCGGGAGGGTCCTGGATCGCAGCGGGAGTTATCTCCTTTGTCGCTTACTGCAGGGCAGCTCTTTATTGAAGAGGTGAATGATACGATTCGATGGGAGCTGGAGACAAGTGCGCAGGTCATGGAGGTGAATGTTCCCATTAAGGAAGGAGTGCTTGACTTGTTCTTGAAGCAGACGGTGGTGAAGAATAACTATATTCTGTTGGTAGAGAGGAAGTATGAGAATAGTGTTGATATTGATCTTGAATCGCAGTATGGGAGCCCGTTTTCGGGAAGATTTTCCATGCTGGTCACGCATAATGGCACGTTTTCAACGAACGCTGGGGGTATTGCAATGCCTGTTGTTCGGGTGACGGTGTTGTAACTAACATTGGGTCAATTAGGTTTATAAACAAAGGCGTAATGGAAAAAAGTATGGGGGCATTTGACGCAGAAGCTTTTGACAATTTCGTTCTTGATCATAATGTGCCTGGTTTTTTTGCAAATCCTGTAGAGTTAAAATCTGGCAGGCAATCGCATTGGTATGTGAACTGGAGGAAGCCGACAGGAGATGTTTGGTTGTTGAAAAAGGTTGAATTATTTGTGCGTGATTTTGTGGAGGCTCAAGGGTTAAATCCAGATTGTTTTTATGGCGTTCCGGAAGGTGCCACAAAGCTTGCAATTGCAGCACAATTAGCATGTGCAGAGCGAAGTGAAAAGTATGGTGAAGGAAGTCATGTGATTCCTATGGGAAGAGGAAAACCAAAGGATCATGGACGACCTGAAGACAAGTATTTTGTTACAGCGCCAAGGGGAAGAGTTATCGTTCTGGAGGATGTCACAACAACAGGCGGTTCGTTATTGAGTACAATTGCTGATATCAAAGAATTGAAGGGTGTGGAAATAATTGCAGCAATCAGTTTAACAAACAGAATGGAGCTCACTCCAATTCGCGGGAAAGATAGTGAAAAGGTGTATGATGCGTTTGCTCGAACGTTTCATCGGGCAACAGAGCAGCAGTATGGAAATAATGGAATGCCTGTAGCTTCTGCAGTTGCGATGGCAGGAGTTCCATTGTTGACATTGAGTACTGCAGAACGTTTATTACCACGCGCATATGCAAAAATGCAACCGGGTGTTGATATAGGAAGGGCTGTTGAAAGGGAATTTGCTGATCATGGTGTACAAACAATTCAGGTGGTGAAGTGAATGGAATTTTTAGAGACATGGTTGAAAGCAGTGCATGATAAAAATTCAGTGTTGTGTGCAGGTCTTGATCCTGCAGTGCTGGGAATGGATCGTCCGGGTGAGGAAATTCCTGAGGGAGTAAGCAAGCGTGACTGGGCATTGCGATATGTGGAAGCAGTTGCTCCATTTGCTGCTGCGTTGAAGCCGAACATGAATTACTGGAAGGGTCCTAGGGATATGGATACTTTGAAGGAAGTGACTGATCTGGCATGTGATAAGGGATTGGTGATTATTGAGGATGCGAAGCTTGCAGATATTGGATCAACAAATGATGCAGGATTGTTTTATGCAGCAGCGCGTGCAGATGCAGTCACTCTCGCGCCATATGCAGGAAATATGGCTGAGGCGGCAAAGCAAGCACAAAAACGAGGTATCGGGTTAATTACCATGGTATTAATGAGTAATCCTGAATATGCTGGAGAAAAAGGAAAACTCATGCCATTACGAGCATACGCGAGTGATTTGGGAGAGGTTACTGCTACTTTTCAACAGAATGGTGATGATGTGGTGTGGGTGCATGATGAGCCGTATGCGAGACAGTTTATGTTTTTAGCGCAGCAAGCGAAAGCACAGGGTCTTGATGGCATTGTGATTGGTGCGCCAAGCAAGAAGAATCACATTACTGATGAGGAAATTGGAAAAGTAAGAGGATATGTTGGTGATAAGATGCTTGTCTTGCTTCCTGGAGTAGGAGCGCAAGGTGGGGAAGCTGGTGCCATTTGGAAGCATTTTGCTCCTGATCGAGTGATTGTGAATGTGGGGCGCGCGTTAATGTTTCCTGAAAGTGGTGATCAGGCAGCAACAGCAGCGCACTATCAAAAGATGTTGAACGAGTTGCGTGGGGCAGCATAAGCGAGAGATGAAAGCGGAAACGATTGCGCGGTGGGAGCATAAGCATCGTGCGTTTCTGATGCACCGTCTCTCACCGAAGCATGCAACATGGGTGTATAGCAAGGGAAGGCAGTGGTTTCTGAAGAAATTAGCAGCTGAGTACCCGGAAGAGATACATCCTTCACAAGGGCTGGAGCGGAAGCTCTGGGGGATTTCGTTTCGTTCTCCATTAGGAAATGCGGCGGGGATGTGGAAAAACGGCGAAGCGTATAATGTGATGGTTGCGCAGGGTGCGGGTGCATATCTTGCAGGAACAACAACTGCAAATCCAAGAAAAGGAAATAAGGGTCTTCCATTTCTACCGTATCCGTTGTCTGGTGCAGCGTCGAATTGGCTTGGCTTGCCGAATGAAGGGGATATGAGTGTTGGTGAACGTTTAAAAGCATACCAGAAGGTTGATGGATGCCCTATAGGGGTGAGTGTGATGCGTTCTCCGGATCTGAAGGGGCAGGAGCAGCTTGATAGGCTGGTGCGAGGGATGTATGGGTATATGATATGTGGTGTTGATTTCATTGAGGTGAATGAGAGTTGTCCAAACACGAGAGAAACAGCAGGAACGAAGGATGAGGTGAGGGAGCGTCTTGAATATCTCAGGGATCATTTTTTGTGTGTTCGGGACAGGAGATTGCCGGTGATAGTGAAGTTTGCGTCGAATACGCAAGAGGAGCAGTTACCAGTAATTTTAGACATGGTGTTGAGGTGTGGGTTTGACGGGGTGAACTTTGGAAACACAGTAACCAATTATAATGATATTCGGCCAATGATTCATCATGCAGAGCGAGGGTTGTTTGAGTATTTTGTGAATCATATTGGAGGAGGGGTGAGCGGAAGGCCGTTGAAAGAGATGTCATTGCGGACAGCTGCTGCTGCAGTGGCATATGTGCGTGCATGTGGTCCTGATCGTGAGTTTCATGTGTGGAGAACGGGAGGTATTGAGACAGGAAATGATATTATAGAATCAGAAAAGGCAGGCATTAGTATGAATTGGTGGTTCACAGGATACTTTAACAGGTTTGCAGAAGTAGGGCATAGAGTGTATCAAACAGTGTATGATGAGTTTGCGGGAAGAGTGAAGAATTCTCGTTTAAAAGCTGTTGATGAGCGTAAATCAAGGGAAAGCAGATAGGTTTTTATAGCTTTGGTTGCCTCTAATTGTGAACAGTCAGATCTCTATGAAACGCAAAAGAGGAACAGCATGGTACAAGAAGGTGAAGTAAAGGGGAAAGAGCTTCCGGCTGCGCCAGAGCCTGAAGTGTTGTTCAAGGTAAAGACGATTGTAGACATTCCTCCCCTGCCGCAGGTGCAGGATAAGCAGTCGTTTGATTTTCGCTATCCGTTAATAGAGCCGTATGCGTATGCACATATTTTCTGGGATAAGAAGAATAATGAACTGGTGTATATAGTTGAAGAGCCGGAACTGGATGAGAATGAGAAGCGGCTCTTGCGGTTGATTGAGCGGGGGATTGAAGAATTGATTAATATGAGTTTTATTAATGTGAAGTCAACAACGAAGATTATAGAGTATCTTGAAAAGAACATTAAGGTCTTGCTTGCGGAGATGGGTGTGCGCATCACAGAAGAGATGTTTTTGAAGATGATGTATTTTGTGTATCGTGATTTTGTGGGTTTGAACAGGATCGAGCCCCTGTTGAAGGACTATTTTATTGAGGATATTGAGTGTAATGGTGTGGACACGCCAATTTATATTGTACACAGGAAATATCGGAACTTGAGGACAAATATTAGTTATAAGGATCCTGCAGAGCTGACAAGCTTTGTGGAGAAGCTTGCGCAGAAGTGTGGGAAGTATGTCTCGTATGCAAGCCCTATTTTGGACGGAAGGCTGCCGGATAATTCTCGTGTGAACGCGACGTATTCGTCTGACATTTCGTCGAGAGGACCAACGTTTACAATCAGAAAGTTTGTTTCCGAACCGTGGAGTCCGGTGAAGCTGATGCAGCTCAAGACGTTAAGTCCGGAGATGCTCGCATATTTGTGGTTGTTGATTGAGTATGAATCAAATTTTATTATCATTGGAGGAACAGGTGCGGGAAAAACATCCTTATTGAATAGCCTTGCATTTTTCATTCCTCCTGCAGCGCGCATTGTGTCTATTGAGGACACGCATGAGCTTTCGTTGACGCATGAGAATTGGTTACCAAGTGTTGTGCGTGAGGCAACGGGTGTGGGTGGCGAGGAAAAATTTGGTGAGGTTGACTTGTTTATGTTGTTAAGGGAAAGCTTCAGGCAGCGTCCAGATTATGTGATTGTGGGAGAGATTCGTGGGCAAGAGGCAGCAGTTCTTTTTCAGGGTGCTGCATCAGGTCATCCAACAGCATGTACGATGCACGCAGAAAATGTGGAGACGATGATTCGGCGTTTGGAAACCCCGCCGATTAGTCTTTCTCCATCATTGATTGAGACAATTGATGTGGTGTGTGTCATTTCTCAGGTGAGGGTGCAGGGTGAAAATGTGCGGCGCGTGCGTTCCGTCATTGAAGTGATAAGTATTGGCGATAAATTGAGTGAGCTCGTCACAAATACGCCGTTTATATGGGATCCTGCATCAGATAATTTCTATTTCAAGACGCAGAGCAAGCTGTTTGAGAAGCTGGAAAAGACGTATGGTGTCACAATGAGCTTCTTGATGCGTGAATTTAGGGTGCGGACAAGAATGTTGATGGAGATGTACAGGAGAAATATTGTGGATTACAAGGAAGTGCAGGATATAATAAATTTGTATTACAAAGATCCTGAACGGGTGCTGAAAATGTTCAATGGGGTGAATGTCGAGCCGAAGCAGTTAGTACAATGAGTATTGATATGATTAGGCAGAATGCGCGTGCAATTCTTGATGCGATCAAGGTGTATAACGAGTTAGAACAGCAGGGAAACACTGAAGAGCGCCGTGAAAAAATGCGAAGGTATATTTTGAGTTTAACAAAGAGCATTGAGAGGAGTGTTGATGAGGAAAGGAGGAACCTCGGTTAACATGTCTGTTGTTGCTGATGTAAAGGAAATCATTTATTTGAGTGAAGAAGTGGAGAAAAAGGTTCAGCAGAGGAAAAAATTTCTTTCAGCGTTCACTGAAGCGTTTACAGATAAAGAGAAGGAAAAAATTATGCAAGGAAAGACTCCTGAGGAGAGGATGGAGGAGTTTGCAACGAAGATTGTGGAGTTGTTAAACAGGATAGATCGTATTAATCAGCGGGTGGCGATTGAGTTTGGTGAAAGTGAAGGTGGAGTGCCGATACCAACAAGGGAGGAGGAAAGTGAAGAGGAAGAAAGTGGTGAGAAGCAGTCGAAGAAGAAGTTTTACATGAGTGCTGCAACGAGAAAGAAGTATTTGCGGGAGATTGGTGCGAGTAAGAAGATCTTAAAGAGGATTATGAATCCAAAATATGTGGGGGGAGAGAATAGGGAAGAGATTGTAGATTATACAGTGTATGAAACATCAGTGTACGGGAGCCTGGCAAACATGATGTTTCGGCCATTGGCAATCTACTTCACAGAGAAGTATCCAAAGTTTTTTGCGCGGTTGTATCAGGAGTTGCGTGCTGCGGATATGAACATACTGTCGAAGACATATGTAAGCTGCATGTTGTTGTCAACACTCATGGTAAGTATAGGAATGTTTCTTGCGTCAATGGTGGTTGGCTTTTTTGTTGGTTTTAATGTCGTCGTTGCAATTCTCTTGAGTATACTTGTTGCCATTCTTGGTGGTGCAGTGACTTTTTTTGGGATGTATATCTATCCGTCGACAGTAGTAAACTCGAGAAAGCAGAGGATTCGGGATGACTTGCCGTTTATGACGTTACACATGGCAGCGATTGCTGGTTCTGGTGCAAAGCCAGTGTCCATTTTTAAGCTGATTGTGAATTCTGGTGATTATAAGGGTGTGGAGAGTGAGATTCGGAAGATTGTGAATTATGTGAATCTGTTTGGGTATGACATTTCAACTGCGCTGAAAACGGTTGCAAAAACGACGCCATCGGAAAGATTTCGTGCGTTGTTGAATGGGATGGTTGCAACGATTGAGTCTGGTGGTTCATTAAAATCGTACTTAAATGGGGCTGCAGATGATGCGATGACAACCTATGAACTAGAGCGAAGGAAGTATGTGAAGATGCTATCGACATATTCAGATATCTATATAGGCATTTTGATTGCTGCTCCCTTATTATTTTTGGTGACACTTGCGATCATTAATGTGCTGGGGGGAAATATAGCAGGAATATCAATTAAGAATATCGCGATTTTCGGGACATATGTGATGATTCCTGCCCTGAATATCTTTTTTATCTTGTTTTTGAATGTGGTGCAGCCGGAGTTGTAGCATGGAATTCAAGTCAACATATCTTATTGGAATCTGCTTCATATTTTTGGTGCTTGTGGTGAATGTGCTTTTTTTGCTCGGGAAACCGTTGTTTTGGCCGATTACGGTGCTCGCGGTGGTCGTTGGCGTTATTCCTGTCTGGGTTGATATTGGGAAGGAGAATAATCGTCAAAAGCAGATTGAGGTGCAGTTTATTGACTTCATGCGAAATCTTGCAGAGGCGGTGAAGTCTGGTATTTCTATTCCGAAGGCGATTGTGTTGATTGCGAAGAAGAATTTTCAGGAGCTGAATCCTTTTTTGCACAAGTTGGCGAATCAGATTGAATGTGGCATTCCGACGCAAAAGGCTCTTGTCACATTCAGCTTGGACGTTGATAATGTACTGGTTAAGAGGTCGGTGTCTATTATTGTTGAGGCAGAGCAGTCTGGAGGAGATATTCGGGATATTTTGACGTCTATTGTGGATTCTGTGGTGAATGTGAAGAAGTTGAAGGCAGAGCGGAGGGCTTCTGCATACACTCAGATTGTGCAGGGGTATATTATTTTTTACGTGTTTATTTTGATTATGTTGTTGTTGCAGTTGTGGCTGTTTCCAAAGTTGCTCGGATTGTCAGAAAACTTGGGGAAGGGTGCTGGCGGTGGATTATTGTCATTTAACGCGGGAACGGTTCCGGTGAATTTGGATGCAATTTTCTTGTCGCTTATCATCATTCAGGGGTTTTTCGCAGGTATTATGATTGGGAAATTTTCTGAGGGTTCGATTAAGCAGGGTTTGATTCATTCGTTTGTGTTGATGGGTTCTGCTGCGTTGATTATTACGACAGTAACAGGGGTGTTCAGATGAGGAATAAAAGGGGATTGTCGTATGCTGATTGGTTGGTGAGCATATCAACATTTTTGATTGCAATTGTTTTTATTTTTGTGTTGATCAAGCCAAAACTGGAGCCTGTGGTTGAAAGGGAAAATGTGATGGTGATTCTTGAGAATGGTTTTTTTGGGAAGGCAAATTGGGAGGTAAAGGAGTTTCCGGTATTTATCAAGCAGCTTGATGATGTGTTTGTAAATAATGTGGGTTCTGTCGTTGCGGCGCGTGTTTCTGTGGTGTTGTCATCAGTGTATAACTATCAATGGGGGTACGCTGGTTTTGAATATGCAGGAGGCAGCGGTTTAACAACATTGCCGGGGATGGTGGCTTTTCTTGATGGGTCTTCTTTTTGGGTGGAATGTACAGCAGGTATATGTACAGATAAGGTGTTTAGAGTGAAGGCGTTTCCCTTGACGAACACGACAGGAGAGCAGACAGAGGTTGCGTTGACGTGTTTTCCGTCCAATAGCAGCATATGTGATGCCACGTTGGGTGCAACGCTGACAAAAGAGGGGATGAACGAGGCAAATGTGCAGTCCATAAAAGCGACTGATTATTATCTTCTGAAGCAGGATTTGCATTTTCCGCAGGGGAAGGATTTTGCAATAGTTGTGAATGATGAGAAAATCACAAATAATCCTGAGCCTCCGCAGAGGGCAAATATTGTGGTGAAGGAAGTGAAGACGTGGTTCGTGAATGCGCAAGGCGTTTTAACTCCGGCAACGGTGAGGTTCAGCATATGGTAATGAGAAACAAGAGGGGCTTGATTAAGACATTAGAGGCGATTCTTGCAGTGGTTATTCTTTTGGGTGCGGTGTTGGTCTTTGTGAAAGAGGATCCGAAGGAGGAATTGACTGTTGAGTCGGTAAAGCAGGCGCAGAAATTCATTTTGCGTGAGATTTCTTTGAATGAAACGTTTCGCTCGTGCATCACGGGTAATCCTGCATATGCGGGAGCGTGCACTGGTGGGTGTCGGGATGATATTGCAATGTTTGTCAGTCAATCGACGCCTGCTGGTTTTGTGAGTGAGTGTGAGATTTGTGATAAGGCAATTAGTTGCGTTTCCTTAAACCTTCCTGTAGATAGGTCTATTTTTGCAGATAGTGTGCTGGTGAGTGATCATCCAGTATCAAAAGTGGTGCGTGTGTATTTTTTTGAGAGAGAGCAATAGTCATAGCAATAATAAACGTGCTATTTTTTAATAAAGGTCTCCTTTTGTGAGAGTATCAATTCAAGAGAAAAAAATGAGAGAATAAAAAATGAAAAAAGAAGGAAAAAAGGCACGTCAAGAACGTGGAATGAGAATCCGAGAATTATCTTTTTCGTCTTCTGCGTGCTTTGGATGCCTTAGCGTCTCGAGCTGTTCGTGCTCTTCGTCTTGCCGCCATGAGATAACCTCCTTTTGTAAGTGAATAATATGTGTATATGATATGAGAACTTGATTATAAATCTTTCGAATGCTACAAAAAAATCATCGCATGATTTTTGCAACAAAAAATCCTTCAGTGTCATTGTCTTGCGGCCAAATTCTGAAATATTTTTTGTTATTCACCTTCACAGGAAGGTCAATAGGAAGTAATGTTGCATCACGATGTGCAAGCAGGTGGTCAACAATCTCTTCATTTTCTTCTGGTTCGAGGCTGCAGGTGCTGTAGACAAGCGTTCCTCCCTGTTTGAGGAGGTCAAATGCGTGAAGGATCATCTTTTTTTGGATGCGTGCCATGCCTTCAATGTATTTCTGGTTCCATGTCTTGAGAGTGGTGAGAGTTGTTGCTCCTGGTCCCTTGATGAGTCCAGTGCCGCTGCAGGGTGCGTCAAGAAGGATCTTGTCAAAGCGGTTTTCCTGAGGAAACCAGTCTGCGCGGTGTTGGGTGACAACAGTATTCAGGATGCCACAGCGTCTGAGGTTTGCAATCAAGCCATTGATGCGGTAGCTATCATGTTCATTTGCAATGATGATTCCTTTGTTCTGCATGAGCATGGCAAGATGGGTTGTTTTTCCTCCGGGTGCTGCGCAGAGGTCGAGGACAACATCATGTGCCTTGGGATTGAGAGCGATGCTGGGGATGAATGAGACGCTTTTCTGGGCAAAGAAGAGCCCTTTCTGGTGTTCGGGTAATGTGCCAATGTCTCGCCTTCCATGGGTGTGAGAAACGTAAAATCCTTCAGGACACCAAGGCACAGGTGTAAAGTACCATCCTTTATCAGTAAGGAGGTGTTGAAGATGAGAAATGGTTGTTTGCAAGGTGTTGACACGGATGCTTTTTCTGGGAAAGGATGCAACTGCATGCTGATATGCTGCAAAGTCTGTGAGCTTTGAGTATTTGGCGATGAATGCGGGTTTGAAGTGCATGAAAAAGGGAAGAAATGTGAATTTAAATAAGTACCTCAGCTGATAAATGGAAGATAGGGAGTGTGTTGTAATCCGATTTTGCCAATGTACAGGTCTCTTAAGTTTCCTCCTGTGGAGAGGAATGTTTTCACCTCATGCCATCCTTTGAAGTAGAAGTAGTCTTTGGTGAATGCGCCTGGTTTTGACGTGTCATTTACTCCTCGTTTGGCGCGGAGGGTGATTCTCCAGGCTTCGTCAGGAGGGAAATAGTCAAGAAGGTGCGTGTATACAGAGCTGAATGAGTGGGTGAGCGCAAGGCTGACAGCAATGGTTCGTGCGGCATATCCGCTGAGAAGGTCTTTGGTGAGGAGTCCTGCGCGTTCTTCGTTGTAGACAGCAAGCCCTTCTTCAGTGCTTAAATACTGAGGGAATCCTGCATGGAAGAGGGTGTGCTTTTGTTTTTTGCCGTTGTGATAGCGAACGAGGTGTGTTCCTATTTCATGCACAATAAATCGTTGGACATCATCGAGGTGGAAAGATTCTTTGGTGTTCAGAATGAGGGTGCGGTGTGCGCCGTCAAAGAGTGCAAGGGTAGTGATGGGTTTTGTTTTGATTTTCCAGTTGGTGAGGTTGTATGTTGCAAGTGCTTGATGGAGCTTAAGCTTGACTATTTTTGCGCTGAGTGTTTTTCGGGAAGGCTCTGATGTAGGGGTTAAGCAAGCAACGGCTTGCGTAACGAGTTCTGGTGGTGGCTTGCCGTAAAGGTTGAGAGAGGATGAGGTGAATTTGGATTTTCCGATGGTGTGAAACAGCAGAACCTTTTTGAGTAATTCATTGCGCTTGTCTCTGAGGAGTTTTCCCATGATGGATTCGTCAGTTCTGATGCGCATAAGCTGTGTTGCAATATAAGGAAGATTGTAGGGGTGCTTGGTATAAATGAACTGGGGGTTATAGGTGTTGTCTTCGAGAGTTTTCTTCTTTTCTTCCTGTTCATTAGTAGGGTGGAGAAGGGAGAAATGGTTCAGCTTTTTCTGGAGGTGGAGGAGTTTTCGATCAATAGTGTAAAGGTTGATGCTCATTGGTGTTCAGAAAAATGTGGGAGTTTAAAAGAATTATGCGGGTGGAAGAGAAGGGTGTAAATGAGGAGTTCAAGTTAGGTAACAGTAAAGGTTGTCATCATGCCGCTATGAAGGTGCTCGGCAATGTGGCAGTGAGCCATCCATGTTCCGGGGTTGGACGCATCTAAAAGAATGTCTACAGTTGTCCCGACAGGGACAAGAACAGTATCTTTCCAGACGAGGTTGGTGTTTTGGACCCCATTTTCCGCGAGGACAAGAAAGCGTTGGCCGTGGAAGTGGATAGGGTGCTGCATGGGATGTGCTGATTGTGGGTCATTAAAGAGGCGGATTTTGACTTTGTCTCCTTTTTTCCAGGAGGACTGGATGTCCATGTTTTGCTTGCCTGTGCGTGCGTCAATGATGAGCCACTTGACTGTTTCGTCTGTTGAAGGAAGATTCATCATAGGCATTGTATCTTCCCATTCAATGTTTTCCACATGTTGGAGGCGAGTGGTTGTTTCTTTCTCTCCGCAATCGCCCATCCAGGATCCGTCAGGCATTTGATGGCAGGGCATGGTATTCATGTGCTGCATCATGCCAGTAACGTCAACGCTAAGACGGAATTCTGCATCGATGGGTTTGTCAAAGTATGCGCGGTATGCATTGATGTCTTCTTGCACATATCTGTTTTCGTGAAGGATGGTGAAATCTGTGGGGGAAGATGGTGATATATTTTCACTGATGATGATGGTGCCAAGAGGTGTTGTGCCAAAGGGTGTAGTGTGTGTGAACATATAGGTTCCTGGTGTTTCAAAAGAAAATTCGATGATGTATCGTTCTGAGGGTGCAATAATAAGAGAGTCAACAAAGCGCTCATATTCATAGCTTCCTCCGTCGCTTCCAACAAGTTTGAGAGGAGTGGATGGGATGGAAAGGTTGAAGATGCGCGTGTTTGCGGCGTTTGTCAAGTAAAAACGGATAATATCTCCTTGAGTTGCG
>CAYIXG010000007.1:0-88125 GCA_964367375.1 Candidatus Woesearchaeota archaeon | reverse complement strand
GCTGATTAAAAGTAATCCATAAGTGCCTAGGGCATTCCAATCCTAAGATATACTTTGATTTTGTCAGTACTTGATTCATGTATATTCAAAGAAATGTAGCATATTTATAAAGAATAAGGTTTCAAAATCAGCTTATCGCCCACATTCGACTTATGAATCATCACCCGTTATTGCGACAAAGAGCCTTTCCGCAATATTTTTAAAGAGTAATTTCTCAATGAAATTATCACTTTTAAGGAGTCATATTATCCTTTGGAGGATTGATCATGTCACGCATCGGAGACGCTTTTCGACAAACATTCAGCGGCATTAAAACCCAATTAACATCTAGTAACAAAGGAACCCATCCTGTCACACTCAAAAGCACTGGAGCACTTGGTGACTTCATTCTTGCAAGTGCACTCCAACACGCACTCGGAGAGCGAGGATTCAATGTCGGCATTATTAACCCTGCATTTGCTCACCCTCTCTGGAATTATTTTCCTGTTATACGCGGACACACTGTTCGTTTCTTCCCAACACCCGCAGATGTTCCTGCTGGAGAAACTGTTGTTGATATTTCCACTTACTTGAGACATTTTCCCCACTCAGACAAAATCCCCGGAGGACACGGCAGAAAAGGACACCTCTCCGAATGGATGGGCATCGAATTCCTCGCCAAAGGAGGAGACCAAGTCCTCACCAACGCAAACATCAATCCAAATACACTCCACGTATCCCCTTCCAACGTCCAAATTTATCTCACTGACGGAACAAACACCATGGAAGTTGAACAAGGACTTGACCTTGTGCGACGCGTCGGAGGAGGACAACCAGTCATTGTTGTTGCACCCCTCGCAGCACCCATGCTTCCTGATAGAAATGCTTTAGGACCAAAAGACTTGCGCCCCGCAACAGTCACATACATTGGACAAACCATCCGCGCGTTAGGCGGAGTGCCTGCACTTCAAGGGCCTGTCGACCAATACAACCGATTGACTGCGCGAGACGCGCACTGCATTGATGCTTATGCAGTTATTGACAGACCAACAGACATTCGCATCACTCCTGCACTCTTACTCGCAGCTGATGGTGTTATTAGTGTTGAAAGCGCACCCATCCACTTGGCAGCAGGAGCATATCAAGGAACAACAAAAGCAGCCACTGAAAAAGGACTGCGCAATCTCTCCAAAATAATTGCTATTGTGGGAAGCTCCTCACGAGAAGCAAGCGAATATGGAACATCAGCTGATAATAAAACACAAACCATTGAAACTATTAGCACATGTCCTATTGTCGCTGCAACACTTCGTTGTGGTAATCACGGATACCACCCGCCAGCCCAATACACAGCTCACTTCCAAAGACTCTTAGGAGCAGGACAGGTATTCTCAGCAGATACTTTCTGTGTTCACACACAGCCTACAGATGTTCATAATTGCATGACTACACTCAATCATGATGACCTTGCAGTGCGTCTTGAAAGACTTATCAGAGATCGACCATAACACTTTACTTTTTTCACTCCTGCATTCTTCTCATCTTTTTTCTCCTCATAGTAATATTTATATTATTTCTATCATAACTTTTAAAAAAGGTTATCTTCATTTTTTTGTTCATGGCAGAAAAACAAGTCACACTCAAAAACACCGGGGCACTCGGTGACTTTGTTCTCGCAAGCGCACTCCAACACGCACTCGGAGAGCGAGGATTCAATGTCGGCATTATCTCTCCTGCATTCATGCATCCTCTGTGGAACCATTTTGACATTCGCGGATTCACTGTACGCACATTCAAGACTGATGCAGATGTTCCTGCTGGAGAAACTGTTGTTGATATTTCCACTTACTTGAGACATTTTCCCCACTCAGACAAAATCCCCGGAGGACACGGCAGAAAAGGACACCTCTCCGAATGGATGGGCATCGAATTCCTCGCCAAAGGAGGAGACCAAGTCCTCACCAACGCAAACATCAACCCAAACACACTCCACGTATCCCCTTCACACGTTCGCGTCCACCTCACAGACCACGAAATTGATCAGGGATATGCCCTTCTTCAAAACATTGGTGATGGCAAACCTGTCCTCATTGTTGCTCCACTCTCCGCACCACCAAAAGAAGACAAGACATCACTCGGACCCCGAGACCTTCGGCCAGCAACCGTTGCATACCTTGCTGATACTGCCAAAAAACTTGGAGCAGTTCCCGCCTTGTTTGGACCTGTTGAAGAATACGCACGACTTGGCGATCCTTCATCATTACGAGAGTATGCCATTATTCCACGACAAGATGTTCGGATGCTCAGCGCAGCACTCCTTTGCGCTGATGCTTTTGTTAGTGTCGACACTGGACCACTCCACGTTGCAGCAGGAGCATACCAAGGATCACAAACAGCAGCACAAACAAAAGGACTTCCTGGACTGTGGAAAATAGTTGCAGTGCTCGGCAGCTCTGCACGAGAAACTCTTGCGTATGGCACAGAACCCTCTCACACAACACAAACTCTTCAAACAGTCAGCGACTGCGCACTTATCCAAGTAGGCTCACCCTGCGGCAATCACGGATATGCTCCTTCAGATGCATATACCACCCATTTTAAACCCGTCATTGGAACTACAGGAACGTTTGATTCAAAAAAACAGTGCTTGTACATCACTGTAGAAGGATCGCAACCGCATATGCACACTTGCATGACTTCAGTCAACCACAACGATCTGGGCGAACGACTCAATATGCTCATCAACGAACGCGCACGCTAATTTTTTCCTCTTTTCTCTGGAAATACTTCTTCCTTCCTCTTCTTTTCATACTTTCTTGTAATCATGTGCTTCGCCTTCACAGACGTATCTACAAACATCGGAATATTCAGATGAAACAGATCATTTGCAAAAAGCATGTCATCAAACGTTCCCCCATCCTTTGACGAGCGAAACTTCACCCTTTCCAACACTGATCTATGCATTAACATCACCCCCAATCCTGCAGCACGAATCCTGAACACTTTTTCCCCAGCAACTTCTTCCGCAGAACACATATGCGCATTGTCAGCTGCCTTCATTCCCGGCACAAACGTGTAAATTAATGGCATAATCTTTTGCACTCCTTCCTTCACTATCTTCCCCTTTTGTGCATATGATACAGTAAAATATTTGTAATACACACCTGATATGACTAATTTCTGATGCCCTAATAACCTTTCCACCACATCCTTTGGAGGAATGACATCCTGCTCCAATGAAAGAAAATAATCATACCCCTCACTTAACACTCTTTCCCGAAGCACATTCCGCGCACACACAATGCGCTCCCGAACATCTTCAAGATATGGTGTTTTGACCACAGGCAAACCCTTTGCTTGCAGACGTTGCACATACTTATCAGTCTTTGAATTATCTGCAATTACTATATCATACTGCGGATATGTTAATTCCTTCACGCGAGATGCATACTCATCAAGACAATACTCATAAACATCACAGGTCGGACACCCAATTAATACCCTTGGTGCATTCATATTTTCCAAGAATTCGCACTCTCATTATATAAATTTATCATTCCAGAAAAAAAGAAACCGGGCTTATTTATTGCCCGTTATTGCTGCAAGTCCCCAGAGGACAAACAACACCGTGTACCACTCAAATCTCCAAAACCCGAGAGACATTCCCAAGTCCTGTAACAAGTAGAGCACACCTGCAATTAATATCAACCATGAAAACCAGTTCGGGCAACACGTCCCATTTCCTTTCATGATCACACCTCCTTTGTTTATCTGCATACGTTGTATGCATTCTTCTGAGAAGGGTTCATTATTTATAAATTTACCTTTTTCTTTTTACCATTCCTCAATAAGAAAACGCATTCTTTTTTTCACCAAGACCAAGGACCTCCTTCATTTTTTCCCTGTCAAAGCCTATAAACACCTTTCCATCAACCACCAACACTGGCGTTGACGACTGACCAGACACTTCAATTAATGTTTTCATTGCATCAGGATTTCGAGACACCTCAATATTCTCAAAAGAAACCCCATAAAATTTCAACAAGTTCTTCAACATGTCTGAATACGGATCATTCACATTCGCATACACTGTTATTTTCATCCTTTCTTCATCTTTTTCATTCCTATAAAAGCATTTCCTTGCTTTACAGCAACCTTTTTATAGCACTCTGCCCTCTTTTTTGCGATGAAGAGAGGTGCTGTAGGCATTCGCGCCCAAGTGGCTATAGAGTATATCATCTTAATTGGCGTCCTCCTCGTCTTTCTCATCCCTACTGTCCAATACTCATTACAACAAGCGTCTTTTCAGGTTAAGTACACTCAAATTGATTCTGCAGTGAGGCGCCTCAGCAAAGCAGCAGACGCTGTTCACGCCATTGGACCAGGAGCACAAGAAGTTGCAGTCATCACTCTTCCTACCGGCGTTCAAAGCTTCATCATTCATGACCACACTATAGGCATCGAAGCACCCATTGCCGGCCAACCGAACGAAATTAGTATGTACACCACAGGAATCGTCAGCGGAACCCTTCCCACAAACCCCGGAACGTACCGCGTCCTCATCAGCACACTTGAAAATCAAACCGTGAGCGTTACTCTCCGCACCTCATGAAACCTTACAACCATGGCCAAATCAGCATTGAAGTGATGTACTCCGTAGGAGTCATGGTGATTGTCTTTATGATCCTCCTCGGCATCAGCTTCACCCGCAGAGGAGAAGTGACCAAACTCGAAGACTATTTAAATAAGCGCAACGAATGTCTTCGCATTGCAAACTTCATCACTGGAGTAAACAATGGAGGACAAGGAACAAGTGCAACACTCTACATTTACCACAACGTGTCCTTTGTCACTGACAAAGTCATCCAGGTGACTGAAGCAGAAGAAGAAATAACAACCATTGACGCAACGTGCACCTACATCGCAAATGTCACCCTTCCCACCCCGCCCACACTTCAACCCCTTTCCACATACCTCCTTGAAAACAAGGAAGGAATCATCCTGATTACCAAACAATAAAAAAGAGGTGAAAAGTATATGATCCGCAACAAAAAACTTTCGCGCAAGGGACAGATTAGCTACGAATATTTAGTCATTGTTGGCATGACACTCACCCTTGTTGTCCCCTTCTTTAACTATTCTGTTACAAACCTCGGCATCAATGTCGGAGTTCAATCAGGAGTTGGACAAGCAGTTGAGTTTGTCAACACCCTTGAAGAGCTTAACACCCTCGGCCCAGGAAACATTGCCACTCTCTCCACTAATCAGCTCACCAACATTATCATCGAAGAAAATACTGTCACCGCAACATTATCCAACAATAATGTCATCTCCCTTGAGGTTACTGGTCTTGTCCAACCCACCATTCTCACTGCAACAGATAGGCTCACCATCCGCAATGATAATGGAGTTGTCAAAGCAATTCCCAAACCGGAAATGTATGGCATCAAACCTGAAGAAGGAATTCTTGGTGAAACAGTGTTCACCATTACTGGAGAATACTTCACCCCCTCGGCACAAGTTTTCCTCTCCTCAACTGAAGGGGTTGCAGACACCGCCTTCCTCGCGGAGACACAATATATCACCGACCAAGAACTCCAGTTTAAACTTCCCTCGGAAACAGGACCAGGAGGATATACAGTAAGCGTATCCCAAGATGCTGTTGCAGCTGACCAACTCTTCAAGATTAAAGCTCTTGGATAACCCCTATGAAACCTCGAGGTCAAGCCGCAGTTACTGACCTTTTTATAGCCATCGCCGTTTTTGTCCTGCTCATCACTATCATCACTGTCGATTGGAACAAATACCAAATCCAACTCGCCTCAGAACTTGATTACGACACCATGAAATTTAAAGCGTTCCACATCATCGATGCGCTTGTTCGCACACCTGGCGTTCCTGAAGACTGGGAAGCACAACCAGAACTTCCCTCTGTTATTGGCCTCGCATCGGAACCTAATGTCATCTCTAACGCGAAACTCACCGCATTTATCAACACTCTCACCCCTGCACAAATCAAAGAAATCTTCAAAATCAACCTCTACACCTTCTTTTTCGAACTAAAAGATCAAAATGGAGCCATCCTCTACAGCCACGGCACCCCCACCAACAACACCGCAGACTTTTCCGTCGTCCTTTCAAGGCCAATTATTTACCAAGAAAACGTTGGCGTCGTTAGCTTCACCATCTGGAAATAATATGATACCCTCTTCCCACCGCGGCCTCATCTTCGCGCTTGACGCAGCAATTGCAGTATCTGTCATTGTCATTGTTCTCCTAAACACGTCCTACTATTTCAGCACCAGCCAACAAGACTCCCTCCCCCACCTCCAACTTGTCAAAACAGCAGGAGACATTATCACCATCATGGACGCGACCGGAGAACTTGACACTGCCTTCCTGAACAACGCACTTCAACCTGCAGGACCATTTGCAGAAATCCCTGTTACCGACATCAACCTCAGCCTTTACCTTCCTCGCAACTATCGCATGTGGCTCGAAATGGCTGACATGAAAGAAACCGTCTGCGCACTCCCACCCTGCACAGGAGATTTTGCACTTACAACCCTCCCCCTTGAAAAACCTCAAAATGCACTCATCCAAGTAAACCTGAGCGTTATCGGAAGCTCACCCACACTCACTATCAACACCACAGGACCTCCACTCACCATCACCCCACTCCAAAGTGGCATCTACACCCTCGGCCAATTCACGTTTCCTGTAGGGCCCTCTTCAGTTAACTTTCAAACGAATGACATAGATGTTGGCTGGTTCAAAATCCTCGGCACTGCCGCATACGCAGGATCAACCAATGAAACTCTTGTCATTCCCCAAAGCAATTTTGTTGGCACCGGCGAACAATACTTCACCGTCACAAAAACAGCGAACCTTTCCAGCGGAGAAAGCCCAATCGAAGGCATCCACCGCGTCAGATTCAAAATATGGATTGAAGGTGAACTCTAATGCGCCTTCTCTTTTTCCCTCTTCGTAAACATGGCGCATTTCTCACCTTAGGAATAACCTTCGTGAGCCTT
Source organism: Candidatus Woesearchaeota archaeon (assembly GCA_964367375.1). GTDB lineage: Archaea > Nanobdellota > Nanobdellia > SCGC-AAA011-G17 > UBA489 > CAYIXG01. The sequence continues at coordinate 81,112 of CAYIXG010000007.1, read as the reverse complement.
CTCTTACTCGTCTTTGTTTCTATCCTCCTCAAACATGCAGAAACATCTGAACAACGCCTCGCTGAATTTGCTTCCTTTGATCGCATCGCAACTCTTGACACATCCATTCAACGCGCATATCGCGAAGGATTCCTCACCATCTTTGCAATGAACATCAGCAGCAACACATCATCCCTTTATATCATCCAACCGCTTGCGCGAACCCTCACCACTGAAATTGACCAACGCTTCACCCACTTCCAAACATTCAGCATCATCTCAAGCCAATACCTTGCCACCCGCAATACACTCTTCAACTTCTCCAGCAGCACACTCTACCCTCTCCTTAATCACACATTCCTCTTTGGAAAACCGTTCAACTTTTCCTATGGATATCTTGCTATTGACAGCGCTGCAGACGTTGACCTCTCCACGCTTCCTGCATATCCTGTCAGCCTTAGTCAAGAAAGCAACGCTGTTCTTCTCGTCATCAACCAAAGCCTTGACCTGCGCATTCGCCTTACCCACGCGTTTCATCCTGCACCCCTCTCTCCAAACCCTGATGGAGAAGGACTTGTGAGCTGGGACTTAAACCAAGGAACTGACGGGCCACAGATTACACTCACTGTCGAATCCTCTTTCCCTAACTTTAACAGCACTATCACTGACAGCGTTTTCACCCAAACAATAACTGGAGAAGCTGCCCACCGCATCTTCTTCAACTACACCATCGCTGCGCGACCCATCATCGAAATCGGAAACTTCTTCGGAGGGCCTTTTGACATGCAAACAGGCATCCTCATTGCACCCTTTGACAACGATGTTCTTCTTGAGATTGAAGCATCTTCTCCCGGTCTCACCATTCCTCCTCAATTATACAGCTATGATAACTTCAATTTCAGCATTCCTGACACCCCTATCAGCAAAACAAGTAATCCCCGCATTTTTTGACCATGATATGTAACCATCATCAAAGTAAAACAACAATTAATAAACCATAATACACGCATGAAACTTATGAATTGGGTGACTTTGTACCGCATTATATTACTTATCGGAATACTTATCCTCCTTACATCCCTCGCTCTTGAACCTCTGCCATTTCTCATCACCGCCTCCACAGGAGCTGCTATCACCATCTTTGCATTCATCGAACTCAAACTCATCAAGAAACACACCCTTCAACCCCTCTCTGCCCCACCCATTGCATCATCTTCCCCTGCAAATTTTATACCCTCATTACCCTTTCACCAACGCACCCCTTCCACTTCTTTTTCTCGTATGTCTTTCTTCCAAAAACTCTTCCCCCAAAAAACACAAAAAACAATGTCATCTCCATCACCAAAACAAAAGCGCACAGACATTGCAGTATTCAAAACATCAGGCATCGACAGAAAAGTTGAACTCCTCCATGCATACATCCTCAAGTCACTCGCAGGCCATTACCCCAAAGAAAAAATAAAAGAAGCTGCACTCAAAGCAAACTGGCCAGAAGACCTTTTTACTGAAACACTTGACATCATCATCAACAAACGCGTGCGCGGCAAACTCATCATCCTTGGCACCATTTTTCTCCTCTCCATTGTACTGAGTACTATTCTCATCACTCAAGACATCTTCCTCGTGCCGTACTGGATCTCCTCACTCAAATACGCGTCACTCTCCTTCTACATTGGCGCATCGCTCATCTTCTTTGTTGTCATCGTCCTCTTCATTATCAAGCTAAAGCAAACATTAAAAAAGAAGAAGATAACCTACAAAATTGAGGAAACTCAACACGTTGCTGACATCAAAGAAGCGGTGAAAGGGGCAACAAGCCAATACGAGACAGAACTCGACAGGCTTTACGCCATCCTTATTGAAAAAGGAAGACTTACCATCACTGAAATCGCAGAAGGATTTGGCATAAGCAAAAAAGAGGCTGAAGAATGGAGCAAAATCTTGAAAGAACAAGACCTTGTGGACATTCACTACCCAGCCGTTGGAGACCCTGAGGTGATATGGAAACCATCGAAGAGTACCAAGTCATTGTAGACGAGACAGCTGTCGCTGTCAAGATTCTTGGTGGTAAGGGCATTACTAAGACCTACAACCTTACCCTCCCCAAAGTTGCACTCGCAACAAAAGCATTCCTTCAACACATTAAACAGGGACTCATCCGAGAAGTTTCAGTCAGCACAACAGAAATCATTGACCCCAAAGAAATTGTCAAACTCAAAAAGAAGTTCAGCGAGCGCGCAACACTCCTCATCAAAGCAAAAATGCCGTCCATCACGTCAGAAACTATTACACTCCTTGTGAATGTGCTTATGCAGGAAATGCTCGGCCTTGGAGATATTGAGTACCTCATGAGCGATGAAAACCTTGAAGAAATTGTCATCACCTCTTCCGGAGAACCCATTCGTGTCTATCATAAAAAACATGGATGGCTTGAAACGAATATCCAGCTTACAAACGAAGAACAAATTCTCAACTATGCTAACATCATCGCACGCCGCGTCGGACGACAAGTCACTACACTCAACCCTTTGCTTGACGCACACCTCATCACCGGAGACAGAGCGAACGCTGTCTTGTTCCCGATATCCACCAAAGGACACACCATCACTGTCAGAAAGTTTGCCCGAGACCCGTGGACTATTACAGACCTCATCCGAAACAAAACATGCAGCTCTCGCGTGTTCGCACTTATTTGGATTGCAGTACAATATGAAATGAACGTCCTCATCAGCGGAGGAACTGCATCCGGAAAAACCAGCTTCCTGAATGTGATTATGCCCTTTATACCCCCTAACCATAGAATTGTTTCCATTGAAGACACCAGAGAATTACAACTTCCCAAATTCCTTTACTGGTGCCCCCTCACCATTCGCCAGCCAAACCCTGAAGGAAAGGGAGAAGTCACCATGCTTGACCTCCTCATCAACAGCCTCCGTATGCGTCCAGATAGGATTGTTCTCGGAGAAATGAGAAAGAAAGACCAAGCAGAAGTTCTCTTCGAAGCCATGCACACTGGACATAGTGTATATGCAACTGTGCACGCGGATAGCATTGCAGAAACCATCCAGCGCCTTGTGAATCCTCCCATTGAAGTCCCCCAAAATCTTCTCCTTGGAGTGAACTTGAATGTTGTGATGTTTAGAGACAGACGCAGAGGAATCAGGCGCGTCTTCCAAGTCGGAGAATTTCTCCCCGCAGCACACGAAGGAACTTCCGGCGTCAGACCAAACATCCTCTACCGATGGAAACCGGCAACTGACGAAATTGTCGAACACTCCAGCTCCCTTCGCTTATACGAAGAACTGAGCAGACATACTGGCATGACACTCACTGCGATTGAAAAAGACCTTGCTGAAAAAACGGCAATCCTCGACTGGATGACCAAAAATAACATCCGTCACGTTGACAAAGTTGGGGAAATTTTCCGTCAATATTATATTGATCCAGAACCCATTATTGAGCTCACGAGCCAAGGTAAACCCGCAACCGAAGAAGCACCATGATTAAAATTCCATTCTCTTTCCTCCCTCTCACCACATTGTATAAGGTATCCTCCCACTTCCTCGGTCTTGCCCAACGCCTCGAACGCAAATACCCAAACCTTTCTGTTTATCTTACCCAAGCAGAAGCACGCATCGGCAGCTTGGAATACCTCTCCATGTGCATTACTGCAACGTTTCTCTTCGCAACCATTTTCTTCTTCCTCTCACTCATCCTCCTCTTTTTCAAAATCCCCTTCTTTTTTGTTCTTGTCTTAACATTCATCTTCACCTTTTTTGTCTTTGCCCAGCAACTCGCGTATCCAAAACTCATTGCAAACAGGCGCGTCAGACAAGTCGAACGCAACCTCCTCCCTGCGCTTGAAGACATCCTCATCCAACTCAATTCTGGCATTCCCCTCTTCAACATCCTCGCAAACGTCGCTGAAGGAGACTATGGCGCTGTCTCTGACGAATTTCGACAAGCCGTCCGCGAAATCAACGCAGGAAGAAGCCAAATTGATGCACTTGAAGACATTGCCTTGAACAACCCTTCTGTCCTCTTTCGCAGAGCCATCTGGCAAATCGTGAATGGTATGAAAGAAGGAGCAGACATCGCAACACTCATCAAAGATGTCATGCAAGCAGTCACTGATGAACAACTTACCCAAATCCAAAAATATGGGGGACAATTAAGCCCTCTTGCACTCTTTTACATGCTGATTGCTATCATTGCACCTTCATTAGGCGTTACTTTCATCATTATCCTTTCTTCTTTCATTTCCATCGAAGAAAACGTCACCAAATCCATCTTCTATGGGCTCATTATCCTCACATTCCTCTTCCAAATCATGTTCCTCGGCATGATCAAGACACGGAGGCCATCACTCCTATGATTGAATTCATCACCCGCATCTATCCGAGAAAACTGGTCAAGAGCTTCGAACAGCTCCTCTTCTACAATAAAATCAACATGGACGTGCACCGCTACCTCTTCAGCATTTTAATCGTTTCTCTTATCCTTGCATTTCTCATATCTCTCTTTATCATCATCTTTATTGATTTCAGCTTCATCATTCTTGTTATTGGCATTTTCCTACTTATTCAATCAAGCGTGTACGCGTATCTCGTCCTCAGCGCAGACGCAAAAGCAAGGTTTGTTGAATCTATTCTTCCGGATGTACTTCAACTGATGTCATCCAACCTCCGCGCAGGACACACCATTGATAGAGCATTCATCCTCGCTGCACGACCAGAGTTTGGCCAATTCAAAGACGAAATAAACCACGTCGCGAAAGAAATTGCAACCGGCAAAGAACTTGACGCTGCACTCCTCGAACTCGGCAGCCGCGTCCGATCAGAAAAACTGGCGAAAACGGTGCAACTCATCAACTCCGGAGTTTCTGCAGGAGGAGAAATATCAGATCTTCTCCAACACATCGCATCCAATTTACGACAACAACGACTCGTTGACGAACGCATTCGGTCGAGCGTATTGGTTTACGTTATCTTTATCTTCTCTGCAATCGGATTTGGAGCGCCCATGCTCTTCAGCTTAAGCTCTTTCCTGATCGAAGTGATTACAGATGTTTTCTCCAAGGTTGAAATACCCACAGAAGGAGTTGGCACCCAAATTCCCATCAGCTTCAGCCAAGTTGCAGTCAGCACAACCTTTGTCAACACATACACCATTGTCTCCATGATTATCACTTCCATCATGGGATCACTCATTCTTGGCCTTATTTCCAAAGGAAACGAAAAAGAAGGACTCAAATTCTTACCTATCCTCATCATTCTCACCATCACCCTCTTCTTCACCATCAAATTCCTTATTGCAGGATTACTCAGCGGGCTGTTCCAGATATAGCACCTTCTTTATTGCTCTTCAAACCCGTTCCATACTTCCCTTTTTCCAACACCAACAACTCTTACTTTATTCCCCTGCACCACTACTGCCTGCTTATCATTCAAAGCCACTATAGGATACTTTGTCTCCTTTGCAGACTGATTTATTATAGATCTATACTTCTCTTCAAAATGCGCCACAATCAAGAAAGGCACTAAGTTCAATGCATGCACATCTGTTATACCAATCTTATTCCTATCTTGACGCTTCCACATCGCTTGTTCAATCGTTGGACACGCCACATAACTTCCTGCACTTACCCCTACATACAAACCACCCCTCTTCAAAAAATCATTTATTACCTTATCAAAACCACTCTTCCGCATCCAGTATAACAAATAGAACGTGTTTCCCCCATTCACAAACACAATATCCTTATTCGCCAAGATCTCTTCAACTTCCTCACCCTTCTTATCTTTTAGGTCAACATCTTCAATATATTTTATTCCACAATCATACAGCAATTTTCTGTCTTTCTCCATCCATTTTGGATCCTTGCTCTCTCCGTATGCTGCCGTTGTTACAAATGCTACTCTTTTTCTTTCTGCATTTTTTTCCAGAAGAGATAGAAAATATTCTTTTATTTCAGGAACAATTCCGCCTGACGTTAGAAAAAGTGTTTGCATCATATTCTCTTCGCTATTCACACAATATTGTTTATAAACATTCTCAGAAACCTTTTTATATCCACATCCACTTTCATTTCTTACTCAAAAGAGGATTCCCATGGTTCTTAAGAGACTCTCTACAGGCGTTGCAGGATTTAATGACATGATTGAAGGAGGCTTCAAAGACGGAAGCATCAACCTCATCTGCGGCAGCGCAGGATCTGGCAAAACAACCTTCGCTATTCAATTTCTCATCGAAGGCATCAAAAAGGGAGAATCAGGCGTCTACATCACCTTCGAAGAACGCAAAGAAAAACTGTATGATGACATGCTCGAATTTGGATGGGACTTGGAGAAATATGAACGCCTCGGATTGTTCAGATTCCTTTCATACACCCCCGAACAAATCAAAAAAGTCCTTGTCGAGGGAGGAGGAACCATTGATGCCATCATCTCCCAAATGCGCGTCAAACGACTTGTCATTGACTCAATCACCAGCTTCGCACTCCTCTTTGAAGATGAGCTCACCCAAAAAGAATCATCACTTGCACTCTTTGAACTCATTAATCGGTGGGAATGCACCGCAGTTCTGACGAGCCAAGCCATTGAACTGTCACCAGATGACATGCGCGCCCAGCTCCAATTTGAAGTTGACTCCATCATCATTCTATACCACTTCAAACGCAAAGGCATCCGCGTCCGCGCCATTGAAGTCTTAAAAATGCGTGGCACCCGCACACCAGAAAAAACAGTCAAACTTACCATCACTGAAAAAGGAATTGCTGTCGATCCTAAAGAAGTTGTGGCTGTCTAACTTTTTTTCTTCTGCTTCTCTTCAAGAGACTTCTTCTTTTTTTCAGCCCTTGCCATCACTGCACTTATATATGATATAACCACAATGACCATAACTCCTAAAAACAAGAAAAAGAGATAAAAGAACGTTGTTGTTACTCTATTCTCTTTACACGTCCCTGCAAAACACTCTCCAGACAAACACTCATAGTCCTCTTCGCACACCTGATCATTCACCCTTTGATAAGTGATAATGCTCGCGCGCGAACAGAATGTATTCCCCCTTACCGCACCTATTGAGATACATTCCCCATTTAATATACACCCTACTTTCGAATTATACTTACATCGCTTCGGATCTCCTTCACATATATCATCAGTGCATGGATTATTATCATTGCAATCACTCCCCACATCACATTTGTCCACCTCCGCGCAATCAGAATCTTGGTCTGTTGAACAACTTATCGGACAGCACCCATCACCTGCAGTACAATTCGTTATCGGAGCAAATGCACACTGATAGGGAACTACTTTTGTGTTGCACGAAGCAGACTGACACCTTCCTGGCTTACAATCACTATCTGCCAAACACTCATACGTGCTTGTTGGATTTGATACATTCTCCACACACACATTATCAAAACACCCTAAAGAAGGCAATAAACATCCACAATCCTTGCAGCATATTTGATGATCCTCAAAAGCACCACAGGTTCCATCTCCACACGTGATATTTACTGTTATATTGACAATCGCCACTGCGGGATGACTTGACTTTCCCACCAACGTCACATACATCCCATTAATCAGCCTCTCCTGATTGAGCAATACCGTGCCATACTCCCCATCAACAATAAAATTTGCAGCATTTTCATCAAACCCAATAAACGTGATTTTCTTCCCGTTCAGTGTCTTATTTTCATTTAGCCATATAATGAACTTATCGCTTGCAGCAAGCACAGGAATGCTTGCAAAGATCACTATTACTGCAATCGCCAGCACCACCCACCACCCTTTTCTTGAAGATATTGTCTCTTCGTCAACGCTTACGTCCATTTTTTCCACTTAAACATCAATAGCATGATCGTCACAGAAATGATAATAATAAGCATAATGATCCAAAATGCATTCTGATGACCTTGCAATGGCAATATCACATTCATCCCATACAACCCAGTGATGAGCATCGGCACCAACATCATCGCTGCAAAAATTCCGAAAGTCTTCATCACATCATTCGCCCTATTTGCAGATGCTGTCAAGCAAATATCAATTACTGTTCCCAGCTTTTCGTCGTATACTTCTAATTGATCAATCAGCTGTATCAACTCAACCTCCACATCATGGAACAATCCTTTGTTCCTTATCAGCTGCTCCTCTTTTCTCAAGTAATTGACAACCATCCTGTTTCCCACAAGTGACTTTCTCATATAGATAAGCATCTTCTTTACATCAAACAATTTTTCAGTCACTTTTTTATTATTCACTTTTAATGCTTCAGTCTCAATCTCGTCAATATCCTCCTCAACAGACTCCAGCAACATTGCAGCATCCTTTACTATGCGATATAATATTGTGTACAACAGTATGTCTAATCCTTGCCTCATGATATTGGTAAACACGTCTGCATTCACATCAATCTGGTCAATCACACCAAGACTCTCTTTTCGAATGGTGACAAGGACTCTTTTTGTCATGATAAAACCAATCGGAGTGAGCACTGCCTTTGTCTTTTCACCCTTCACTCCATTAAAAATGATCAATGTGTAATTCTGCTCAGACCTCACCCTCGAACTTTCCTTTTGATCCATCGTGTGCTTGAGCTCAGAAAATGGAATATCCAGCTTCTCCCGAATCATCTGCAGCTCTTCCACAGAAGGATCAACCACATCAACCCACGCAATCGCACGCAGCGTGTTCAGATTTTCAAGCGTTGTCTCCTGCACCTTACGACCTGTGGTATATGTAGCAACACGAATCATTCACCCTCTCAACGCTATACTTGTATATAAAACTTAGTGTAACCTTTTTTTACCATCCCTTTTCACTCCTTCCTTCTCTCAACACAACCTTTATATATTGATTATTGCACTCATCATCATGCCCAAACGTCTTCAGAAAAAAAAGAGGAAAACGCAATCGTCACGCACCACAGCGAAGAAAAAATCAAACAAAGACACCAAAGACAAGAACGTCTGTGAGTTTTGCTAACGTTATCCTCGAGGAACACGCTCATGAAACGTTCATCACCCCTTACTTGGCTTAAAATATTCACATTTCTCGCTATCCTTGTCAGCATTTACCTCGCTGCCCAGCATTATTCTCCCAACGAATCCAAGTTTTGCCAGTGGAGCGCAACTCTTGACTGCAACATTGTCAACAAAAGCCCCTATTCAACTGTTGATGGCATTTTGTATCTTCTGAGCTTTGAATACGGATTAAACACTCCCTATATTGATATTCCTATTCCTAACGCTGTCTTGAGTATACTCCTCTTCCTCTTTGTCTTTGGCGCACTCTTCTCCCTTGAAAAGAAAGGCACCTATTTCGGCATGAATGTCACACGCACAATCACTGTCCTCCGCACACTCCTCTGGATAAGTCTTATTTACGCTGCATACCTTTTCTTCATTGAAGTCTCTGTCCTCAAAGCATACTGCCCCTTCTGCATCGTTCTGGACATTCTTATCATTCTCATCCTTATTCTTCTCTACCGCGTCCCTTTCTCGCATCCTCTTCACCTGCCACGGAGAAAACCATGATAAAACCTTTTATCATCACATTTATTGCTCTTTCCCTGCTCCTTACAGGATGCAGCAGTCAATCTTCACAAGAAAGCGCGCAAGCAGTATCCCTCGCCAACTGTCTCGCTGATAACAACGTGAAAGAATATGGCGCATTCTGGTGCCCCAACTGCGCCAAACAATCCAAAATATTTGGTAAAGACGCGGAAGCAGTCCTCAAGTCACGAGGCGTCTATGTTGAATGTGACCCAAGAGGAGATAATGAGCAATCAATACTTTGCATCGAAAAAAAAATAGAAAAGTATCCCACATGGGAATTCCCCAACGGCCAAACTCTCATTGGCGTTTTCTCCCTCGCAGAACTCGCACAACAAGCAGGATGTCCTTTCTAAATGACAACTGGCATTGAACTTCCTGCACTCCCTATTGTTTTTTCGACCGCGCTTGTTGACTCCATTAATCCTTGTGCCATTGGTGTTCTTATCCTTCTTGTCACCACTCTTTTTGCACTCTCCAAAAACAAAAAACGCATGCTCACTGTCGGCATTATTTACATCGCTGCAGTATATATTACCTACCTCCTTGCAGGCGTCGGATTACTCTTATTCATCCAGAAACTTAACCTCGCAGAACCCATCAGCCTCGTCGTCGGAGGACTTGTCATCATTCTTGGACTTATCGAAATCAAAGACTTCTGGTGGTATGGGAAAGGGTTTAGCCTCACCATTCCAAAATCACGCATTCCTCTCCTGAAAAAATACGTTAAAAACGTCAGCGTTCCCGGAGCTATCGTCCTTGGTATTTTCGTTGCGGCAGTTGAACTGCCCTGCACTGGAGGACCTTACCTTGCCATCACCACACTCCTTGCCAAAATAGGATTTAACCTCACTATTTTCAGCTATCTCCTCCTCTACAACTTCATCTTCGTCCTTCCCCTCATTGTTATCCTGCTTTTAGTCTATTTCGGATTCAGCATTGAACGGATTGCGACATGGAAGCAGAGCAAACGCCAATGGATGCGCCTCTTTATAGGAATAATCATGATTGCTCTTGGTATCCTCCTCATCCTCTGGACTAAAGGAATTATCAGCTTTGGCATCACTTATTAATCTTAAACATATCTTTTTGATTATCAGAAACCTTTTATTTCTCTCTTGAGAACTATTGCTCTCATGACTCATGATTTCTCCCTCGCTGTCAAATCCTTCATTATTCACAATGAAAAACTCCTTCTTCTTCGCAGAAACTTCACAAACCCTCATAAACCCGGAGGATGGGACATTCCAGGAGGAAGACTAGATAAGGGTGAAAACCCCTTTGATGGACTTCGCAGAGAAACAAAAGAAGAAACAGGACTTGAGATTACTATCTTGCACCCTCTTGGTGTTCAACATTTCGTTCGGGATGATCAGCAACGCATTACTATGCTCATTTTTCTTTGTACACCAGAACACACCCAGATAACACTTAGCCCTGAACATGACTTGTACCAGTGGGCACCCCTCACTCCAGAACATATTCCCTCCTGGCTGCATCACGAACTTGGCACTTTTAATACCTTATTCAAACATCAAATATAGACAGCAAACCTTTTAAAATTGGAGATTCCCCCAAGAACATGGAGTATTACCAGAAAAGCGTTACTGACGTTCTTACCTCTCACGCAACCTCCCTTTCTGGATTATCACCTGCAGACGCACATAAACGTTTAACTCAACATGGGGAAAACAAGCTCAAAGAAGAACACAAAACAAGCGCGCTCATTATTCTCATCAGACAATTTGCAGACCTTGTTGTCTATATCCTCCTCGGAGCAGTCGCTATCTCTTTTTTTGTCGGAGAATACTTAGACGCTTTTGTCATTCTTGCTATTCTCATCTTTAACGCGCTTCTCGGATTTTTCCAGGAATACAAGGCAGAACGCTCCATCGAACTCCTCCGCAAACTCACCGAACTCAAAGTGAAAGTCATTCGCGACGGAGAACTTCAAGAAATTTTGTCATCACTCATTGTCCCTGGAGACATCATCGTCCTCGAAGCAGGAGACCGCGTTTGTGCGGACACGCGCATCATCGAAGCAAAAAACTTGCAAACCGATGAATCTTCACTTACTGGAGAAAGCATTCCCTGCACCAAACAAATCGCTGCCCTTTCTGGCGTTGTAGACCTTGCTGAGCGAGCAAACATGCTCTACTCCGGAACTTCAGTCGTTCGCGGCACTGGCAAGGGAGTTGTTGTGGGAACAGGCATGCACACTGAAATAGGGAAGATTGCCGAAATGGTGCAACACATCAAACAAACACCCACACCCCTCCAAGTAAAACTCAAGGAACTCGGAAAAACGCTTGGCTTCCTCGTCTTTGCAGTATGCGTTTCTGTCTTCCTCATCGGCATCCTCAGAAACTTGAACACGGTTGAAACTCTCCTGACAGCTGTGAGCCTTGCCGTCGCAGCAGTCCCTGAAGGGTTACCTGCAGTTGTTACTATCTGCCTTGCACTCAGCGTCCAACACATGATCCGCAGAAATGCGCTCATTAAACGACTCAAAAGCATTGAAACTTTGGGCAGTGTTACTGTTATCTGCAGCGACAAAACAGGCACCCTCACCACCAATGAGATGACTGTCAAGAAACTGTATGTAAACCAAACGCTTGTTGATGTGGGTGGCGAAGGCTATAATTCTCTCGGAAGTTTTAGCATTGAAGGGAAAGCTGTTGAACCCCAATCCTTCAAACTCCTCTTAGACATTGCAGCTTCATGCAACAACTCCACCAAAGACATTGGCGACCCCACCGAGCGCGCACTCCTCTTCGCAGCACTCAAAGGAGATGTTACCACAAAAAGAAACCGCATTGACGAAATCCCCTTTGATTCTGACAAGAAATACATGGCAACAATGCACGAAAAAGGCGTCACCTACTACAAAGGAGCACCGGAAGTTATTCTTGGCATGTGCCATTCTATCATCATCAACGGCAAACGACGAAGACTCATCCAGAGAGACATGCAGAAAATACTCACCATCAATCACCAGATGGCAGACGACGCATTACGCGTTCTTGCCATGGCATTCTCCTACAAACACGAGATGTGCTTTGTCGGACTCATGGGCATGATCGATCCGCCAAAGGAAGGCGTCAAAGAAGCTCTCACCATCGCAGAAACAGCAGGCATTACCTCAATCATGATCACTGGAGACCATCCCAGAACTGCAGCAGCTATTGCGACGCAAATCGGACTTCATGGAGACGTTCTTTCTGGACACGAACTTTCTGAGATGAGCGATGATGACTTGAAACATAAAGTCAAAAAATACACCATCTTTGCCCGCGCAACATCCGAACACAAAGTGAGAATTCTTGAAGCACTCCAACGCAACGGAGAAGTTGTTGCCATGACAGGTGACGGAGTGAACGACGCGCCTGCACTTAAAAAAGCAGACGTCGGCATTGCCATGTCCTTGAAAGGAACGAACGTCACCCGAGATGCTGCAGACATGGTGCTGACAGATGACCATTACTCGAGCATCGTTTCTGCTGTTGAAGAAGGAAGAACAGTGTACGATAACATCAAAAAGTTTGTCAATTACCTCCTCAGTGCAAATGCGGTTGAAGTTGGCGTCATCCTTATTGGGCTCCTCATCGGACTTCCCCTCCCCTTACTCCCCCTGCATATTCTCTGGATGAACCTCATGACAGACAGCTGGCCAGCACTCGCTCTCAGCACAGATCGTCCAGACAGCAATATGATGCGCCGACCCCCCCGCGATCCCAATGAGAGCCTCTTCAAAAACCTCAAGGGACAAATGCTCTTTACTGCACTCTTTGGCACAGGCATTATTCTCACTCTTTTTGCTGTCACTAATAACCTCTATGGCGTAGAAAAAGCGAGAAGTATTACTCTCACTGCACTCATCCTTTTTGAAATCTGCAAAGCATTTACTTGCAAAACACGCGAACCATTTAAAGGAATATTTACCAATACCTGGCTCAATTTGGCAGCACTCTTTTCCTTAGCACTCCAAATCCTCATCATCTATACACCCCTTCATACCCTCTTTAGCTTAGTTCCTCTCAGTATCAATGATTGGGTGTGGGTAGCTCTCGTCGGAAGCACAGGATACTTTGTTCTTGAACTGTACAAGCTTATTCTCACTCCTCGAGAGCAATACATTTAAACCCTCTTTTCCCTTTTCTTTTCTATGAGCAGATACCAGAGACAGGAAACGCTTCCCCTCATAGGAGTAGCAGGACAACAGAAGATTAGCCATGCAACTGTTGCTCTTGTAGGAGTAGGAGCACTCGGAAGCGTGAGCGCAGAACTCCTTGCACGCGCAGGCATTGGAAAGCTTCTCTTGATTGACAGAGATCTTGTTGATGTTACTAACCTCACCCGACAAAGCTTGTACGCTGAAGAAGATGTGGGAACACCAAAAGCGTTTGCAGCGAAAAAACGCATCCACGCACTTAATTCAGATGTTCAGGTTGCTGCATTCTTTGAAGATGTGACTTGCGACACTATCACCTCTCTTCTTACAGAAGCACATATCATTCTTGACGGCACAGACAATATGGACACTCGATTCTTGATCAATGACTATTGCCTCTCCACAGGCAAGCCCTGGATTGCGGCAGGAGCAATCACTACTAAAGGATATGTTCTTCCTATCACTCCTGGAAACCCCTGTTTTCGATGCGTGTTCGCTGAGAATTATGCAGGCGCGCTTGAAACATGTGATACTGCAGGCGTTCTTAATACCATCACTACAACCATTGCAGCACTGCAAACAACACTCTGCCTCAAACTTATCCTCGGACACTCAATTCTTCCTCAAATGACACACATCAACTTGTGGAATGGGAGCTATGCAACCTTAGGGATTACACAACGAACAGACTGCCCTGCATGCCATGGCAATTATGAATATATTACTGGAAAGAAAGGACACGACACCATTCGCATTTGCAGCACAAACACATACCTTATCCGCACACCACTCATCAATCTTCACACCCTTCAACACACACTTTCAACAATTGACACGGTTACAAACCACACCTATTATCTTACTTTTAAAACGATGACTATCTTTCCCAATAGGATCCTTATTCGCGCACCGAATGAGCAAGAAGCACAAAAACTCTTCACAACTTATATTGGACATTAATATGCACATCACCCTCTTCATCGAAAACGAGAACAAGAGAACAAGAGTTGCTCTTCAAAGCTCAACCATCATCGATGCACTTGATGAACTGCATATTAATCCAGTGACCATTGTTGCATCACTCAACGGAACTATTGTCCCTGAAACTGCGTACCTTCATGAAGGTGATACGCTTGAACTCTTCTCCGTTGTATCTGGAGGATAATCATGTGCAAAACATGTCTTACTGCTCCTGTGTATGTCACATTAAATCATGAATCTCTGTGCAAAAACTGCTTCATCAAATATGTTGAAAAGAAAATCCTGAAAACCATTCGTACATACCACATGCTTGAAAAAGATGACACGATAGCAGTTGGCCTTTCCGGGGGAAAGGATAGCACTACCTGCCTTTATCTCCTCAACAAAATACTTCAGAAACAAGGAACTCCATTAATTGCCATTGCAATTGATGAAGGGATTCATGGCTACCGAGAAAAAACACTTGCTGAAGCACACCAATTCTGCAATGAACTCGGAATCAAACTGCACATCACTTCCTATAAAGACGAGCTTGGATTCACCCTTGACGAATACCTGAAACAGAAGAAGCCAAAAACACCCTGCGCCCCTTGCGGAGTGTTCAGACGCTATTTATTAAACAAGGCAGCCCGACGATTAAAAGCAACAAAGCTTGCCACTGGTCACAACTTAGACGATGAAGCACAAAGCATTATCATGAACCAATTTAAGGGAAACATTAGTTTTTCTGCAAAACTTGGACCTGTTACTGGAGCGTTATCCCATGAGCACTTCATCAAACGCATTAAACCCCTTTACTTCATTACTGAAAAGGAAACCACTATCTACTCCAAATTGAAACAGTTTCCTGTCAGCTATTATGTATGTCCTAATTCCTTTGACTCCTTTCGCATTACAGTTGGAAACATGCTCAACAAGATGGAACAGCAATATCCTGGCACAAAGCAAGGCATTGTGCAATCTTTCTTAGACATTCTTCCAAAACTGAAAGAACGCTATCAAGGAAAACAGATTGGCACTTGCACCTCATGCGGAGAACCAGCAGCAAAAAGCTTGTGTCGCGCTTGCGAGCTCTTGGAAAAGAAATAATTCTTCTTTATTTACGCATACAAGGAACAGGAATTTCTGGACTTTTTGGAACGGTTTCTTGATGCGCTTTAATAACTTCATCTTCCAAATGGTTTAATACCGCTGCTTTACCTTTTTCATTTAGCATTACTAGTATTCCAAGCTGATCAGCGTATCCTATTTGTAGGACATTATTAGCAAGGAAATTTGCTCGTGCTGCAGGGTCGGATGCTGGAAGATTTTCACTTTCATATAACCTTTGTAAAGGAGCGTATGTTCTTGGTGTATACACCTTTTTTTCTGCTTGAGTCCAGTCGTGTTCTACCATAACAGCTTCTTCTCAGCCTTCATTTATAAACTTTTTCTTCGGGTCTTATTACCACCCATACCATGGCTTATAATACGGATTATACCTTTGATAATAAGGCCTGGAATAATACCTTGGGTATCCCATTCCATAATATCCCCCTCCATAATACCCCTGCCACCCATATCCTCCATGATATCCACACCCATAATTCGCAGACACTGCAGTGGCACTCGTTAACCCTATTATAAGTACTATTAATAAAATTCCTAAGATCTTTTTCATGTTCAAAACCCCTTTATTTATAAAGCGTTTATTCCTTAAGAAGATTATTATCTTTTGGAGCATATAATGCACTCTTACTATGATACCATTGCACCTGGATATACTGAGCTTTACCGAGATGAACAACTGGCAAAAGCACGATTCATCCAATCAAAGTTCATAGCAAGAGGAAATCTTCTTGATATTGGCGCAGGCACTGGCATATCAAGCGAGCTCTTTATACCTCACGTTGATACTGTCACTCTTCTCGACCCCAGCAAAGCACTCCTTGATCAATGCTCTTTTCCTTCTACAAAAATTATTGGATATGCGGAACACCTTCCCTTCCCAGACAAGAGCTTTGACACCATTATTTCATTAACCGCACTCCACCATTGTAACCTGCAAAAAGCACTTGCAGAAATAGAGCGCATTGCAAAACCAGGAGCATGGATTGCCATCAGCATCTTGAAACAAAGCGCAGCAGCATCTCAGCATTCACTCTTTATATCTTTCCACTATACTTTATATGAAAATGATAAAGATCTTTTCTTTATTCAACAAAAATAATGCAACTTCACACCATCACTTCTTATGCCCATTCATAACCCTTAAATACTCTTTTTTTTATTTCCTTTATGACTGGCATTACCTTTATGACTGGCATTATTTACCAAATAAATACTGGATACGGTGGCGTTCCTAAACAGAGCGTGCCTTTCGCACGAGTGACACGAGAGCGCCTTGAAGGAGACAATTGGAACTGGCATGGCCATGGAGGAACAGAACAAGCAATTTGCCTTTATTCCTTAGAATGCCTTGCCATCCTTAAAGAACAAGGATTCCCTGTGTTTCCCGGAGCACTTGGAGAAAACTTTACTACACAAGGCCTTGATCATCACCTTATTCGAATTGGCGACGTCTATCACGTTGGCTCTGCAGTTCACATTCAAATTACGAAAGTACGAACACCCTGCAGTACTATTCGTAGCGCTTATAATCCTCGCGCACCACAAGGAGCAGACATCAAACAATCCATGTGGGATGCGGACATCAAAAAAGGAGATTTTTCAAGCCCAAAATGGGGCATGACAGGGTTCTATGCAAGGGTACTTGTTGAAGGTATTGTACACCAAGGAGACACTATTGAACGCATTGCCGAATCACGCACTTAATCAAACATCCTGAATAAACTCCTCTTTGGTTCTCCAGAATTTTTTTGATTCTTTTCTCTACTTTTTTCTTGCTTCATGACATCATTCCTATATACTGGCTCATCCGAAAGTTCCCAGAATGACTTTGGCTGCTTCTTTGCAGGAAGATCATACACAAATTCATCTTTTATATTTTGTTTTTTAACCTTAAACTGCATCTTTGGACTTATCTTATCTACTTGCTCTGCCATCCTCACCCGAAAACGCTTCACCTCTTCCTCTGGAGGATGAATCCTCACTTTTTTCTCCTCAACCCTCCTTATTTTCTTCTTTCCCGCATTTATCCATCGAAGCACATACCATACCAATAACAACACAAGCACTCCTAATATAAACCAGAGCACGCCAATAATCAATTGATCTCTCCTTTTCCCACCTGCAATCACCACATTCTCAAATACTTCCTCACCCACATACACATTATATACTCCCTCCTTCACTCCTGATGCAAGATTAATTTCCTTACTTTTTCCCAAGCCCAGAGACATGTCTTTCACTATTGTTCCAATTGTATCCACACCCTGCAACTCAATCTTCAATGGTCCCTCAACTTGCACGTTTCCCCTATTTGTTACCACTAATGTCTGATTTATGATTTCATATTCCAACAATACTTTCTCCTCAACAGTAAACATAACCTCATCTTTTATCCCGGAAGAAAACAATTCTATTTTCCACGTTCCCGGAGGCGCATCATTCAACAACCCAAAATCCACAAGAGTATTACTTTGCACCGTATCTGTATAGGCTACACTCTTCCTTGCATTCACTATTGTTATCCCCACATCACTCGTCACCACGTCCCCTGCCTGATCTTCAATCACCGGAGTTACTGTCATCGTTTCTCCCGGAAGATATGACTCTTTCAACCCACTCACTTCCACCCTTGTGGAAAGTGGATCAACAATCACTGCAAGCATGACCTGCCCGCGATTTCCAAAATCATCTTCCACTAACACATCAACCTCCTGCCTTCCTGACTTTATTTGCTCAGGAAGCCTTATACTTCCAGAAAAAGCTCCTCCTATAACTGACACTTCAACCTCTTCTTCTGCAAGCCTTATTTTTGCTTTTCCTTTTTCCAAAGGCTTGTCAAGGACTGTTGCTTCCCCTATAATCCGCACTTTCTCTCCTGGACCGACGTGCAACTGTTCAGGCTCTGCAAACACTGAAATGTTTCCCGCAATTGTCAACACAAGACCCTGAAACGTTTTTTCATTTCCAAATATGTCCTGCACTGCCACATTAATAGCGTACTGTCCTGAAAGCAGTTCAATCGTCTTCATCTCATACTCAAGCACACCCTTTTTCACCTCAATAGTATCCACAAGCACATCTGTTCCTGCCTGCTTCAAGAATACTGTTGCAATCCCCTCCACTTCACTCCCATCAAGCTTGGTAATCATTCCTTTCACTATTACCTGATCTCCCAGCTTAATTGTTTCTGCATTTATCGAAAAGCTCCCTACTATTTCCTTGGAAATCACAAACTCGGGAGACTCTGTCTCAAGAATTATTTGACCGGCATGCTCCACACTTACTCTCATTTTGCATGACCCTTCAATAAACAAAGGTACTGGCAGCGTTTCTTCAAAATCCTCTTGCACGTTTGCAGTCAATGAGATCGAACGAATCAACAAGGGCTGCTCAATTGCCCCGCATACCATCCTCATTTTTAATACTCCAATGAGACTTGTTGTATGCGTTACAAACCCTGACAATGCTAGTTCATCACCTACATTCACCACTGCTCTGCCGGGACCATTTATACTAATCTCTGCAGTTACTAATGGAATAATAATCATTCCTAGAATAAGCCATACCCACCACCTTTCCATTTTTAAACAGATTCACTGATTATTTATATAGTTTCCCTCCTTCACCACTACCTTTAAATAGTTCTTAAAGGGCGTATATTTCATGTCAGAAAACCAATCATTGGAACATATCAGACACTCTCTCGCACACTTATTAGCTGCAGCAGTCATGAGACTCTGGCCCGACACCAAACGCACCATCGGACCTGCAATTGAGAATGGATTTTACTTTGACTTTGCATTCTCACACCCCATTTCAGAAGAAGACTTACCGAACATAGAGAAGGAGATGCGCAAAATCCTTCCGACATGGAAGAGCTTTGAAAAGCATGAGCTCACCAAAGCACAAGCACTCAAAGAATATCCTAATAATCCGTACAAGCACGAACTGATCGAAGAATTCTCCAAAGAAAATACCAAACTTACCTTCTACAAATCAGGCACTTATTGGGACCTGTGCAAAGGAGGCCACGTGTCTGACATTAATGATATTCATCCTGATGCATTCAAATTGACACACCTCGCAGGCGCATACTGGAGAGGAAACTCCAATAATGCCATGCTCACCCGCATTTACGGCGTTGCATTCTCCACAAAAAAAGAACTTGATGATCACCTAAAAATCACTGTTGAAGCAAAACTGAGAGACCACAAAAAGCTCGGGAAAGAACTTGACCTTTTTTTATTTTCTCCCCTTGTTGGAGCTGGCTTACCCCTATGGACACCTCGAGGAACACTCGTCCGCACACTCATTGACGACTTCATTTGGGAACTACGAAAAAAACACGGCTATCAGAAGGTTACTATTCCCCACTTTGCACGCAAAGAACTCTATGAAACGAGTGGCCACTGGACAAAATTTGCAAACGACTTATTTCACATTCACACAAGAGAAGGACATCACTTCGTCATTAAACCGATGAACTGCCCGCATCACACCCAAATTTACGCAAACAAACCAAGAAGTTATCGAGACTTGCCCCAACGATACTGCGAAACAACCATGATCTACCGAGACGAACAAACAGGAGAATTGCATGGATTATCACGCGTGAGAAGTGTCACCCAAGACGATGCACACATCTTTTGCAGCGAAGACCAGACTGCACACGAAATTAATGTTGCCTGGGATATTATTAATACCTTTTATTCCACCTTTGGATTTACCGTCCAGCCACGATTCTCCAGACATGACCCCAATAATTTTAATGCGTACCTCGGCACCCCAGAACTCTGGAAACAGGCAGAACAGAAAATGATTACCATTTTCAAAAAAAGGAACACCACTTATATTGACGGCCTCGGAGAAGCAGCATTTTACGGACCAAAAATAGACTTCTTAGCCAAAGACTCTTTAGGGAGAGAATGGCAAGTAGGCACCATCCAATTTGACTTCAACCAGCCTGAACGATTTAATTTGACATATGAAGATAAGGACAGCAAAAAGAAGCACGTCTTTATGATTCATGTCGCTGTTTCTGGATCTTTAGAGCGATTTATCAGCATCCTCCTTGAACATCTTGCAGGAAAACTTCCTTTGTGGTTGAATCCAACGCAAGTTGTCGTGATGAACATCAATGATCGAAACAAGGAATATGCACAAGAAGTGCTTACTGCACTCACACAGGCAGGCATCCGGGCAGAAGCGGATTTCAAATCCCATTCCATTGCAAAGAAAGTTCGAGAAGCACAGATCAATAAAGTCAATTACATGATTACTATTGGAGACAAGGAAGAACAAACAAAAACACTTGCCATTCGCACGAGAGACGGAAAAGTATCCTTTGGCGCTCCTCTCGACACTTTCATCGCAAAACTTGCAAAGGAGATCCATACACGAGCATCATGATCTTCACTGATTTTATTACCCTCCTCGAAAAAACACCTGCATACAAAGACTGGAAATGCACCCACCAAAAATCTTACCTTTGCAGCTTCTTCAAAATATTTGATGAAGACAAGGATACAAACATTGAAGACAACTGGCAAGTTGACTTGTACGACAAAAACACAGACGAAATTACTTCGTTCGTTATTGCTCAATGCATTGCCACAAAACTTGAGCAATCATCCAAAGTATTCAAAGAAAAACACAAAATAGTTGAAAAACTTTCCCTTGACAAAGTTTCTGTTAACATTATTGACGCCCTCCGCATCGTTGAAGAAGCACGAGAAAAAGAGTATAGTGATCATCACCCCACAAAGAAAATCCTCATCCTCCAACAACAAGCAATCCCTCTTTGGAATATCAGCTATATCACCTCATCCCTCCAACTGCTTAACTTTAAAATCAACGCAACTACTGGAGAAATCATCAGCCACGGCAGTCAATCAGTCCTTTCATTCAGACAGAAATAATTATCCTATCATCACTCTCTTTTTCTTCCCTTTAAGTCCATGAATGATCCTTACTGGTTTACCAAAATGCTGAGACAATACTTTTATCACCGCACGATTTGCCTTGTTCTTTTCTGGAGGTTCCTTTACCATCACTTTTATTATACCATTCACTTCCTTTATTTCTGCTTTCTTTGCACCTGCTTTTACTTCAATTTCCCGTATCATTTTCCTTCTTTGCAAATATTGTAAACAGCAGAAGCAGCCTTTAGAGGATCATGCCTAATCAGCGCCCGCATTATCTTATCACCAGGCACTTGCTGTGGCACCTTTTCGCTCAGGAGATCATATCCTTTATATCTTACTTTACTTCCTTTGTGTTCACTTTCCTCACCTTTTACAGGGAATTCTCCTTCTCTCGCGTATGATTCAAGGAATGATGGATTTGGCATTTTTTCATTGTATACCACCACATCAAAGAGTGTGCTATCCACTTGCCTTTCAAGCAAGTCAACGAACCCTTTTACTGTCAAACCGTGCGTATGCGCACGCTGCGTCATGATATTACATACGTATACTTTCACCCCATTCGTGTCTCGCAGCGCTGTCTTTATTCCCTGAACGAGAATATTTGGCAGAATACTGGTATATATATCTCCCGGGCCAATAACTACTGCATCACTCTCCAAAATTCTCCGCACTGCAGCAGGATTTGCAGACGGCTCTGGCTCAAAATATATCCTCTTTATTCCAGCCTCCTTCAAATCAATCTGGTGCTCTCCCCGAATTGTTCTTCCATCTGTCGTTTCTGCAATCAAACGCACATCATCAAGAGTTACTGGAATCACTCTTCCTTTTACCTGTAACATCTCTCCTGCAGCGTCTAAGGCATTTTCAAATGATCCCGTAATCTTTTCAAGCGCGGAAATAAAGAGATTCCCAAAATTTTGTCCCGCTAATGAACCCTGAGAAAAACGATAGGCAAACAATCTTCTCCACAAATCCTTTGCATCCGCCAATGCAACCAAACACTGCCGCACATCCCCAGGAGGAAGAACTCCCAGCTCGTCACGTAATATACCACTTGAACCGCCATCATCTGTCATGGTCACAATCGCAGCAAGATCCACATCAGGATAATTCCGCAACCCAGTCAGCATGCTAAATGAACCTGTGCCTCCGCCAATGACAGTCACTTTATACATTTCTTTCACTCCTTGTACATTTCTAACCCTTCTTGCTCCTTAAAATGCAATTCTCTTGCTGGAATAATGAGACACTGCGGAACCTTGTTCAGCTTTATCCTTTTCGCTTCCGCAACCTTAATTTCTGGATCGTCACTTCCCAACGCAGCGCACCCAACCACTCTTGATGATGGATCAAGACCTTGTCTTATCAAATATTGTACTCCTTCTTCAGCAGTCATGAAACTTTTTTCATCCACATCCAATAAGAGGAGCGTGTGCAATCCCATCTGCTGATTCTTCTGAATGACTTCAAAGGGAGATGTGACATTCTTGTTTTCTCTTGGAATTGTTGTAATTCTTCCAAACTTGTATATGAACAACCCTGTGATTCCTATTGCAGTAATCACAGACGCGTTTTCGATCACTTTCACCTGCACTTTCCTCTTTTTTCCACAGATGAGAAACTCGATGTGCGTTGTTGCGGCAAATGGGCTTCCTCCAATAAGAAGCGCGACATCTTTTTTCTTTGCCTCTTCAACTATTTCATTCACTTTTCCTTCAACAAACGAACGATCAACTTCCTGAATCTTCTTTTCATACACCTTTTCGAGCTCTTCTTTCTTATGCTCTACAATTCTTGACGTGTACTTTTCCAGATAGACTTTCTCACACTTTCTCACTGCTTCTAACCCTTTAAGCGTGATATCTTTCTCATTCCCCAATCCAAGGCCAATAAGATACAGAACCATAGCATACTCCCTTTTTGAGCACTTTTAAAACCTTCTTATTCCCTGAGAAGCACGGCACCGGCAATGAATGCCAAGATGAGGTAATGATGCCGTATTGAAGACCGCATGACTAAAAGCAAGAAGGGAATTGCAAATAATATTGCATGCATTCCTATTTCCTTCCATTTTCCTTTTTGTATCTTTGTTGATCCAAAAGGCAAGCCGTACACAAAAATAAGACTCCCTATTATCACTGCAGCTTCAGTTGTTTCGAGCAAGACTGCCATCACCATTGCAAGACCTAAATAAAAATAGCGCTTTCTCCACTTTTTTGCAGTAAAAAAGCCGAGGACTCCTGCAATGCCAATTGCACTATAAAACCCGATTGTTCTGGGAAAGACCTGCATTGCTGTGTAAACCATGATGATTACTACTATCATCAATATGGCTCTTTGCAACCACACCAGATAAGGTTGTGCTTGTTTTATCTCTTCCTTTGCTAGATACTGTAAGAAATAGCCTCCTATTAATCCCAGAAAGGCTACTACTATGATGCCAATGGTGTACAGCATGCTTTTGCTACTCCTCTTTTTTATAAAAGACTTTGCCTCCAAGACTTGTAAAAGATTAGTCACTCTAAAGTGATTAAAATAGAAAAGTTTAAATAATAGCCAATTTCTGAATAGATCATCATTTTTATTGGAGGAAAACAATGTTCAGACAACTCGCAACAACAATAAGCTTAGTCGCATTACTCGCTGCATGCGGAGGCAAGGCTCGAATAGAAGGACGCTCAATCAATCATAGCATCAATCCCATTAGATATGGATTACACATTGCTCATGATCCTTCAGGAAAGAGAGGTTCACTCTTCCTCATTGATGTTGATAAAAATGGATCTATTGATGAAGTACTTGGACTGCCTGGTTTTTCAGAAGTTTCCATTCCAGAGATTGTCAGTAGAGACGATGATAAAACTTACCATGCAGTTACCCAAGCTCTTTTAGAAGCACCACAAAACAGATATATTAAAGGCGATACTCCTTCCTTACTTGCACCTGAACAAGCTGATGCTTTCAGCTCAATAGTAAAAGCAATCCCTCACCAATAAGTAAATTTTAATGGATAATGCATATGCAGAATCATCACACTATCGAAAAACTTGAAACCCTCCTTGTAGGCATTCCTGCAGAGCAAGCAGCACACATTCGTGCATTGTTCTTGACAGATCAACTTACCCAACTTGCAAACAAACAAGGATTCTTGCACGCATTAGGAGAATCATTAGACCTTACAAACATGTTTCCTTCTCTCCTCGGAATAGGTGTTGTCATGCTTGACGGAGACTCATTTGGAGCCTACAATAAATTATACGGAGAAGTACAAGGAGACACACTCATAGAAACTGTCGGAAGAACTATTCATGACTTTCAAAGAGACACCGATGTTGTCACCCATTTTGGTGAAGAGGAACGATCAGCACTCAGCAAGAAATTTGGCGGACGATTTGGCGGAGACGAATTTGCAACCTTCTACCTCTTTCCCTTAGGAAACGGACAAGGACGCCTGAGCTTTGCACAAATTGAGCACGGTATTTTTCCTTCTATCCTTCACCGCCTTTCTGGAGCCATCAGCAGAACACCTATTTCCCGAACACCCACCATTGTCAACGCAGAAGAACACTATCGACCAGACATGTGCATGGGATATAATAGGATTACTGCAACCATTGGAGGTCATCTTTATGTTTCTGGAAATCATGAAATAATTCATGAACCATTAGACCTTCTTGGAAAAGCGAACGAAGCTCTTCGCTTAGCAAAAAGCAATGGACGAGGAAGCACACACATTCTTCCTTAATTTCTCTCCTTACGCAAACCACCCATTTGTTGTTGCGCCTCCTGAAGATCCTGATGTTGTGCCATGACACCTCGCATTTAATACGGCAAGATTAATCAAATCCTTCTGCCACTGCTCTACATTTGCTCCTATCTTATATATTCCTATTCTTCTATCCCCATCACGAAGATTCACTGTTGCTGATGGTAGCATGATATTTCCATCAATAATCACATGATCATATGGAACAGTATTCCCACTAAAATCGCGCCCTGTTTGCAATGTAGACTGGCCAGATGCTCCAATCAATTGATGCACAATTTCATGCACAATCGTTAAATATCCTGCAGTTACACCATTCGCTGCAACATCTCCCTCAAAATCGCTTATGGATATGAAAGATGCCATTGGAGCTCCCTGAGGATCCTGATTGTTTAGACCCGGATTTGTATGATGCGTTATGCCCCCTCTATCTAACCTCCTCATTGTTACATGATACGTTTCAGGATTTCCATTACTCACATCATCGTACACTACCAGGCTAACTTTACCTGCACAATCTGGATCACTTCCCGTTGTTTCTGTTGCCGCAACCAACTCATTTGGACCTATCACTGCAGGATTTACTCCTCGACTATCCACAACAGACACCCTAATAGCTGCTCCTGCACCAAATGCAGTGCCGCCAAGCACATTCTGTAACTGTTGCTGCAAATTTGTTGCAAATTGTTGCGGATCAAAATTTGCATTCCTCTGGTTTTTGAATTTAACACATATAAACAATTTGTACGGTTTTTTGCAGTCTGGGCAACAGGTGGGCGGTGGTCCTGCTACTGGTGGGTCGCATTCTTCTCCGAGTTGGAGTTCGACTTTGCTGTTGCCGCAGAAGAGGCTTGCTTGGATCGGTGTGTATGAGTAGCCGCTGTATGGTCCAGGATACCATTGGTCTGGGTAATCAGAACGCCTACATTGGCAGTTTGGCTGGCATACAAAAAGAGCTGGACATGTGTTTGTCGTTCCACGTTCACATTGTTCCCCCGCGTCTAGTTTACCATTACCACAGGTAGCAACGACTTGGCATTGGCAGTTAGTTGCGCATACTTTGTTATTCCCACATTGCTGGTGTGCTCCTGGAGGATCACACTGCTCACTGCCTTCCTTCTTCCCATTCCCGCAGACTGGATTCCCTGTTGGTCGTGGTTCTTTTCCTGGCTCTTTCCCACCTGGCTCCTTCGTCTGAAAACCAGTAAGCGCAGCAAGACCTGTAATAACATCTGCACTTTGCTCCTTTAACACAACCGCTTCTGCATTTCCAAGACTATCCTGCACAATCACAAAATACATATTTGCTGAATCAACTCCTTGAATGTTCACCCGAAATCCATTTTGATACTGCTGAAATTTGTATGAAGACTGGTCTAGCCATACAACTTGATTATTGCTCATTACATATCCTACGCGAAAATTTACTCCGCCTGTAGTATCATCCTGTATAACAAACTCTCTACTCGAACTTGATGATGCTATCATGACTACTTGTGGAGCATCGTTATCAATAATCACTTGCTCTACATGTGTCACTGTTTGCCCATTTATTGTAGTAGTATACGTCAATGTTGCTAATCCAGATGTTTGACTATCAAGTACAGCAACCATCTCCCCTCGTACTACTGTGACTGGAACATTTACCCCATTCATGTGAATAGTCCCTCCAGAAAGCTGAACCTTTTGATTTCCTGCA
Source organism: Candidatus Woesearchaeota archaeon (assembly GCA_964367375.1). Taxonomy (GTDB): domain Archaea; phylum Nanobdellota; class Nanobdellia; order SCGC-AAA011-G17; family UBA489; genus CAYIXG01. The sequence continues at coordinate 53,911 of CAYIXG010000007.1, read as the reverse complement.
TACGCTGTCACCACGAGAGGACTTATAACATCATTATTTGTTCTTACCATTATTCCATTTGGTGTTGCTATTCCCAAACCTGCAAGGTTTGACTGAAGAGCCAATGAGGGTAACTGACGTGATACATTTCCTGTCTTTGTTTCTTGAGACGTTACCAAAAAAAGAAGTAATCCTATTCCTATAAGTATAACAATAAGTTCATTTCTCCTCTTTTTTTTCTCGACCACCTTTTATTTGTCTTTCTTTATTATTTAAATATTTAGCTTTTTTCCTTGAGAACAAAATACACTCTCTTTCTTCCCTGCCCCTTATTTTCTGTTTTCACTATTTCTATTGTTCCCACTTCATTTAATATATGCACATGTGTGCCGCCATCTGCCTGCCTATCAATCCCTACAATCTCTACAATCCGCACTTCTTTCAACTTACTCAAAAAATCCTTATTCGCAAGCTTCACCAATGAAGGATCTTGTACTGCTTCCTCTGTCGAGATACTATACACTTTCACCGGCACATCTTCTGCAAGTATTTCATTCGTCTTCTCAACCAAACGTTGTACCACTATCGGATCATACTTTTCAAAACTCAAATCAACACGCGACTTATCCACATCCAGTTGATTGCCTGTAATTTCAACTCCTGCTTCCTTATGAAAGACTGCTGACAACACATGCAGCGCTGTGTGATACCTCATGAGTTGATAGCGCCTCTCCCAATCAATCTTGCATATCACCTTGTCTCCCTTCACTAATCCTGGTTGATCAAGCTGGTGCATGACTTTTCCTTCCCTCTTTTGCACTGCAATAACCTTGTATTCTTTCCCCTCTTTTATTATAATTCCTGTATCATGTGGTTGCCCACCACTGGTGTAATAAAAAATGGTCTTATTCAACACCACTTCTTTATCATACACCTCTTCCACCACTGCCTCGCACTCCTTGCAATACGCATCCTGCAAAAAAAGAAGATCCGTCATCCTCTTTTTTTCTCTCCTTTTCATTTAAACCTTTCTTTCCTGTGAAACCTATTACTCTCCAGTAGAGATAGAAAAAAGATAGCTTTAAAAAGAAGTAATCCTCCTCTAAAGCTAGCCTATTTGCTACGAACAAAAGAGAGGTGAATGTAATGGTAGCTCCAGGATTTTCACAACCTATATGCTTTAACCCAGCAATCGTTTACTTTATTGCAGGACTCCTCGCAGGAGTGTCCTACATGTATTACATCGCGCGCCAAAGGCGAAGCCAAGTTGGCTCTCGCGGAAAAAAACGGTAATGACATGCATTTACGATGGTTGAAAGCCTTATTCACCATCCCTATCCTATATGGATCTATTTCATAGCAGGATTCTTAGCAGGCATGTCCTTCAAATACTGGATTGAATGCTCTTTTATATCTAAGAAACGGAGAAGATAATGCTTACTCAAATGAGCAGCTTATCTTGAACCCGCATTTTGGGCATATATAATTGCATTCTTGCTTTGTAATTTTTGCAAATACAAATCCACAGCGTTCACATTTTAACGCGTTCTTCATCTTTTAGAAGTTTCCCTCATCGCAAGCACCTTTTGCACCACTATAGGCAACTCTTTGCAGTTATCCTCTTCAGAAAAATGACCACACCCACGCTCAACTATCACCTCAGCACCTAGTTTTTTCTTCAATAGCCCTTTATTTTCCAAAGGCACCCAAGGATCAGTGTCAGATAATATTGCAATGATCTCCTTTGTGTGTTCCCTGACTTTTGCATGATCAATAGGTGTTGTCAACCATGGATTAATAATTGCATGCTCTTCATTATTTGCTAATCTTTCTTTATTCAATGTGTAAAATCCAGCGACCAATATGATACCTCTAACCTTCACCTTTTTTTGCAATGATTCGAGATAGCGAAGAATTGTCTGGCACCCAATACTATGGCCAATAAGAATTGTGTTCTCATCAGGAATGCCAACAACCTCTCCTAGTTTTTTTACCCACTCTTTCATTTTCGGTTTTTGCGTGTGCGGCATTTTTAGTACTTTCACTTTTATATTCTCTTTCTCTAATTCTTCCTTTACCCACGGATACCATGCGTACTTCGGATTTCCACCCCAACAATGCACTATAAACACCCTTCTCATCACTCTTTCATTTTCACCTCATCCCTATTAACCTTTCGATTCAACACAACCCTTATAAATATCTCACTCTTTTTCATTGTATGCGCACCATTATTCTCTTATTCATTCTTCTCATCCTTATTCCCTCTGCTTCTGCATATGCTGAACTTGACATTCAAAACATCCAGTGTTTAGCAAACGGTGCTTACCGATTTGCTGTAACAAACATCGGAGACACTGAGGTGCATACGAACCGCATCACCATTACTCCAAACCCTTTTATTGTGTACGAGCATCCTCGCGTGAATACTCCTTACACTACTAATTTTCCAATCCCCTCACCAGGAAATTGGGATACCAGCATTCTTTCACCTTCTCAAACAACTCTTTTCACTTCGCAAAAGAACGTTCTCACCCACCCTGCAAAATATCACATCACGCTTACGTATCCCCATTGTTACCCTACCCAATGCCAATTCAGCAAATCCAGCTGCATTCTCACCCCCCTCCCGTTTTGCACGACCTTTACAGAAGTTGAATGCCCTGGAGTTCAACCATACGGGTGCGACGCAGTTTTCCTTGACATCCTCAGCTGCATGAACGAAAACAACTACTTAACACTCACCTATCGCGGACTAGAACAGGGATTGTACACAGACATTGATCCTCTCTTTGGTGTTCGTTATGTCTTTTACGGAACAAAAGAACATTTTGAACAAGAATGGCCACCGAACATGACTGTCGAAGAAACAGAACGAGACACATACATTGTTCGCTTCCCCCTCACCCAAGGCAACATCATCGAACGCGCATCTGTTGAAGAACCTCTTGTGTGCGGACACCAAGCATTCACCAACTGTGACACCCCTTACACTTTAACTAACGGCACTGCTCCCCCACCTGCTCCTCCTCTAGAACCTAACCAAACACCTCTCTTTCCTCAAGACCTCTTCGGACAACCGCCCCAGCAAACTTCTCCTGAAGAACCAGGGCAAACTGTCGAAGAAACTATTGAAGAAACTCTTGAGAAAGACGAGAAATTCACAAAGAAAAAAGTCTTTACCTTCTACATTACGGGAGTCATTGTTATTGTTTTACTCTTCATCTTCTTCCGCGTCAGAGCAAAATGGAAAAAAGAATAACGCTTTCCTTATCTTGAACTTTCATCCAAGAGTGCAAGCAACCCTGCCTTCTGCTCCCCTGTCAATGGCATTCGCATTCTCATAAAAGATGCCTCTGCAGGATCTTCATTCGCACTCGCTTTCGTTCCTTTTGCAATAACCTGCTCAGCATTTCCAAGATATAACATCAACTGACTCCCATTATATAAAATTGTATTCAATGCTATTGTCACCCCTACAGCTATCCTCTCCACTCCACTTGTTCTATCAAAAGGGGCTCTGTATTGCTCCTTCATGAAATCTATCTTCATGTCTGCAGGATTATCCACAGGAAAGACTCTTCCTGGATCAGCGTCACTCGCTGCTACAAAATACCCTTGACCGATTGTCCTACTTGCTGGCTCACATGCATACCCAGGAATATCACCTAAGATAACATCTTCATATTGCCCGAAAAACATCACATCTGCCATCCTTTCTTTCCTTTTCCTCCTTTTTATAAACCTTTACCTATGATTACTATGAAGCCTTCTTCAGATGGTATTTTCTCCACAGCTCTTTAAACTTCTGCGATTTTTTCATTACCTCATCAACACTCCCATCAGCAACAATCTTTCCTTTATCAAAGACAATCACTCTTTCAAACTTGTGCATGAGATGCAACCGATGCATCGTTGACACAATTGTCTTCCCTCTCCATTCTTTGAGCATATTCTCATAAATCTTTGACTCGCTCTTTGCATCAATACTGCTTGTAGGCTCATCAAGAAGAATAATCTCTTTATCTTTGCTTGCTCCTATTCCCCTCGCTAATGCGAGATGTTGCCTTTCTCCGCCACTCAGATTGACTCCCTTTTCATATACTACTGACTCAAATCCTTTGGGAAGTTTATCAATCACTTCAGTGATACACGCAAGATTCGTGATTCTTCTCAGCTCTCCTTCTGCATAAGGTATTCCAAAAGTTATATTCTCACGAATTGTTGTCGCAAAAAGCTCAGGATCCTGCGGGAATAACATAACATTATCTTGCAATGACTTAAAACCATCCTCCAGCTTCTTATCATCCACCACAATCTCTGCATATTTCGGTTCAAACATCCCTCTTATCAACTTCAGAAATGTTGTTTTTCCTGAACCACTTTCTCCCACAACAGCAACCCTTTCTCCCTTCCTAAATGTTAACGACACATCATCTAAATGAAGATCACCACCTTCATTTCCATGATACGAAAAGCTCAATTTCTTCACTTCTATTCTTTTCCATCCTTTTTTTAAGTTTATACCTTTTATTTTTTCCTTTTCTTTAAACTCCTTTGTCATTTCCTCAACAGCCTCAACCGCAACCTTCTGCCGCAGGACATCGTTATACTTCAACGTGAACTTGAAAAACACATCATTAATCCTGTGAATATACTCAGCCAATGCTGCAAGTGTGCCAACTAACACTGTTTTTCCAGAAACAACTGCAGTAATAAGATATGATCCGATCACCACCACATATATTAACGACCCAAACAGAGTCAACATGAACCATTTCGTTTCACTGAACGAAACTGTCTTCCGAAACAACTCAAACGGGCTCATAATCTTTCTCATGATATCTGCCGCAGCCAGTTTCTCGACTCTTACAATAATCACTGTCATCATGTTCGTAAAAATGTCAACAACCTTCGCGGCTGCGCTATTTTCCAGAACGAGCAATTCTTTCCACCTTTTTCGCAACACTCTATCAAACCTTCCCAAAATTGATGCAAGAATAACCAACAAGAACAGCACCAAGTATGCAGCGTGCAGATTAAAATAGATTAACGCAATATAGGAACTCACCAGCTTTAATATTGCTTCAAACACCTGAAATGAGCTCATCGCAAACTCATACACGCTTCTTGATGCCTTCTCAACCTTGTCAATCGTATCACCAGAATGATGATCCATATGCCACTTCGGAGGCAACGCAAGAATCCCCTCAACCAAGTACCTCTTGTAATTCACTTTTACCAAGAATGCATTTCTCATTTCTGTTACCCGCGCAGGGCCGTGAAAACACCAAAAAAGAAGCTGCAACACCAAATAGAATGAAGTGATACCTAACAATAGCGGAAGACTTTCTGTTGTTACTCCTCGCTCTTGCACTGTATTCAGCAGCTTCGCAAGCACTAAGGGAAGAAAAAATGAAACTCCATTTGCACAAAAAAAGAGGACAAGAAATACCACTACCTTATGCCTGTTCCCCTTTGAAAACTCCCAGGTTTTTCTCCACAGAAAGATGACAGGGTTATCACTGAATGACATTCACTTCACTCACCTCTCTTCTTATAAAAACGTATCGCTCACCTCACCAGTTCAACCAAAGGCACGTGCTCTTTCTTTCTTGTCATCATTTCCATATCTATCCTCGCTTTTTCACCATTCTCGCCATCTCTCTGCTTGATAAAGCTCAGATATTCTAATGGAATAATATGAATCATCCTTCCTGACTGCGTTGTATATGTTGCGCCCCCACTCAACACATTTGACCCATCTTCACCATAATTAATATACACATCAATATAATCAAGCAGCCCCCCTTGCAACGCAATACGCTTTCTTTCATTTATTCTTACCAATCGCACTTTCTTCTTTCCCTCTTTCACGATTTCCTGAGGCGTCATTCTTCTATATATTTCTCCTTTTTTTGTTGGCGTTATTTTCACCATTGTTTCTCTTGAGAATATGTCATACCCTCTTTGTCTTCCTTCCTCAGCCACTTGTTCAACATCTGCTGCATACACATCAATATCAAGATCATCATGACCCCTATAGAATGTATTGAGTGTTGTTGCTACTGCTAACCCTCCAGAAAGCACCCATTTTATGTTTATACTTAGTATTTCCGCAAGCCGATCTAAAGAAGATTCTATCTGCCTCTGCTCTTCTGCAGTAATCTTTCGAATTCCTTTTCTTCGCACCTTGCTTGTAACTAGCGTGTATCTTCCTAAAGTGATTCCCATTCTTTGCATACCTTTTATTTACTTTATAAATATAGACTCCTCTCTTTATTATTATCATGATCTTCAGAAAAAAGAGAAAAACGCCGCGATTGGGATTTGAACCCAAACATCCCGAAGGATACAGGATATTTGCAGGACCATACTCTCATCTTTTGCACTCTGCATTCTCCAGTATGTGCTATATAGCAATCCTGCGCAATACCAGGTTATGCGATCGCGGCATTGCACAGTCGTGGAAGAATGTGCTTATTTAAACTTTTTCTCTCTTCACTGCATATATTTATATACAAGTTTCTTCTTTCTCTGATGTATGTCTATAAAAAGAGGGAAGCACCAAATAGTACTCCTCCTGACTGTCTTTTTGGTGTTTATAGGAGTCCTGCTCCTTACTTCTTCCCAGAGCTCATATGTATCAACTGGCTACACTTCTCATCAAACTTCAGCAGCAACGCTCGTCTCAAACCTTCCTGGTTTGGGAGTTCAGACGCCTTTAGGATTAGTTATTAAAACAGACACAGATTTGTTGTCATACTTGCAAGTTGCAGCAGCAGCTGGTAGTCAAACTATTCCACTCTCAAAGGGATTTATAAAGATTAATGGGCGATCTCTTCAATCTATCCTCTTCAATGACAAACTTCTTACTGTTATTGATGAAGCAGGCAGTGGACAAGCAACATTGACTTATACTGCTACGACAAGTACCGGTCAAACTCTTTCGCTTTCTGAATCGTTTATTATTGATAATACTCCTCCAGTCATTACTGTCCAAACTGTTACTCCAAGCCAGATTCAAGCGCTTGTTACTGATCAACACAGTGGGAGTGTTGTTGCTCGTGTTGGATATAGCATTCCTCCTGCACTAGATCCTCACTGGCTTGATGCATCAGCATACACCATCACTCCTCAAGGAAATGGAATACTTATTCTTATTCCTAATCCAGACCCTGCTAAAAATTATTATGTGATTGCTCACGACCCCGTTTTCAACGTTAAAAGAAGTTCTCTTTCTTCCGTTACTGGAACATCATCTCCAGCGACTGCTTTTGCCTCCCTGACGAAGCTCCCTCCAGTTACCGGGCTTGTAGCACTTACTGGCTTTCAAACGAAAGAACCAGGAACAAAAGAACCTGGTAAACCAGGAAGACCAACAGGGAATCCAATCTGTGGAAACGGAAAGAGAGAAGGCAACGAGCAATGCGATCCTCCCGGAGCGCACAACCAATGCGCCCAAAACCAAGTCTGTAACACCCAATGTCAATGCCAAGCGATTCCCACCTGCGGCAACGGTAAACTAGACTCTGGAGAACAATGTGAGCAAGGAACAACCAACACGTGCCCTGCTCTCTTCATCTGTCAGCCGAACTGCCAATGTAGATTAGGTGACTCGCCAACTACTTGGTATCCTGGAGCATACAGCGGCTACTCATACACTCCAATCCAAGCAAGCCTCTTCTGCGGCAACAGTAAAGTCGAACTCCAACTCGGGGAGGAATGTGATCCTCCAAACGCAGGACCACCACCCACCTGCTGCCCAGACTGCAAAAAACCATACACCTTATTCATCAAATTTATCTTCAGAAACAAACGTGAAACAGGTGATAATCTTGAAGGCTTTGCTTTACAGCTTCGACAGACAATTCAGCAAGCTCTTGCCGGAACATCGTTCACCGCTGCTGGAGGAGCAATTCGAGTCCACGTAGTTGATGAACGTGGAGAACAAACGAGAAACATCGGAAATTCTGACCTTCCAGGAATAATGGCTGATGCAGCTCGTGATCCTAATAATGTTGGTAATGTCTTGTTTTTTATGTATGATGACGTTAGGAATCTTGGAGGTATTGCAGCACATCAGACTGTTGGAACTATATCTTCATCATCAGGAGTTACCCAGCATTCAAGTACTGCTTTCCCAACAGCGCAACCAGGATATCCTCCTATAATAACAGTCATATCAGCGACCCTTGTTACTCATGATATAAGTAGAGGTGTGAATCCGTATTATAGAGTTACCCATGAATTAATACATCAGTTAATGCGAGGCGCTGGGTCTTCAACTACTGTCACTGGGAGAGACATAAACAATAATCCGACTAGTGGAGGTCATGTTTTTACAGATGGTAATTTAATGATACCTGATGATACTTTATCAGTAACAACTCCAAGTGGAACAATCATCGTTATCCATATGGGCTTAAGCCTTGAACAATGGCAAAAAGATATCATTAATCAAGCGTATAATCAGAGAAAGTGTCACGCAACAACTCCTGGGTCAGCTGGTGGTGCAACTACTAATGGATGGTTTGCTTAATATTTACTAACATTTTTTTCTAATGAGAACTAAAGATAGAATATTCATACATTCTCTATTTGTAATGTTAACTTTTTATATTCCATATTTCTCTAACAAACTATTAAATCTCATTTTAAGGCTGGATATATCAAAACCTATTTGTTTAAATTTAATGAAATTTTCCTTCCGATAAATAGATACTCTATATTGCCCTGATGATTGTTTATTTCTTGGTGCATAAGTTAAATGGCATTCAATATTTAATGATTTGAGCAACCTTTTCATGTCTTTAGCAAATAATTGATCTTTACTCACAAATCTTATTTCGGTTAATTTTTTTAAAATAGTTCCTTCCATATCAAAAGCTTGCTTTAAATAGGCTATTTTCACCTTTCGTGGAGACTTATATATCCATCTTGGTACTCTCATTTGTTCGTCTGATTTTGGAATTTTCAGAATATAATAAAAGAACCATGCTAACGATTTGGAATTTATGTATATTTGTTGTCCTGATTTATCTCTTTTTCTTAATACTGTTGATTTTGGTGAAAATAATTCAACAACCAAATCATTAAACAATTCAATTTTAGAGAGGTCTTTCTTTTGATGAAAATAGATCCTCATCAAATCTCTTATTAAGCTACCATCAGGCATTAATCCTGCCAATGAAGCTACATTCTCATCTAAAACAAAAGGGCGTTTAATATAAATTGGTTTTGTATTTTCAGAAAGATTTAAAGAATAGACATTGTGTACTTTCTGTACAGTAAAATAATTCTTAAGCTTCTTTTTACTTATACTTATCATTCTTTTATGTACCCTCTCGTTTTAATATGCCATTTGTGTGCATTTGACAAGTGTTATTTGACTCATTCCTGAGAATATACTTTTAAAAGTCCTACAAAACCTTTAAATATCATCAAATGGCCATTCTTATCAGCGGGGCTCCACATCATAGCGGGGATTTGTTAATCTTTAACAAACCGCAATAGGACAGCTAGGAGTGTCCGTTGGGCCCATAACCCAAAGGTCGATGGTTCAAATCCATCCCCCGCTATTTTTATCAATACTTATTTTTTAATTATACAATGAATCCTTCAGAAGCATGATTATGTGTAAACATAGCTAGTATTGATAAGAGTTGGTACTTGTCAATACCTTCTTCTGAGTCGATCACATTTGTTTCAAACATTGGTTTTGTTCATTCACAAAAATCTTAAGAACTCTTTTTTAATGTTTCAAACGGAAATCTCGCTACTCCAGAAGAATCCTCATAGTAGTACTCTCGAGCATATTTTTATAAACCTTCTCTTCTGCATTCCTTTTTCATGTCATTACTTCTTGACGTTGGAACAGCACGCGCATACAAAGATCATTATGTCGGCTTTGTTGCCGCTGCAGCAGACTTCATCAAACGCAACCTCTGGACTGACACTCCTTCCTTTGGCATTGTTCTTGGATCAGGACTGAATGACCTTGTTGACCAATTTGAAGAACCAAAAACAATCATTCCCTACGCAGATATTCCTCACTTTCCCACACCTACTGTCCTCGGACATGTAGGAAATATGCACATTGGAAGCATTCAAGGCGTTCCTGTCATCGGTTTGCAAGGACGCACACACTATTACGAAGTTGCTGATCATCCCTTCAATGTTGGTATGCTTCAAGTCGTGTTTCCTGTGCACGTGCTTGCAACACTCGGCGTGAAAAACTACTTTGCCACCAACGCAGCAGGCGGATTAAACTCGAGCTATCATGTTGGGGATATAATGATCATCACTTCACACAATGGCCAATTATTACCCAATCCTCTTGCAGGCCAATTTCAACCATTCACAACTCTTGAAGGGAAAACAGTGGAGCGATTTCAACCCATGAATGGCGCATATGATCCAGAACTTCGTTCACTCCTCAGCACATCGGGAGAAGCATTTGCAGACCATGTGCATGAAGGAACATATATTGCTGTTCCTGGACCAACCTATGAAACAGAGGCAGAATGCAAGGCTTTCCGAGACGGATGGAAAGGAGATGCTGTGGGCATGAGCACTGCGCCAGAAGTGATTGTTGCACGAAACAGAGGCATGAAGGCTGTTGGCTTTTCCTGCATCACCAATGTGATTGGCCCTGACGGCACAAATGCGACCTCCCATGAAGAAGTACAGGCAGTTCTCACTTCTTCAACAACCCGAGACCGCCTTTCCACTATCGTTCGAACATTCTTCTCCCTCTACAAACAAAGAAAACCTTAATTCTTACCTCTCCCTCTTTTTTGAATGTAAAATTATCTTATTTTAACCAGAGAAACCATTTTCTGTTTTCTCTTTTTTTCCTCCTTTGTTCGCATTTCCCCTCACAAACCTTAAATACATCCTCTTGTGCTACCCCCTTAGCTGCAGACGATCCATGACAGCAATTCCATCGCAACTTCAGCAACAAGGGCAGCACATTCAGACAACACAAAAGGGTGACATCATGGCAAAAGCAATGCAGAAGAAACAAAAAGAAGCAAATGACGATGACAAAAACGGAGACGATGACGACGACTCAACAGACGACGAATAAATAATAATCCTCTTCCGAGACTCATATCCTTGTCTCGGGATTTTTCTTTTTTTTCGAAACCTTTTTAACGCTCTATTCCTGACAAAAATTTCTTAAGAAGAAATTTAGTATTCTCTTTTAAAATAAATGAAATCTTAAAATTACTTTTCAGTAGTTACAAAATTTATTAAACCTTTCACCTTTTCTGCTTTTTACATGTGTAATAATAAACTTTTTTTAATTCTTTTTTTATCTGTTCTTGCTCTATCCTATTTTTCTTCTCATCAAGCACAAATAACAGGCTATCAAATTATTCCTGTTTATCAGACTGTAACTCTTCGGAATAATGCTGATACAACACAAGTGAATGGCCTTGCGACAACTATCGCACAGACTACCACACAAAGTCCATCGGATCCTGAAGGAAAGATCAATCTTTATTCAAACAGGCCAGTTACTTTCACCGAAGCTCAAACAGGAAAACAATTCACCATCCAAGATACCTGCAGTGTAACAAACCCTCAAACTCTTGTTGAAGTTTTCCACTCAAAAAACAATCAAAATTCTGTTCTTATTGGTGGACAGTGGACGCCTCTCAACAATATCGCAGGAGCCATTGAAATACTTTGTCCTGGCAACCAAAACTGCCAACCCTTAACAGGCACTTGCACCGTAGGACCAGCAACTCTCGTCACCAGCAACCAAGCATACCCAACTACTCTAGGGTCAGTACGCTTACAAGTCCAGAGCTTTGCAGCGTCCAATAGTAGAATAGCCTTTGCTACCAATACATTTAACAACGTCCCTCCAATTTCTTTTTCTGGTGAAACATCTATTTATTATCTTGATGTAAGTAATACTGTATTCCCTACTGCCACTTACTCTACTATTCTACAAACTCAGGGTAATGGAAATGAGGAAGGCCTTGAGATGGATGGAGATAATCTCGTTTTTTCTCAAATAACACCTCCCGGACTACCACAAATATCCAACATTTTTGTTTATCATTTCCCTACAAATACCTATACAAACATTGCGTTAAGTCTCCCACAAACTCCTTTTTTAGTACTAAATTTTAATCCAGATATTCATGATCGTTGGATTGTTTGGCAACGTAACGTTGCTCAGTTTATTGGCGGATTATCTCAGAGTAACATTTTTGCGTATGATCTTGGTCCTGACCTTATTCCATCAACAGGAGATGATGTAGGACCAATACAAATTACTAATGATGGTATTAGTGAAAGTCCTCGAGTATCAGGTGGCGTCGTTGCATGGGCAAATTATCCATGGACAAATTATCCTACTAATCCTAACCAAGGTCAACGTAACATCCGCTATGCACAACTCTCCGGAACTCCATTTCCTCCAGTAACAGTCATAGACTACCTAAAGAATCCTGCTTTCAGCCCTGGAACCTCCTCATATCTTAATAGTTATGCTGGTCCAAAACCAATAGATATCTATGGAAGTAATATTGCTATTAGTAGAACAATAATGTCAAGTAATGCTTTTGCAACCTCAGAGATAATCATTAAAACAATTGGAATCTCACAAGGAAGTAGTCAACCTATTTATACTCTTACTCGAGACCGCCCTGTTATTCTTCATGAGTATAATCTAGGTAGAGTAATTTGGGAAGATACTTTTAGTCAACCACCAGTACTTAGAGTATGGAATGATGCTACTTTATCTTCTTCCACACTTGATAACTCATGTATTATTGCTGAAAGATTTCCTAACTCCCCCTTTTATTTACCTGTAGATATTGTAAATGTTCCCGGTGTATCTAACCCAATTGTTTACTATAAAAATAGTGACCCTATGTTACCCACGAATCCTCTCTATAACTTAATTTACCAAAGAGAGCTCATGTTTTGCTAGTTCCCTTTCGAAACCCTTTTATGTATCTCCTATTTTTCTCTTTGTTATGAAGATTCCCAATTTTCGGATTCATGCTCTTCACACAAAAATCTTTACCTGGCATAAAACGCACAAGCGTGACCTTCCCTGGAGAAACATACAAGATCCGTATGCCATTCTTGTATCTGAATTCATGCTCCAGCAAACCCAAGTTGACCGCGTTATTCCCAAATACCACGCGTTTCTTCAGCGTTATCCTACCATAGAAGACCTTGCACGAGCGTCCCTTAAAGATGTTCTCACCTCTTGGTCTGGACTAGGATACAACAGAAGAGCCAAATTCCTCTGGCAAACAGCACATCAGATCATGACTACTCACCAAGGTATTGTTCCTGAAACTCTTCATGAGCTTGAAGCGCTTCCCGGCATCGGACCCTATATTGCTCGCGCAATACTCATCTTTGCATACAACACAAACGAAGCAACCATTGATACAAATATTAGGCGCATTTTGCTTCATGAATTCAACCTTCCTGAAACAACCCCCCTTCCTGACCTCTTTTCCTTCGCCACACAACTGGTTCCCAAGGGCAAATCGAGAGACTGGCACAACGCACTCATGGACTATGGAAGCACTGTCTTAACCAGCAAAAAAACAGGCATTCGCGCACTTACTCAACAACCCCCCTTTAAAGGATCACCCCGATGGTATCGCGGCACCATATTACGCATTCTCACACAACATGATTCTGTCACCCTCTCTTTCCTTTCTCAAAAATGCACTATTTCTCAGAAACAACTTGAACCTCTTCTTCACCAACTCCAACACGAACATCTCATTGTCAGAAACAAACAGCGCATCAGCCTCCCTCGCTAGCTTGCCCACTCTTCCTCGTCACAAAACTCCCTCAAATCCACACACCGCATATCAATCCCTAACTGCTGCAGCTTCAGAATTGCTTCTTCTTGCGTACGAATGGCTTCCTTGTAAAACACGAGCTCATACACCTCACCATACACCTCAAGCATCGCCCACCCATCCTTCTGCAAACGCTCAATAATAGCTGCAGTTGTTTCCAAATGCTCTTTTAAATACGTACCCTGCTCCCGTAACATATTCACATCGATGCTTTTTTTCCCCTCAATATCCATCTCCCAACTTGGCTTCCCATACAACCATAACGACAACTCAATCATGCTCTTTTTTCTCGTTTTCTTTTTAATAACCCTTTCCCACAAAAACATGAAAATCCTTTCTTTTATTCGAAACTTATTTATACCTCACAAACCGCCTTCACCCCATGAAAGTCCTCGGCGTTGACGAAGCCGGAAAAGGTCCGGTCATAGGACCTCTTATCATTGTCGGATACATGATTGAAGAAGAAAATATCCCAAAACTCAAAGATCTTGGCGCGAAAGACTCAAAACTGCTCCCCCATCCTAAACGCATCACTATTTGCAAAGAACTTAAACCTTTAGCACTCCAGTACAAAGTAGTGACTGTTCACCCACAGGAAATAGATGACGCTGTAGAATCACCCACTCATTTCAACCTCAATTGGTTGGAAGCTGAAAAAACAATTGCAATCATCGAAGAGCTCAAACCTGACAAGGTCATTCTCGATTGTCCCAGCCCAAACATTCAGAAGTATACCGACTACATCAAAACTCGGCTCACCTATCAGCCAGAACTCATTGTTGAACACAAGGCAGAACGCCATCTGCCTGTCGCTGCAGCTTCCATCATCGCAAAATGCGTTCGTGAAGAAGAGATGGAAAAGATCAAGAAGAAATACGGAGACACCGGACCAGGGTATCAAAGCAACTCCATCACCCAAAAGTTCATCAAAGAACATTGGGAAACGCACCCCGAAATTTTCAGAAAAAGCTGGTCAACCTGGAAAAAACAGCAGGATCACAAAAACCAAAAAAATCTTGATGAGTTTTCTGCATCACAATAACTTACTCCAAATCTCCACATCTTCTCCTCTCTTAAAGTGATCTCTTAAAAGACCTTCTTGTTTAAAACCTAATTCCTTATATGCCTTCTTCGTTTGTTTCAATGCAAGTGTATATACTTTTCTTACTTTTCTTTGTTTTAGTTTCCTTACCAATTCTATTATTATTCTCTTGAATAGTTCTCTATTCGCTCTAGGAATAGCTACCTCATCGCGAATTTCCGCAACATTCCCATGGAAGGTTACTCCTGATACAACCCCCTTCATTTCTTTATCTTCATTATACACAAAAAACTCGTCCTTCACAATTTCTTTTTTATGACCCTTTTGAAGGTACTCTAACGCCCATTTTTGTGTATGCTTCTTCATCCCTCTTGATTTCCAATAGGACACTAACACTCGTGCAACCTCTTTTTGTTCTTCTTTCTTAATAATATGAATACCCATATTCAATCTGGTGTAGTCCTCCTATAAAAAATTATTCCTCATAATCATAGGTAACCTTTATAAATAAAAACACAGCCTTTTTAGTAGCTATGACGAACATAAAGAAGATACACCTGCGGGGCTTCAAAAGCTTCGCAAAACCCATTGACCTCGATTTTGGCTCTGGTTTTAATTGCGTTCTTGGTCCAAATGGCAGTGGGAAAAGCAACATCATGGATGCTCTCTGTTTTGTCCTTGGAGAGCTCTCTGCAAAAAGTATGCGCGCTGAAAAAAGCGCCAACCTTATCTTCAACGGAGGCAAAAAGGGAAACCCACTGCAAGAAGCAGAAGTCAGCATCTTCTTCAGAAATGACAACAACGAGTTCAAAATAGGGGGAGATGAACTCAAGCTCACCCGCTCCATCAAACAAAATGGCACATCCACTTATCGCATAAATGATGAAGTGAGAACACGACAACAAATCCTTGAGCTTCTCGCAACAGCCCACATCAACCCTGACGGGCACAATATCATCCTGCAAGGAGATATCATTCGGTTTGTTGACATGAAACCCAATGAAATGCGCGAACTCATCGAAGACATATCAGGCATCGGCGTATTTGAAGAACGAAAAGCAAAAGCACTGAATGAATTTACTAAAGTAGATGAAAAAATGAATGAGGCATCCATTATCCTCAACGAACGAGACGCGTACCTGCGCGAGCTTAAGAAAGACAGAGACCAAGCGATGAAGTACAAGGAGCTTGAAAAAAACATCAAAAGCAACAAGGCAACATACCTTCACTACCAAGTGAAAGACCACCAAGAAAAGAAAGACGCAGTTGAAAAAAGAATTCAAAACCAGAATGATGCTGTCCAACACACTGAACATAAGATTACTGAACTGAAGCAAAAAATTCAAAACAAAAAAGACGAACTCAAAACAGTCGAACAAGACATTGAAACAAAAGGCGAAAAAGAAGCAGTCATGCTCCACAAAGACATCGAAACACTCAAAACAGACATTGTCCGCAACACCGAACGATTCAATACTGTCGCAAATGAAATATCCCGCGTTGAAGAACGGAAAAAGCAGATGTATACCACCATTCAAGACACGCAACACACCATCAAAGGACTTGAAACAAACACAAAAGAGCTCCACGTGAAATTGCAACAGCTCACCACACAAGAACAAAAACAAGCAGCACTCGTCAAGACCCTTCGCGAACAAATAGGACTTGGAGAACACTCAGAACTTGATGCACTTGAGCAGAAACTTGATGTTGCTGAAAAAAGCTTCGCACACACGCAGGAAAAACACCGAGACATCCTTCACAAGAAATTTTCCATTGACGCAAAGATAGCATCTCTTCAAGACAAGCTCAAAGGATTCACAGCACTCGACAAAGAGATGAACATTGACAAAACGCGCAAAGACATCGAGAAATTCGACAAAGAACATGCAACCCTCCAAGCTGAAGAGGATTCGCTTTACACTCAACTTGAATCCATTAGTGACAACATCCTCAGAAAAAACAGAGAACTCTTTCAACTCCGCGCCAAAGAAAGCGGCATCAAGGAAAGCGTCTTCGAAGACCATGCAGTAAAAAAAATCATCAATCTCCACAAACAAGGCGTATACGGTACTGTTAACCAACTTGGCACTGTTGATCCCCGATACTCTTTGGCATTAGAAGTCGCTGCAGGAACACGCATGAAAAATATTGTTGTTGCAGACGACAAGATCGCTGCCGATTGCATTACACTCCTCAAACAAGAAAAAATAGGCATCGCAACCTTCCTTCCCCTCAACAAAATCAAAGGAAAGCAAACACCTAGCCTGACTGGCAAGGGCATTCATGGCTCTGCACTCGACCTCATCCAATTTGAACCTCCATTCAAGAATATATTCTCCTTCCTCTTCGGCGGCACCATCGTTGTTGATGACATTGCAACAGCACGAAACGTTGGCATCGGAAAAATGAGAATGGTAACCCTTGATGGAGATCTGGTCGAACTGAGCGGAGCTATGGTTGGCGGATATCGCATGAAGAGACCTGGTCTCTCTTTCCAAGAAAAAGACGTCAGCGGAAGCAAAGAAAAGATTGAGAAAGAACTTGTGGAACTTGAAAAAAAACAAACTATCATCCAAAAACGAAGAGAAGAAATCAAAAAGAAACTCTATGAACTCCTCAAAGTAAAGAACACTTCCGAAGGAGAACTGATTAAGATAGAGACAACAACTGGAGGCTTAAGCATCAAACAACTCAAACAAGACATTGAAACACTCCACAAAGACACTATTTACCAGACATTTTTCACTGCGGAAAAAGAGCTCATTACCCTTCAAAAAGAAGTTTCCAAACTCCGCAAAGAAAAGGAAACATTACGCAAACAATACACTTCTGGAGAAGCAAACACGCAGGAACTTGAAAAGCACGAGCACAAACACCAAAACACACGCACAGAAATCGTCCAAATAGAAACAGATCTAAAAAATATTACACTTCAGATCCAGAACATCTACAATCCTGAGCTCACCAAAACACAAGAGATCATTAAAGAGCATGACAAAGAAACCTCCTCATTCATCAAAGAGAAAGAGCACCTTCACACCCTCTTAAAACAACAACAAACCTCACTCAAAGAAAGCGAAAAGAAAGAACAAGCATTCCAACAAGCATACAAAAACCTTTTCACCCAAAGGAACAAGCTTACCGAAGAAATTCAAAAATCTGAAGCAGCAATCACTATTGAGGAAGCGAAAATAAAAGACATGAACAATAAAATGAACGAGATTTCCATCGTCAAAGCAAAAATTAATGCAGAACTTGACGTGCTTGAAAAAGAATTTGACGAATACAAAGGAACGCCACTCAGAAAAAATATTGATCACGACAAGCTCAAAGAAGAGATAAAACACTTTGAACAGCTCATGATCCAAATGGGTAATGTCAACCTGAGAGCATTAGAGGTCTATGAAAACATCAAAAAAGAATATGAAGCCATCCTCGAAAAAGTTGCAAAACTCAAAGAAGAAAAAGAACAAGTCATTCAAATGATGTATGAAATCGAGAAAAAGAAAAAAGGAACCTTCATGAAGACATTTACCGTTATCAACAAAAACCTCACCACCGTCTTTAATTCACTCTCCACCAAGGGAGAGGCAAGCCTCGTGCTCGAAAACAAGGAAGACCCCCTGCAAGGAGGCGTTGAAATTCAGGTCAAAATCATCGGAAATAAACACCTTGACATCAAATCACTCAGCGGCGGAGAAAAAACCATTGCAGCACTCGCGCTCATCTTTGCCATCCAAGAGCACCAGCCAGAATCCTTCTACCTCCTCGATGAGGTCGATGCAGCACTCGACAAGACCAACTCCCAACTTCTCAGCAAGCTTATCAAACAATACTCCCAAACAGCACAGTATATCCTCATTTCTCACAATGATTCTGTCATCTCAGAAGCAGACCAAATCTATGGCGTGAGCATGCAAGAGAATGGGGTAAGCAAGGTTATCAGCCTCAAAATTTAACCTCTTCCTTTTTCTGCCTTGCAAAAAAGATATGCAACCCAGAGAGAATAACAATAAACACAAACAACATCAGCGCACCATTGTTCTTCTTTGCTGTTGGCTCTTCAACCTTTATTGGCGCATCTTTTGCAACAGTAAAAAAACTGCTCGCAACCTTCGTCTGCCCCTTATAATTGACCTGCACTCCAATCACATACGACCCTGGCTTTAGCTCACGAGGCACTTTTACTGTTTTTTGGAAGCTCATCGACTCTTTCACCGGCAACAGCTCATTTTCCCTGAAAATGCCACGGTTCGAGGCATCCTTGATGATATAACTCATATCCACATATCCTCCCTTCAGCCCCTCAAGAGATATATCCATCAAGATTTCACCCTCAGGACTAATCACCTTAAACTGCTCAGGAATATTTACCTCAAGCGAGAATGAGACCTCTCTTGATATTCCATTAATAATGACTGGAATCTCTTTCTGACCACCAAATCTTGAACTCACTGTAATCCTTCCTACACTAATTCCTGGCTTGTCACTTCTTACAACAATAGTAATAATCTTTTCTTCTCCTGGCCTGATCGAAAACTCTGCTGGAAATACCTTTATGAACTCATTATTTGTATACACTGTAAACTCATTGGTGATATCTCCCCTATTTTTTACCCTTAATTCCCTTTCCTCTTCACTCTTTTCAATAAGCATCACTTGATAGGATGAAGATACCACATCAAAAGATGTCCCTCCTTCTATCCCTCCGCCTCTTGCCCCTCCCAGAGAACTATCTGCCGGCGCTCCAACTTGCGTTTCATTTCCCGCCACCACAGTTATGCTTACTGTCCCTGAACCAGATGTTGCCTGCCCTGTCAACCCCTTTATTTTTATCATAACTGCACCAAAAAAAATGATGGCACACACTATCAATATCACTCCTATGCTCAAAAGCAGATTATTTGCTAGCTTCTTTTTTTCCCTTCGATTCATGACAATACCTTCCACACCCTCTTCGCAACAATCTTTACTTTACCTTCATACATTCCTAATTCTTGATTTGCAGGAACATCGGCGACCAGCATCACGCTCACCTGACCCCCTTCTTTAACATCCACTCTCTTTCTATCAGGACTCACAAAGGTAATACCCTCAACTTCTATAAACAGCCTCCCTTCCTTCTCGCTTACTATTGATATTCCCCTTTTAATTTGCGTTCCTGGAGGAGTTGTTCCCAAATACACCTTATCCTTATCCAGATTAATTCCTATTCGATCTCCAACTGTTATCACTACTGGCATTTCAATCACTCTCATCGGCACAACAAACCACACTCCAATTATTATTACTATCCCCAGCACAGCAACCACAACACCTTTTGTTCTCTTTTTCATAGCTTGTACTCGGTTCTATTTTTCCCCCCTTTTTCCCACCCATCCTTTTTTTTCACCCCTCTCAGCCATACCATATCAAAGAAGAGAAGCACACAAATTAGAATAACCATCATTATAGTTCCATTTACACCCTTTTTTTCTTCCTCAATGATCAACGGAAACTTTTTAACTGTTGTCTTGGAATCATAATACAATATTACTTGACCTTCGTATACTCCCTCCTCAATTCCCGATGTATCCCAGAAAAAAGAAATTATTTTTCTCTCCCACGGATCAATAGACACTGAAGGACTCTTGACAGCCTCTTTCATTTCCTTTCCTTCTTTGAACACCACCATTTCTGCATACAAGCCATCAATCCTGTTATTCCACCCACTTTCCACTTCAATGCTCACCTTTTGAATCTTATCTTTTTTAAATAGGGAAGTGACATTTACAATGTTGACAAACAAGTGCCCTACCTGGAACACTCTTTCCATCTCTTCTGTCTGTATTCCATCGTACACACCCTTTACAAACAAATGGTATATCCCCACATCATATTTTTCAGCGCTTAAGAGAATACTTATTTCTTCATTTTTCTCTGCACCTATTTTTCTCCTTGTTGTTTGCACCTGCTCTTTGAACTTTCCTTTCTCATCCACCACCCTTGCTTCTATCCTGAGGACCCCTACCTCATCTGTTCCTCTATTACTTGCAAGCACTTTTACTTCAATAGGCTCGTCACGATTCTTATTTTGCACCTCAACCTGCAATTCCACGAACTTTCCTGGATACGGCACTGCCAATCGCAACTCCCCCTTTATTGAAGGAAATGCGGTTATGCCTGAT
Source organism: Candidatus Woesearchaeota archaeon (assembly GCA_964367375.1). Classification (GTDB taxonomy): domain Archaea; phylum Nanobdellota; class Nanobdellia; order SCGC-AAA011-G17; family UBA489; genus CAYIXG01. The sequence goes on along the minus strand of CAYIXG010000007.1, from coordinate 32,867 downwards.
TTCTTTTCCACTGGCAATTCCCTTGCAATAATGCTTACTGTATGAATCCCTGGCTTTAATTTTGCAGGCAATTTTACGCTTAGAATAACAGGCTTCGACTGCCTTCCATCTAACTTGAACTCTTGCTCACTCACCCCTATAAAATCGCTTATATCACCATCAACACCCACAAACATATTCACCTCCTCATCTCGAGTATTAATGATATTAACAGTAATATTCTCCTCAAAATTTGGTGAAAACACTCTCTCAATTCTCGGAGGGCTTATTCCTACTGATTCGCTTGTCTTACCCTGTAACAAAACAAAACCTATAATGAATATTCCTATCCAGAACATCCTCTTTTTCATCAGTCTTTTATGCTTATTCTCTTATATAAAGATATGGTGCTTTATACTTGAGCAGCTACAATTTCCACATCCGCAGTATATGTTTGTGCAAGAAGATCAGAAGATAAATTCACCTGAATGTTAATATTAAAATGATCTGCAGAATCAAGAGAAGTTAAATTTGTACACACGTACGCAGCAGCAGCAGCCATTTCCGTCAATGTTGTGGTGAGATTTGCAGCAGGACAACCTCCTTCCCCAGTTGCACCTGCCCACTGAAACTGCGAGTTTGAATTCAAAAAGGTTGCCACAGGAGTCCCATTAATAGTAATATTCACATCCACATTCCCATCATTCTGCACCGTAATCGGAGCAGAATTCGCAAACGTGCTCGGCTGACCAGCCCACTCAGATGTGTTAACAATCGTTCCTACTGCCCCTCCAGTAACTGCACCGTTTCCAAATTCTACTGTTGAGTTTGTTAATGTAATTGCGGCAGTTGCATCAACAGTCACATTCACAATACCCGTTCCGGAAGTGGCGAAACCTGTAATGAGTGAAAAATCACCACCCACCTTATTCACCACATTCACAAAACCACTTATTGCTACTATTATTGCAATAATCAGCACAATCGTTACCATCCTATCAGGTACCTGCCTCATCCCTCACTCCCCCTTTCTTCCTCTTCTAGCGGAACAATTGTTATTGCTACCCTTCCAGAAATACTCTCTGCCACGCTTCTTTGCCTTATCTTCACTCCTTCAGTATGATCTTCCACCTGCTGCAGCACCATCAGCGTCCCGAGCAGTGAAACAAAAATGATGATTACTAACACTAACAGTAACATATTATTAGAAATAGCCTCTTTTCTCCCTTTTTCCATACTCTTCATACACACCCTTTTTCCTTTATATACCTTTTGCATCTTGGAAATCCTCTTTTGTATTCTGGAAACCATCTTTTTCATTTGAAAAAATCCTTTCTTTTCTTCCCCTTTTCCTCTTTATCAACCATATCCCATTTATTAAGAGTATTATTCCCAGTATCCACAGAAAGACTGTTCTTTTTTGTTTTCCACCTGTTTCTAACGCAGCCATTCCTGACAAAACCGTGCTTTTCATTGATTTTCCCCTTAATGTTGTTTTCATCTCCACCTCATGCACCATCCCTGAATGATGCACCTTCACCAGCACTTTGTAAGAGCCTTTTTGTAACGGTAACGTGTCAAAAAATACTTCCTGCACCACTTCCTCAAATGCAGAAATATCCCGCCGCGGCGTTTCTGTCTGCGCAACACGAGTTCCTTCCTTATCATACACCTCCACACCAATAAAAGCACCCTCCAAAAGCCTTCCTGCATGATTCTGCAGAATGATCTTAAACCGTGCATGACTCCCAAATATGAAATTTTCATCAGGAATAATGTCTTTCACCTCCAAGATCTCCTGAGACCTAAAGAAAAATTCCCTTTCTTCTGACGCTTTTCTTTCCTCACCAACCATTGGAGTGAAGATTGCAGCATATATTCCGGGAGGCATGTCTGCATTCCACTGAAGAACAAGCTCTTTATTTCCGTTCGGAGGCAGAGTCACTGTATTTGTCTTGAGAACATCTATCTTATTTCCCTTTTCATCATTCACCTGAATTTCTGCACTCACCTCACTCATCTCAAGAAACCCTTTATTCACCACAGGAATAACAAATGTGACATCCCTATTCTGCACATCAATCTTATACTCTTGAACCACTAAATAGTTTTCCACAGGCTGCAAGAAAATTTCAACTCCAGAAGCAACACTCACTCCAGCAATGATCCTGTTTGGAATGCCTTCTTCCTCAGGAACTTCTGCAACTACAATTTGACCCCGATACACTCGCGGTTCTGCATTCTTTGGAAGAGCGACATTGTACTTTACTTCCCTTGATTCACCTTCCTTTAATATTATTTCAGAGACTTCAAGATGCATATAGGGAGCAAGCTCACCACTTGCACTTACTCTCACCCGCATTTCTCCTGCAGTGTTTCTAATAAGCACTCTTCCCTCATACTTGCTATCAGGATCAAACTCAAAGGGTTGATTGCCAGGCATGACCCCAATTGCTTGCACAATTCCCATTAGCAAAAACACCCATATAATCATTAATATGTTTATTTTTTTCATTTTCTGTTTAATCTGGGTTACCTCCATTATCATCAGATAATGGTGTAAATACTCCAGTAAACGTGATCACTGCAGATGGAGAACCTGCAGGCTCATCTTCAGGTGTTGTGATATTAATATTTACATACACTAGAGGATTCGTGTCATTAAATAGAGTTACTGCAGTCTGTGTAACAGTATTCATATTTGCATACGTTGACGTTGCGCTCAAATAAGGATTTGACACTGCTTCCCCATCGCTCACGTTAAACTGATAATATGCAGACGCGCTTGACTTTGAAGTGAATAGGAAGTCATCAGATACAATCGTCAAGTTGACTGGCGTATTCCCAAGATTCTGAATGCCAAATGAATACGGCGCTATAAAAGGATCGGATGTATTTGTCACACCCAATGCCAAAGAGCCAAAATTTACCGTGTCATTCGTAATGTTAATAGAAATATCTGCAATGATAGACAAGTTAAACGAAGGGCTTGCAATCTCGGAAGCATTATCCCCATCTGAAATATTATCTCCGTCTATCGCGCGAACAGTCCAATTATAATACTGCAGATTATCAACAAAATGATCCAGATCATCAGGCAACACATATGACAAGTTTGTAATACCCTCTATGATGATCTCTTCACTTGGTGTACATGACCCTCCTGTTTCCAAAAGGCACGTAATGTTGAGAATGTATGTGATCGTGTCATTGTCTGCATCATGAGAAGGCGTCCAGGTGAAGTTAGGAGTGTCATCATCAGTCCTGTTCTCATTTACAGGACTCTCCAACGTTGGAGCACTTGGCGGCGAATTGACAATCGTTACATTACTTGAAAACACATCTGTGCTCACCACCCCATACTCGTCTGTCACGTTCACCATGCAACTCCAATTCTGATGCTTTCCCTGCAACCCTCCAGGACTCAAAATTTCCGCAATTTCTGTCCCATTTTCCACCTGCGTTAACGCGCTTATTGTAGTATTAAATAATCCTTCCTGGAAAAAGGCAGCCTGAATGGTTACATTTGCCAAACTATCCGTATCCACCACAATTGTGCAGTTCACGTCATCTGTCGTATTTGCAGCCATTGGACCAATAATAACTGAATCAACTCTTGGCACATCATTCAACAAGAACTCAAATGATTCAGAACCGGTTGCATTTGCAGAATTGTTCACTGATGCATTCCAATACCACTTTCCATTATATACATTGACAAGCTCTCCAATCTCTCTTGGCTCAAGAGACCTATTCCACATCATGAAGTCATCCATTTCCCCTTCAAAGAAATAAGAAGCTACATTCAATGCTTCTGAACCAAGCGTGAAATTCCTTGTTGCGCTTGTAGTAATTGTTCCTAATGTTCCTTCTGCAATGTTCATTCCATCCCTATATAAGACAACTGTGTTATTTTCATAGGTGACCACAGCAAGATGATACCATGTTGTGGTGTCTGCGAAGAAAGAAGTGCTTATCACTGTTGATGCATCTGTAATAACTGCAAGGTTTCCTGTTGCACGCGCAATTACAAATCCTTGTGCTGCAGCTGAATCATAAGATCCTATGATTGCTTCAGTTCCTGATAATGCATTTGCGAGCACCCACGCAGCAAACGTCGCATTCCTCTTCTCCGCACATGGTGTTGTGCACCCCTCAACAACCACAAAATCATCAGATCCATCAAACTTTATCGAACCTGCATGCACTTTATTGGAAGACCTATTCATTGCAGTTGTGCTCCCCCATAACGTTCCATTTAAAACATTCGATACATAATCATATATCGTTCCATTATCCTCACCCAGATCATCACGCAAGTCAAACCTGTAGACAAACTGCGGATTCTCGCCTGAAGAAGGTGTAAAAATTGGAGACGTCCAGTTATAGATAACATCTGTCGCATTTGACACACTCTCAAACTCAGCCAACAACTGATCATTTCCAGGGCCATCAGTCACGTTTCCTCCAAAGATGCGCACTATTCCTGCTGCCCCATCGGGATCAACATACGTCACGTTTAACGTGAAGTTTCCTGTATGCGTAAAGTTTGAATCATTTGCAGGATAGTTTAACGTTGCATCCGGTGATGAACTTGCTTCAATTGTTACATTGTTACTGCACAATTCCTCATTGGTTACTGTCTTGTCATGCGGCGTGACACACGCGCTCCAGGAATCTGCACCTGCAGTCATAGAATCATCCAAAATATTTGTAATATTCTCATAATAATAAGCAATTTGCTCGTCAGTTAATACCCTGTCAAAAATGTACAGCTCATCAATGGAAGCGTTGATTGCACTCGCTGAAGCAGGAACATTACTTCCAACAGTCAAGTTTAGCGCACCTCTTCCAATTTCCGTGTCTACCTGTATAGTGGTGTTTCGGACTGCAGTCCCGTTCCTGTACAGCTTAAACAACCCATCAGACCCGTTATTCATCGTGTAAGAGCTTGCGAAGTGAACCCATGTATCCACAGGAACAGCAGTCGTATCAGTCGTTGCGATCTGGAAGGCACTGTCATTTCTCGCTTGGCATGACACTATTTTTGAGGCATTATTAATAAAACACCCATATCCTGCTGTCCCGCTATTCTTATCCAAGATTCTCGGAAACGCGTTTAAAGCATATTCGAGATCATTAAACTTGATCCAAAACATGATTGTGATGTTATTCGTAATGTTTAAGCTCGGAGCATTCCCCAGATTAATACTCTTATTATATGGAAAGTCATAACAACTCCCCACCACACAATCCCTCACCCACACTGGAGCAATCTCCGGATCACCCGCACCGATTGTCCCATTATTATCATAGGTCGAATAATCATTGACTAAATTGTATGTTGTTTCACTCTCATTCGTCTCAAACGGCATATTCACCACCGCAACACTTTCTCCATTCACACGCCAATCCGTAATGTTCAAACGCTCATCAAACTCATCAATCTCAGACGTCTCATAATACACGTTCAAATCATCTGTTGTTAAATTAAACTGCGAGGACGCGTTCAGGCTAATACTAACGACTGAAGGAGCAGTGTTTCCAATAGACAAGGTGAACACACGCTCTTCGCTCGTTGTCGTATCTGGAGTCGCATCAGACACCTCTGCCTTCCAATAATACGTTTGCGTATCTGGCAACCTATACAAATCTTGGATGTCTGAATCATTCAGAATCCGCTCAATGATGATAAGCTCGTCAATTGATCCTACAAAACTGTTACTTCCTGTCTTTCCAAACAACGCAAAGGCTGCATCGTTATCCGTTACAGCACCTGCAGGCCCTTCTGTTATCAGCTGCCCATTCTTATATATTCTTGGCACACCACCAGAATCAATAGAGACTGCAAGATGTGTCATCTCATTTGCTGTGAAGAATCCTGTCACTGTTGTTGTATCAGCATCTAACAGCAGATTCAGATCAGCACTATTCTGCTGTATCCCAAACCCATTCCCTCCTGAAAGCTTATCAAAAATAATCTTTGTAATTGCACTCGTATCTGTCGCATTCACCCACATTGCATATGTAATGTCTGTTCCGATGAAACTATCATTATCAGCAAATGTAATATTCGCGTCTGTTGAATCTGCAAGCAGCTGAAATGCACCTGCTATTTTTCCTGCACTATGTGAAAAACTCAACACATTTACCTCTCCATTCGTCGAATTTGCAAAATCAACCACCGTTGTTTCATTCTCACTAAACTCTGACTGGTTGTTCAAGTGAAGTAATAATATCGTATTTGGGACGTTATGATATCGCAATACAGGAGCAGTGTAATTATATGACAATAATGTATTGTTTGTGGTGTTCCTGAATTCTGCAATCAAATCCTCAGCACCCACAGACTCATTCTGCGCATAAATCTTCACTAACGCAATTGTTGGCTCATTATCCTCCGGAGTGACATCAAGCGTGATATTCCCCCTCACTGTTAGCGTGGTTGCGTTATCCGGGGCGTTTAACGTAATGTTTGGAACAAGGAGCGAGTACGTTATAATCAACTCTGGACGCTGACTAGCGACTGCGTCATTCGCAGGACTAATTTGGGACGTGGTTGCTCCTGCGTCTGCTGCCGCTTCTCCATCAGGAGACAACAACCCTATTCCCCACCAGGTTAATCCGGATGTTAATGTCGCTTCTAAGTCCCTCAACCCGCCACTCGACATGTTAATAGAATTAGATGTGGATTTTTGAAGTGTTGTGTTATCCGCAAGAACTGTCCCATTTGCCATATCACTACTGAACTGGCAGTTTGTTCCACAAAACGTCGTATCTTCTGGCTCGTAATAATCATTATTCTGCTCCATCTGCGAGAAGTTCACCACATCATTCATTCCCGTGCCTTTTTGTTCAACGTAAAAAGTAAAGTTGATGTCATCAATTTGCGCATTTGCTGGTACTCCTGACACGTTCCACTCAATCGCTGAACGGTAGGTTAAATCATTTGGCCCGTCATACCCTATCAGAAGTACAGCTGTGGGATTGTTTGTTCTTGTGTACGGAGATCCTGGAGTTATCTCTATATGCCCATCCCATACAATATCCCGAAAGTCGAAACTAACTGTTGGGTCAATGGTTATTGGATACGCTAACGAGCTTAATTCCTCAACCGAACCAATAACACCTATAATCAAGGACTCATTTTCCTTGTACACATTGTACTCTAAGGGAATCACCCGAGTGGTGTCCTGAGCCACTGGCCGAGGAAGTATAAAGAGCACCTGATCAAGCTCATCAAGAACTTCAATCTCCTTTTCTGTTCTCACTGCTGTTCCTATCAAACTATCATACTTTTTACCGTCAATAACGAGACTTGTTCCGTTATCCAGCACAAGCTTAAACTCGACAGCAATTTCCCCTCCACCCGACTGGTTGTCTCTCAATTGCAACGCATCCTCTTCGAACATGATCTCTTCCTTCAACTCTGTAATAATGTACGCATACTTTGCCACCGATTTCTCCCCAAACATATTCTTATACTCATACCTATTATCTTTCCCCCAACCAAACACCGGGTTTGCACCCGAAAGTACTGTATCCTCTCCCAGGCCTCGCTTCACCAACCGATACGGGTTGAGAGCAATACTCTTTCCTTCACGAACAACCTTCACTACCTCATCCCCTCGCGGCCTTCGCTGGAAATACACTTGATGATCATCCCCAAGCACACACACATCACTTAGATTATTGCAATTATCTTGCAGCGCATTTCCTAGATATTCAAACTCCCCATCCTTCCTGAAAAACGTTGGCGCGGTAAAGATGGTGTGCACACACTCACCCTTGATGCACGTTCTTGTCTCGGTCTCCGTTCTTTCTGCACGAGGGTCAACAGGATGCTGCTGAATCGTGTGATTTGGCACATTGTATTTTACAGCAAACTCATTATACCTCACCTCATCAATACGCCACTCCACATAATCTACTAACGTGTTGCTATTTGTGTCAAAGAAGGTTGCATTTATGCCAGACTCCTGAGCAATAAACTCCAGATACTCCAGAGGATACTCATCAATATATGTATACGCGAGCACGTTCCTATACTGTATGGGAGAAGAGATCACAATCCTCTTTCCTAACTCATCCTCCTCCTCTGATGATACTGGAGGAGCTGTCTCATACTCAACCACCACCTCTATCACCTGCTCCTCAATTGTTACTGTTATATTATTTGCAGATGCAATCTCACTCACCACATCAGCAATGGCAGCGCCAGTCACTGCTCCCAAAGAAAACTCAGCCGGCGCATTCTCCACTGTAAACAACTTCACTTCCTTCTCCACACCTCCCTCAACCTTCTTCACCGAGATATTTTCTGCCTCCTCCGGCACCTCAACCTTTACATTCGTCGCAGGCTGAGACAGCTGCACCCTCTGCTTCCACTTCACTGGTCTATTAATTACTACCACATTCTCCAACCCTTCCTCCCCACTTATTGGCTTCCCCTCCTCTCTTATCTGATTTGCACGAACATCTGCACCACCCTCTGGCTGCGTGACATCCACACCCTTATACGTGATCGATACATTCGCACCCTGCGCTCCCCTCAATGCAAGTTCAACAGCTTCCAATTCCACAATCACCTCATCCACCAACACCCGCAACCGATACACCCCTGGCACAAGCTTTAGATTACATGTCTCTTTGCATGCCTCAGCAAACGCACTCCTCACCTTCTCATACGTAAAATTCACCTCATACACCAAGTCTCCTGTCATGCGATTAATCATCGGCTTCTGTTCATCCTGCACTTTTTTATTCGCCGCCTTGCTTTCACTCTCTCCAATGAATTCTTTTTGTTGTGTCTTTACTGGCTGCCCTCCAACCTCTGCAAAACCCACTGCTTTCTTTTCTCCCTGAAGCATATACCCTTCTCCTGGCTTCACTGCCCGCACATCAACCCACTCTCCCAAGCAGATTTTCAAATCCTTGTCCCAAAACGCACACTTCTTCAGCCGTGTCACACCTTCAGGAGGCGGAGACACCACTATTGACAGGTCATTTACTTCACCAGCATCCACTGCAAATGTCCTCCCAAAACTGTCACCCAACCCTTTTAACCCCTCATCATAATACACCTTCCCTTCAGCCCCTTTTGGCACTATAATCTTTTCCACAACCACAGCCTGGAATGAGATTTCAACACCTTTCTCTGTCTCTCTCCACTGCGCAGGCAGCTCTCCACCACTTGTTACAATCTTCACTGGAGCAAGATTCGCAACCACAAATCCTGTCAATGGCGATGGCTCTGCTATTTTTCCAGAAACCTCTTGATTATCATACACCACATACACCTCATCCTCTGACTGCAACAGCACTTTTGCAATCCCTTTTCCTATCACACCTCCTGTAATCTTCACTGCAGTGAGCTCCTCTACCTGAGATAGGTCAACCATAAACTCAGACTCCTCAGTCACTGCAATCCCTAACCTTTGAATAATTTTAGCACTATCTTCCTGTTCTTGCACCACAAACCCTGTCAATGAAGATCTTGCATCGTCTCCTGGCGGAGACACCCACAACGCTGCCCCCACAAGAACAAGCACAATCACAACAAATGACAATGGCGGATGACCAAACCCTTCAGGCAGCTTTACCCTCTTTGCTTGCTGCTGCAGATATCCCTGCACACTTCCTTGCATTCTCCCATCTTCCACGTGCTGTATTCTCACCACACCTCTTCTCGATACTTGCTTCACCTGTGCAGGCATGCTTCCATTGAACGAACGAATTTTTCCCCCCTTCCTTACTTCCTTCTTTTCCTGCGCAAGCCTTCGTGCCTTTTCCGGATCTTTCCCCAGATACACTGTCTTTACTTGACCATTCCTCAACCGCACACTATCATAAAAGTATGGTCCTATTCTCTTTCCTTTCTTGTAAATGAACTTCTTATACAAGGAACAAACCCCTTTTCCAGCCTCTTTAAAGAATGTATTATGTAGTGCAACAGCTCATTTATTAAGCTTTTCTTCTCCACTTTTCAGAGAAAACAGTTTTATTCTTACGCTGGAAGAAGCGTGATTGGCAACTCTTGAGAGAAACCTGCTATGGGATTTGCTGCATTTGCTGGATCAATTGTGACAACCCCTCCATAAACAGTCAATCCCTCAGCTCCAGGCACAAGAGGAATATTCCATCCCACAGCATTACTCCCTTGATTTGACAAGTATCCAATAGTGTTGTTTAATCCTATTACCCAGGGCGTGTTCAGCACAAGCTGCAACAAGAAGTCATCATTTAAAGGCACCACTTCCCCTGTCGGCAACAGAATACCCGGAGTATTCCCTAAGGACATCGCAACAACATACAGAATATTGGAATACCCTTCATGCTTCACATCAAATGACACAGAACTTCCCAGATGTGGACTTCCTATTATTGTTATGACTGGCTTTATTTTTGGCAGTTGATCGATTGGGAAGGATACTGGAACAGCTGAAGGAAAATTATCTGCGGACGACAGGAAGACATAGGGCGAATCACATACTGTATCATTATTTGCATCCACGCAGCTTGTATAATCATCCCAATAATTCCCAATGCTTGCATTATTCCACGCATTCGGAGGACTTCCTGTATCTGTCGCCTGAGGTGCAAATGCATTCCCGATAAAGTTATTGAGCACCATTCTATTTCCGGAAGCACCGCTAAACATCCTTATCCCTCTTTGACCATTCGCAATTAACTGATTATTTATGATGCTGTTATTGATGATGTTATTTGCTCCTCCACTTACAAATCGTATTCCATCCTGGCCATTATGAGCAATATTATTCTGCATTATCACATTTCCATTTCCAGAAAATTCGACGAGAATTCCCCTAAACTCATTCGCGTTTATTTGGTTCCATCGAATCACATTATTATTTGAGGATGTCATATACATTCCGTTTGCATCGACATTACTTATTACTCCTTGAGGATCCTTGTTTTCCCTTACCTTGTTCTTCTCAATTATGTTGCTATGGCTATTACTCATCCTGATTCCGTACCCTTTGTTACTTGAAAAGTCACTTTCTCTGACTATCGCATTTGTCACTTGCACCATATCCAGCCCATACCTATAATTATTTACTGTGCAGTTCCTCACCGTAAACCCACTTTTTCCTGCAACCTTAATTCCATCATCAACAATTCCAAAACCAAATCCTTGCAACACCGCACCATTACAATCTAACATCACACTATCATTCATCACGAAAATGCCCTGCGGAAAATCCTTTACTCCCGGAGAAAGGACTGTATTTTGCACCACATGACACCCATTCCTCTCATTCACACTACAATCCGGGTTTGCATCTCGAATTTCTACTGTCACGTTTTGACCACTCCACAAATTAGTAGCAGCCTCCCGTAAGGTTACTGTCACTGTAAAGTTTACTGCGCTTCCAAAATTTGTCGGCATCTGAAATACTCCTGGAGAAACTTCGACTAATCCTGGAGGAGCGTTGAACAACTCAAACGTCAACTGCTCAATTGGCGGATCTAATAGCAGAGTTTCTATGGTGAGCACCTCTCCCTCCTCTATCACCACATTCGTGCCGTTCAGCAGCAAGAATTGCGGCGGAGGAAAACCTGCAAACCCACCGCTCCCTAAAAAACCGATCGAAGGATATGGATCTATTTCTCCCGTATTATTATCAATCAGGTACGCATCGTCACAAATGTTATCAAAGTTCCCGTCCAAACATCCCTCACTTACCTCATCATACTCGCTGTAATGATTTCCCAAACTCGTATCTACTTCATACCATGTGTCATTTCCGCCGTTCAAATCAAGAACGCTTGCCCCATTCTCCGCAAAATTATTCAAAAAAATGGTGTTGTTAATACCCGTACTATTCACCCCACCACCAGAACCCCCATTCGGCTCCGCAATTTGCAGTCCTACCGCATTCTGCAAAAGCGTGTTGTTTCCAATAATGTTTCCTTCTGAAAAGCGCACATGCAACCCAATACTATTTCCCTCAAGATCATTCCGCAACAAAAAATTATATGGTGCAGAATCTAATCGAACTCCTTCCACTGCTCCTGAGAAATTATTAAACAACAAAAGGTTGTCAATGGAAATGCCATCTAACAACAACCCCTGCCCATACCCGTTTCCATTCACCCTATTGTTAAAAAGGAGATTATATCGCGAATTGGCAGAGAAATAAAACGCTGCCGCATTTGCAACTGCGCTGTTCTCTACCGTGTTATTTGCAATGACGTTCGCAAACGTGTTCAACCCACGCACACAATACTTGTTATTTATGCACACATTCCTCCGAATAATGTTCAAACTTGAAGAGAAGTTAATCGGCGGATAATCCTGGTTCTCAATGACTATCCCTGCAATGCTATTATCAGACAAATTATTATCCTGAATGAAATTCAGGGTTTGATTTCCATCGATATATATAGCATACCCATAATTCACGACATTACAATTCCTCACTGTGACTAACCCTACTTGGTCAATAGTGATGCCGACGCCACTCTGTCCTGTCCCTTCCAATGTTGCATTTCCACAATTAAGCGTGAACGGCAGCGGAAGCACACCTGGAGTAATAATAATCCCATCAGGCAACGAATAGATTCCTTCTGTAAACGTTGTTGAAGTAGAAACAGTACAATTATTTGTTGGAACAGAACCACATGGCGTTGCAGACACACTGGGAAGTAGGAGAATAAGAATACCTCCAATGATGAATAACAGCCCCCTTTTGATATTCATTTATGTGCTCTATTCTTTCCTCTCTTTATAAAGTTTATTACACAAACAGAAAATGCTTACTTTCTCGGACTAAAATAATAGGTTTGCGTTTCAGCGGCAGGCGCCTCTTGCTCTGTTTCCTTTGACTTCTGCACACCCAACACAATACCCAATACAATCAGAATAACCACAAGCACTGCAAAGATAATGGCAAGCACTGTCTTAAATGTGGCTGGCGCTCCTGCTGTTGCAGGCTCAGTCACTTGATCATCCTTCACGTTCGCATGGAATGTTATTTCATTCAAGACCTGGTTGCCCAGCATGACGCGAGCCAAAAACACGTAGTTTCTGGATTCTGCATCCTCTGTCGGCTTTACGATAATCAAGACTTCACCTGTTGAATCAGGCAAGACAGTCAAAAATCCTGGCTCCACTCGTGCTTCAGCCCACGGATCCGTGCCATCAATAGACACTGCGTAAATACCCTTTTCCTCACCAATATTGGCAATGCTAATTCTATAGGTTGCCTCTTGACCCACTTTCACATTCTGCGTTGTTGAGACAGGATTCACAATCGTGTCCACTTCCTGATCTTGCGGAATACCCACAACATTAATTTGCCTCGTTTCAACCAATTTGCTGTGGCCTCTGTTATAATCCGCTTCCACTTCTAACGTGTACGTGCCACTTTCTGCATCCTCAGGAATGCGCACGAGCAAATCAACCTGACCAGAACTTTCCTCTTCAAAGGAAAAACGCTCTGTTTCCTCATCAATTTCTGTCACCAATTCATCCAAAAAGTTGACAGCCTGCACACCCAGCTCAGGAATGCGCGCAGTAATCTTGATATCTTCCTCAACCTTTTCTCCAAGGTTTTCTAATCTGACAGTCACAAACAAGGGCTTTCCCGCACCAATCGTGCTGCTTGGATTTAAGAGAATGCCCCCATTCGGCACAAAACTCAAGCTGTGCCGCTGCTCGTCAATATTCAATTCAAATTCTTCCTGAATCTCATTTGTCCGATCAGAAATTTCAATCCTCAAAATATATCGTTCAGATGCATCAATATCCTCTGGAATTTCTATATGCAACGTCTTTTGATAGGTTAATCCTGACTCCACAGAGAACACGGGAGTAATATCTGACACTGGACCAAACTCATATCCTACAATCTTTGCTTCCACGCGCACGTCATCAATCTCATTCGGACCTGCGGGAGCAGTAAAGTTTGTTCCTTGCAACGTCACTTCAATATCAAGAGTTTCTCCTCTTTCCACATCAAGATTTTGGATCCCGCTGGGAAACACTTCAAGATCATTCACTTCGATCCTGATAAACTGAAAGTTGGGTGATGTTTGCGCTGCAATCAATCCTGCAAAAGAAGTAAGCATCACTATCACTGCAACGAATGATACTATCTTTCTTCCACTAATTTTCATTTTTTTGACAACCCCCACTTTTTCATTATTTTCTCTTGAGCTCTTTTTGTTGCTATCCATGAGTTGTAAACATTATATAAACCTTTCGGTAGTTAAGCAGAATCGCCCTTTTCGAGGCTTTCTCCCTCAGTTCTTTCAATATATACCTTAAAGAGATAGATCATTAACAAGATCAGAATAACAACAACCATTCCCCCCATGAATACCAATTGTCCCCCAAGCTCAGGATCTATTCCTGGCTCTTTTTGCTCTTCCTTCTCTTCACTGCTTTGCTTTTCCTCCTGCACGCCCTGCTTCCCCAGAGGGGAAGGAAGAGAGGGACATCCCTTAAACGTAAATTCTTTCAGCGTTTGCGTGACCTTATTCTGAAAATAGAGCGCTATCTCAATAGTATACTTTCCTGTAGGCTCTTTTGCAAACATCAATGGAATAGTAGTAGAGGCGAATTCCTGCGCATCAATTGCAAACAAGGGAGAAAACTCATTCACACCCAATGCTTCATTCAAGACTTGCATATGCACCACCTCATTCAATTCTCCTGCATTTTTTAATTCAATCACCAAGTATGCTTGCCTGCTGCACGTCAAATACTGGTCACTGATAAATGCATTCACCACCTCCACCTTATGCAGCTCTATTGCTTCTCTTGCACTTGATGATCCTATAAGCATGAATAGACTCAAACATATTGTCACCCATAGGATCCATATGCGTTTCATCATAACCCCCAACTAATAACTACTCTTAAATAGTATCTACATTTAAAAATCTTCTGGTTCACCTAAACCCATATAAACTTCTTTTCTTGTTCACTTTCCAAAACAGGTGACCTCATGATCGAATTACTGACAAACCCTATTGCAGCAGAGCATCACCCAAAAACCCTTTTCATCTTCACCTTCATCACTGCTTCTCTTGCACTGCTTGCAAGCATCTTCATCTTCCAGACACATACTAGTATCAGCAGCGTTGTGCTTATCACTGTCTCTTTTGTTCCCCTTATCTATCACCTCTTCCTTGCTGAAGAACGAAAAGATAAAACTATTCTCACCGAACGCAAAAGACTGGCACACCATAAAAAACTGATCACTACTTTTCTCTCGCTCTTCCTCGGCTGCCTATTCGCCTACTTCACCTGGTACACTGCACTTCCCCCTGACATGAGCAGCACTCTTTTTGACATTCAACTCCAAACCATTACTGACACTTCAACCATCACCGGCCGCGCAATTTCTCCCGGAACTGCATTCAGCTACATCATCAGCAAAAATTTTACTGTCCTTTTCTTTTGCATCATCCTCAGCTTTTTCTTTGGCATTGGAGCATTATACCTTTTAATATGGAATGCATCTGTTGTTGCCATCTCCATGGGCAATTTTTTCACTACACACGTTTCCACAGGCGGATCTGCAATTGGTGGAACATTATTAAGCATGCTTCGCTATTTACCTCATGGTCTTCCTGAAATGGCATCCTTCTTCCTCGGAAGCTTAGGCGCTGGCATCATCACTCTTGCTGCACTTAAACATGATTTCCATGGCACATTCGGCAGACGCATCTTTACTGATGGCATTATTCTCATCGTTCTTGCAAGCGCACTCCTTGTTATCAGCGCACTCATTGAAGTGTTCATCACACCTCTTTTTCTTTTCTAACTCACAACAATATGAATATCTTTTTTGAAAAGGCATAATTCCCTACGGAAATTCTTATAAATTCTCATTTTACACGAAACGCCATGGTCCTCGGATACAACGAACCTCGACCAACCGCAACGCAATACAGAACTTTTCTTGATAGATTTATCAGTGGGATTCGAAGACTTGATGTTTCTGGCATTGGACTCATGGGATACGGAAGTTTCTTTCGCGATGACTTCACCCCTGGCATAAGCGACATTGATGCAACAATGATTATCCCTGCAGATGTTGTTACCAACAAAGAACTCACTCGACATATAGGTATAGTTGTTGCTGAAGCGCTTGCAAACACTCATGTTCCTTTTCAACTCTCTCCCACAGACACAACCACTATTCGCGACGGCAGATTCCACACATACACTCAAGATTTTTTAGACTGCTTTGATCAACAAGGAGTTATTCTCATACCTCCAGACTATCGCACCCAGATGGTTTGCCTTCCAGAAAAATCAGGACCAATGCACACCGTGAGTCATAATCTCCGCCAAGTTCGCAAAGCTCTCCTGTTTGCAATCCATTATGATCGCGTTGATGCAGAAGCATTTGTCGGAAAATTTGAAAGCACCCTCAAAGGAGTGAGCAGCAGTGCACGCCAAATTCTCTTGCTTACACAAGGCACACTTCCTGGAGATCGATTTTCGCTTCTTGACACTTTGCCACCACTCTTTCCTAATGTTGATTTTACCGCACTTCAACGCATGAAACATCTTTACACACATCTTGATGAGCTTGATGCCCTTTATCGTCGTCCAAACAAAATACTTTCTATGTGGGAAGAGAGCGTTACCTTCCTCGAACAACTTGCACGCGCATACATCAGGAAACATCCCAAAACTGAAACGCTTGTGCTTCGAACTAGATCTGCAGCACCTGCCACACCTTCTTCTCTTGATGGGAAAATTGCCTAATCTTTTTTCTAAAAAAAGTGGGGCTGCAAGGATTTGAACCTTGATCAACGGGTCTGGAGCCCGCCGCACTACCGGGTTATGCTACAGCCCCGTAGATCACTTATGCACACCACCACCCTTATTAATGTTTAGCGTTTCATTTTTTAGTCACTTTTTAATAGTAAAACTTAAAAAGGCCTTTATTGCCCCTTACCCTATGAATAGAAGGCATTTTTTTACAAGAGCAGGTAAGACACTTACTGTTCTCACCATCCTTGGAGCTTCAGCAATCCTTCCTAGCTGCGGGAATGATGTGGAAGAGAAATCTCCTTTCGCCTTTCTTGCACGAGCAGGAGATCCTGAATTCTTAACTATCTCTACAGGCATCACACACGGCAAAGACCTTCAAGCAGTTGTTGATCACTGTGTCCTTATTAGTCAAGATCAACCAGTATCTCCCTCAGAGGTTCCTGAAGACCTTTATCAGGCAATGCTCGCACAACATCCTGAAAATAAAATTACCCAGATTACGAGCACTGTTTTATCGCGACCAGAACAAAAGCATACTATTGCACATTCATATCTTGCATACGCTCGCGACATCATCTCCTGGATGCACACCCAACCAGGATTTACTCATCTTCCTCCTCTTTCCCTTGAATTTTTCTGTGTCGGTCAGCAACGACAACAGCACGATCGAACCCCCGTATCTATTGACTTCTTCAAACTGACCCTCTATAAACCTCACTTTGCAACTGATACTGTATCATCACCTGTTACCTATTATAGATTCAACCCTGGCGGAAGCAGCAGAGGACTTGTCATCCTTGTACAATCTCCTGATGATCCTCAATCTTTACAGTTACAACAGAACGGTTTCGGCATCACCCTCTCTACTTGGCGAGAGAATAATGTCGAGTTACTCATCTCACCTCTTAGTGAATATATTCCCCTTCTCCTTAGAGAAGGCATCAGAACAGAATTTGACACATACCAAAAACGCTACGGAGGCAAAGTACCTCTCACCAAGGGATACCATGTCACTGATAACCTCATCGCAAGCATGGAATCAGTATCCGAAGCAGCAGCAGCACATTGCTTACTTGCGTATGTTGCCCAAGACCATATCAAAAAACATCTTCCTCCTGACATTATCCAACGCATCCGCACCTATATCACCAATGGCATCACATCCCATGGAAAAACAATATATAACCATGTACCCGCAGCATTCGCATGGATGGAAGAACAAGGAGTTCCTACAGTGGTTAACACCTATCTCACTGACAGCGACGCATTCAAAACACACCTTCTTATATATAAAGACAAGAAAAAATAACTACTTCTTCTCTTCACCCATCTCTTTGATATCTCCCTTAAAGATAGAGGCAATATCAATCACATACTTCCCATCTTCCAACTTAAACACCAAGGGAGAACCCTTAAACAAGTCCACCAGATCAATCTCAAACTTTCCCGGCTGCAACATGCGAATAGACTCCACATCAAGAACGACAGGCCTTTCCGGCTCTGGCTCACCCACCATCTCCAAGGCATCTTTCTCCATCTGCTTCTTCTCATCAGATGATAATTGTGCAGTCATCTGTTGTATGGGCTGAATATCCTTCTTCTTCATAAAAAAGAAAAAGCGACCACCGCACACACACCCTGTCAAAATTTCTTTCGCGCCATCCTCATACAATTTTGAGCAACGAACGCATTGATGTGGCATTATCTCCCTCGACGCGACTTCTTGTGCGTGCTCTTCCTTGCACTTCCATTTCCATTCTTCTTTCCAAGCGCTTCTATTCGAGGAGTAATGGTAAACATGTTCAACCTGTTTGGATCTCTTCGAATTTCCTTCACCACAGAGGCAGGACCTATCAATGTAATACCATCCCTATTGCCCACTAAAAACTTCACCATTTCTTTCCGCATCTTGTTAAAAAACTGCAAATTTCTCTCCTGCGGAAAAATCGTGCAAATCTCAATACCGATAAACTCCTTCTGCACCTGCTCCATTGTCTGGCGAATCAATAATGCTTCCTCCTCAGGGTGCAAGCGGCCCTGCATCAGCACAATACGCTTGCCTTTCACAATATTCAACAAGCGCTCAATCCGCTCATCAGACCCTAAATGCTCAATATCCGCATATGGCACAAATTGCAACGTCAGCATACCCAATCACCTCTTTTTAATCACCCGAAACAATGACTCGTAAAACTCCTCCATATTATGCCCCTTCTCCGCAGAAACGCCCACAACATCGTACTGCGGGAACGCATTTTCGATCTTTCTAATGTTGGACTTCTTTAAATCTGTTTTGTTTCCTACAATAAGCACTGGAATGTCCCGCGCAGCCAAATTTCCGATAATTGTAATATTCACTTGAGAAAATGGGTTCTCTGTTGAATCTAATACAACGACAACACAGTCCACATCATCCAACCACTTAATTGCGTCAATCACTCCCTTTGTTGCTTCTTTTGCCCGTTGCTTGGCAGCACGCGCACTCATATTCATCTTCACAAAATCCTCGTAATCAATCTTTGTTGCAATACCAGGCGTATCAATCAAATTAAAGGTCATCTCCTTCTCATTTGACTTGATATTGATGCTTTCTTTTACTTGTACTTCTCTCGTCTCATGCGGAATCTTGGAGACACGCCCCATCTTCTCGCCCAGCCAATCCATGCAAATCTTATTTGCAAGGGTTGTCTTGCCTGCATTTGGCGGACCGTAAATGCCCATCCTAATATGCCTCTTTTCTGAAAACAAATCATTCAGAAGCCTTTTTACAAAGTCGCGAAGGAATTTAATCATGCACTCACCTTTTTTCGGAACATACCTTTATTCCTATCCCGTGAAAAGCTTTTAAGGATTTCGGTGATTGTAAAGAAATGTTTGATTTACGCCTTACTTGGCTTAGCAGCTAACATTTTTTCAAGATTCGTCTTAAACAGAATTGCTACTCCTGTACGGATTCTTTGCTGACTTTGCCTATCATCCATTACTGGTATATCTTCAGGATTAAACGGTAATGTCTCTGCTTCTTTTAAAAGTGTCCTTTCATTGTTATTTCCAAACGTATAACACACACCATTTCTTGTTAGATAAAACTCAACCGTTTGAAACACAGGACCACTGCTTGCACGACCTAATAATTCGCTTGTCAGTATTGACCCCAAATACAAAGACTCTTTCCTCTTTTGTTGCTGAAATATCCTTTCCATTTCAGTACTCATTACTTGCAATGCTCTCTCAATCAGATTTGTTGCTGATTTTTCACACTCTTTTGCTTTTCTTTCTGCCTCAGAAACAAGCGTTCTTGCTTGATGATATGATTCTTCACCTTGCGCAAGTAATCGATCCCATTCCGTTTGTTGTGTTGTCATTTTACCTATTTCCTTTAAAACAAACCCCTTACATCAGAAGATGTTCTAAGAACTTGCACTCCTGTATTTGAAAACCTTGAGAGATACAAACAAATTTCATAGTCAATCGTTGTGTTTGGTCCATCATTGATCCGACCATGCTTTCTCTTCTTGTTGCTCTTTCTGCAAATTCTGTTTGTACCACTTCCTCCATTGTTAATGGAAGAAGGACCTCTCCAAAACATCTTCCTAATATCTTATTATCTCCTTCATCTATTACTCTTACTGCAGGAGTTGCTTCATATTTTTTGCACACTTCGCCAAACGCTTCCCTCACTTCTCTCAAGTGAGCCTCCACTTACTCTCTGGTTAAGCCGGAACGATAGGGAACTGGAGATACCATGTTTTTTACAAATCTAACCAGCTTCTCCCTATTCCTATTGATGTAGCTATGTCACCTTGAGATTGTGTTTGTACACCATACTTTGTTGCATGTCCAGGGAACCGCTGTCTAAACACTTCTCCTTCTCTATCTCCAGGAACAATAATTCCTGGAAATTCATATGCTCCAAGAATGTGATTTATCACATCATCACCAGTGAAATCTGCACTTACAAACAGAGGATTTCTTAACTGCCTTGCATATGGCGTCATTGCAACAACAATATGTCTTTCAATTCCCCTATTATTAGAAATAGAAAGAGAACCAGCCCAGTTTCCACCCCTTACTAAATCTCTTTGAACGACAAGGCCAACTAATTTTCCTAATTCTGTTTTTTTCCCTATTTGTACACCATCTTTACCTACAAGAGCAACAAATTCTTCAACATCACTATCAGTTGCACTATCTGCTAAAAACGTAAGCTTTCTCATTCCATACATTGCCGCTTGAATATTCATGTTAGCCAACCCCCTTGATCTTCTCTTTGTTCAACAAGAAGAACTTCCTTATAAAATTATCTCTCTTCCTATTATGAGGAACTGTCTCAACATTATTAACATTATATATCCAGAATCACATGCGCTGTATACTGCTTTCCTTCCTTTTTTAGTGAAAACTTGTGCAACGTTACAGCCTTCACATCACTGCCCAGCTTATGCCTCTCATAATCAATATACTCCCCCTCAATTGTTGCAGCCAATGAACAATCTTTTTCATCAATTTCCACCGCTATTGCACTGCACAGAATGCCTTCCGTATCCTTCATAAAAATGAGCTCTGACAAAAAATCATACAACAAGTCTTGTACACTTCCTGCGCGCAGTTGGATCAGCTTTTTCAACACTGGATGAACCATTTTTCTCTTGACCATCGTTTCTGTCACTGCCTCTGCAGCAGCCTCAAACAGTTCATTCAACGAAGAAGCAGTTGCCTCAAACGCGATATCTGCCGTTGCCTCATCTTGTAAGAACTTGAATTTTTTCATAATCTCATTATGTAAACAACTTATATAAAGATTCCTTTGCTATTCTATTATATGAAGATTTGGAATCCGAGAAAAATCTTTTTTATGCAACGAGTCAAACTACACCAGTAACTCTCATTATCCCTTGATATTTCCTATAGGCAATAGCTTCGCCACTGGCTTCGAAATTCCTGCTTTCTCTAATGAAAGCACCACTTCATCAATCTCCTTGTATGCATCTCCCGCTTCCTCTGCAAGCCCTTGCATGCTCATTGACTTCACATAAATCCCGCGTTTCTCCATGTTCTTCAGCAACTCTTCCCCTCGAAACTGCTTGATCGCAGCAGTTCGCGACATTATCCTTCCAGACCCATGCGCCGTTGATCCAAAGGTTTCCTCCTCAGCCTTCTTTGTACCCACTAGCAGATATGAGCCTGTTTCCATTGACCCACCCAAGATAACTGGCTGCCCAGTCTTCTGATACTCTGGAATTAATTCTGGATTATCTGGACCAAAGGCTCGCGTCGAGCCTTTCCTGTGAATTACTAACTTCTTTAGTTTTCCATCAATCTTATACTTCTCCACTTTTGCAATGTTATGCGCAACATCATACACTAAATTCATTTCTAATTCTTCAGGCTTTTTCTTGAACACAGATGCAAATGCTTCCCGAATCCGATGCAAAATCACTTGTCTGTTTGCAAACGCCATGTTTGCTGCACACGCCATTGCACCCAGATAATCTTGGCCTTCCTGACTTGCAAACGGAGCGCATGCCAACTCTTTATCATTCACTTGCAATTTATACTTCGCCATCGCATTGTTAAATATTTTCAAATAATCCGTGCCAATCTGATGCCCAAATCCCCGAGAGCCACAATGCACCATAATAACAATTTGGTCATCTTTTATGATACCAAATCTCTCTGCCTTTTCCTTATCAAATATATTTTCTTTCTTTACCACTTGAATTTCGAGATAATGATTTCCTGAACCTAATGTCCCTAATTGCGCAATGCCCCTTTGCTTTGCCTTATCAGACACTTTCTCCGGATCTGCCTGCACAATCTTTCCATAACTCTCACATTTTTTAATGTCATCATCCCACCCATAGTTATTATCGACGCACCACTTCACTCCCTCACTCATCACCTCAGTAAACTGCGCCTGATTCAACTTCACAAACCCTTTACACCCAACACCAGTAGGAACTCCTTTAAACAAGATGTTGACAAGCTCCTTAATCTTTGGCTGCACTTCTTTTAATGTTAAATTAGTTGTGAGCAAACGCATACCACAATTGTGCGTTACAATATTATTTGCAATAAATGTATGAGACGGATGATTTACTGTAAAATCATATACAAGTCCATTATAAGGTATCTTCCAAATTGAGGCAACCTCATCCCACACAAAGCCGTCACTTCCATACGCATACTTTTTAATGTACTCTTGAAAGGAAATGAATTTGTACGATACTCTTGGAATTACTTCCTGCCTATCATGAATAGCATGAAGAATATAATGTTTACCAGTATACTCAGTAGTTAACATATTGAGAATATTCGTTTGACTTTCTCCTCGTTCATGAAACCTTACTGCCATTTGTGTTGTTTCTTTTCTTTGCTTGACAACATCTTCTTTCCATCGCAGATAATTTGCAGCTAGGCTTGCCAGCCTTTTTTTCCGTTCGTTGTATTCATAACCTACTGTTTCAAAAAACCTGATAAGATTCTTTCCATTTCCATCGATGATCATTCTTAACCCTATTGTATTTGAAATCTTTCCTTTGTACCTATACCCATCAACAATTACTGGCTTCCTCGTCTTAATTCTACACTCTAACAGTAATTTACGCACATCATTAAGGAATGCCATGGCATTTTCTTTCAGATGCACCTCTTTACTCATGTTTAATTGCAGACCTAAAAAATTATATTTATTAATCGTTTTTGGCTTTCCTAATTCAGCACCAAAAAAGGTTGCTAAGAAAAGCCTTTTTTGCCAGAGTACTGCATTCATAATCCATTCTGGTACTCCGTATTCTTTCTTTGTTTTCCTTCCAAATGGAACTCCCAATGCAGCAAGAAGTATTGCAAATGCATTACTTTTTTTAATTATACTAAATTCCTCAAATACAAACTTTGATATTCCATACTTTGTTTTAATACGATGTTTCCTCATTCTTCTATATACCCTTGACACACTTAATCCTATACTCTTAAGATCTTTTTTAATCTCCTCTAAGTCCTCTCTTTTACCATAAAACTGCACAACTCCATTCTTATTCTTTACAAAGGTTAAAACACCATCACCAAAAATGAATCCTATTAATTTAAGAAGTATTGGAACTTGTGGAGAATTATACCTTAATTCTAGTAAATTATTTCTCTTTAGAAAATTCATAATCTGCTTTTTTGCATTACCTTTAGTTGTTTTTCCACATTTATCAAGCATTTTTTCAATCTTTTCTATATCAATTATTATTTTGGAACTTGGTTTTTCATATTTCATTCCTCTAAAACTGTTTACAAGAATACTATCATCTCCTGTCAGTTTTCCTGCTTCAATCATTCCTGATTTTGTTAGAATAGGGTGATCATTGGTAACCTTAAGCTCTCTTCCACTTTTAGTTCTAATAACATACAGTTTTTCTTTTTCCTCTCTTTTCATAAATGCTAAAAGACCTGTTTTCTCTACTCTTTTTGTCTTTTCATTAAATACATTCACCTCTGTTTTGTTCCAGACCTTTTCTAGTTCGTCTACTCTCACCCATGTCCCATGTTCCAAATAAATGCTACTACTTGGGGACAAGCAATTAATGTCAAAGCCAATTCCTCCAGGAGAAATAATACCCTCATCTATATCAAACGCTGCAACACCCCCAATGGGAAAGCCGTAGCCTTGGTGACCGTCAGGCATGCAAAACGCATACTTCTGAATTCCTGGCAAACACGCAACATTCGTTAACTGTTCGTACACCCCCCAGTCTATTCCATCAATAATCTTTTTCGTCCCAATCAATCGCGCAGGCACCTGCATTCCTTTCCTATACAAAGGGCTAATCTCCCACGTTGTCTCATCAATCTTTTTGAGATCTGGTTTTTTATCTGGCTTCTTAAACATATCAAAAGCAGCTGTTATCAGGTTTAAATACGTTTCTTATATAGAATTAGCGTACTCGTTTGACTTCTATTTTTGTTGGCTCTTGCTGCATCCGTTGACTGATATCAGATTCTTTCAGGTTCA
The DNA here is from genome assembly GCA_964367375.1 of Candidatus Woesearchaeota archaeon. GTDB lineage: Archaea > Nanobdellota > Nanobdellia > SCGC-AAA011-G17 > UBA489 > CAYIXG01. The sequence goes on along the minus strand of CAYIXG010000007.1, from coordinate 8,130 downwards.
TACGCTCATAACCTGGAGGGTTGAAACTTACACCCACTAACCTCGTGTCTCGCGGTATCCTAATAATATACAACCCATCTTCCGTCTTCCCTGTAAACTGGGCACCATGACGCTGATCTCTCGTATTCGCATACGTGTATCCCATCGGCGTTTCTGGAATAATGGAACCTGTCTCAGCATCCACAAGCTGGATCCTCCATGCCACTGGAAGGTCTATGGGAAGATCAATAACTTGTCTTGCTAGTCTATTCACCTCGATACCTGATTCCTCAGCAAACATGTTTTGCAGGTTTCCGAGCTTCACCTGATATTTTCCGGAGAAAATGCGCGTTGCATATCCTGCATCTGTTGATTGCGCCTTAAATGCCGTGAATGGGGAAACTCTCCGATCCCTCGTGAAATTAATGATGACTCCCGGAATATTCTTGTCTTTCTGCACGTCAAGCACCCTTCCCTCAAGGTTTACAATAAGAGGTATATCTACCGTTATTGTCGTGTCTTGCGTGATAACCGCAGTCTGGTAAAAGACGTTGAGCGGAGCTTCTTCCCCAGGCATGTCAATAGGAATGACATATCCTGCAGGCATGACTCCTCGAAAGACAACACGCCCCTGCTCGGTTGTGCCTTGCCTCATAAGTTTGTCAATAAAAAATGGCGGCTTGTTTGTATAAATTGTGCTTCCATGTGGTTCTGAACGAGTCATTTGCGAACGACCAAACAGCATATACGGCTTCATCGTAATAGGAAATCCATCAAGGAGCTGACCATTGTTCATCACTTGCACTTCAACCGTTGCCCCTGCGTCAAGCACAATCGTTGCCAATTGATTGTCAGTCACTTCCTGATCTCGATCAAAATACACACAATATTCCGGATGCTCCACACACACATTTAACTGTGCTTTTATTCGCGGCTTTGGAGGCCACTCAGAACCAGAAATGCGCCGATCATTCGCAGGCAGCCTTGTTAAAGTGAAGGCTCCTTGCTCGTCTGTGACTGCGAATAAAGGTGTTGAAAGAAGATTGTTCCCTTGACCACTCGTGACAAATACGTTCGCTCCTTGGACAGGCACCTTTGCAAGACCACCAAGAACTACACCATGAACTGGAGGTAACGCAAGAAGTTCAAAGAGAAACTCATCTTGCAATTTTTCGAATGTTTCTTCCTTCTCTGGAAGATTTGGATCATCTGCAACAACATGGAAGTTATAACTTCCTTCGTTTAGTGCGAAATGTGATGGTACATTGGCATCAGTCCTGAACACGAAGGTTCTTTTTGCCTCCTCAATAAACCACGCATTATAATTCAACACTTGTACTCGTGCAGGAACTTGTTTGCCACTCCCCTCAACAACACGCACTTTCACTTGTTTTGGATCGTCCATCACTACCTGAGTTTCAAGCGTGCCTGGTTGAAAAATCACATTTTGAGACTTGTACAAAAACGTGTGATCTTGCATCTTTCCATTAAACACAACCCAGAGTTTGTACTCACCATATGGCACGTCAACCAGAAGATGTCCTTCTCGCCGTGGATCCCAGACTTGTTTGGTGTATTTTGTTTGTTGTTGATTTACTGCATGAATCACTGCCGCTTCCAATGGTTGATTTTGGTGAATAACACGAACACATAAATCTGGAATGTCTGAATCGTTTATTGGAGCGCTTGGTTGCGGCTCTGGTTGTGGTGGTGCAGGCGGCTCAGCTACTTCCTTTGGTTCAACAAAGGGGAGAGTAGTAATAGGAGCACTTGGTTTCTCAAGCTTTGCTTCCTGGATAAAAGCAGGCTCCTCTTGAAGAATAGATTCTAACTCTCCTGATTTCGAAGGACGCGAAAGCCAATAGCCGAGCATCCCTGCTGCTAACAACCCTCCAAGAGTACTAAGGATATACCGTGCTCTCATTTATTGCTCTCTCTTCAATACGATTTATAAAATATACCCTTTTCAACTCACTTCTTACACGTGTTCAATACGCAATCGTTCGCGTGCGATGATAGGGCTTGTCATCCGGAGATTTTTGCTGCCCTTTCAACCACAGCCATGAATCAATGCCTCGTGCAGTCAACTGAGAGAATCTCGGTTGCAGTATGCGCTTCATCCGTTCAATCGCCCATATTTGACTTGCTCGAATTTCTATTTCTTCCGGACTCTTGTGCGGAATCTCCATTTTTGCATCCACTTTTTCTGCTAACGATGCATTATACTCAAGAATTCCTAGCTTTCGCAAGACCTGCGGAATCTTGTAATCTGCAACTGCAGTTAATTGTTCAATGCTTCTGAACTTTCCAAATCCATCTCCTTTGAACGCGTAACAGAGATCACCCACTGCAAGCTGCGCCCGCTTGTGAAAGTACACTCTTCGCCCATTGTATACTGCATCATCACAATAAGATGGGAAATCTCTGGTAAGCAAATCTACTAGTTGCAACGCATCTCCATTCGCAGCTGCGACTACATAAGAAAAACGATAGTTATACTTTATTCCCATCTGATGACCAACTTCCTGAAGAATTCCACATCTTTCCTCAAACAATGGAATGTGATGCTCTTCTCTTAAAATGTGTGCAACATCATCCTTTTGTATTGTTTCCAAATATCTTGGATCAAGTATAGGAATTCCTTCTTCCATTGCCCGACGCAATGACGCGATCATGCCCCACGCGCCATCAAGCTTCTTTCCTTGATGCGTCATGCTCCACTTTTGCTCTCCCCAATAACAAAAGTTTAATGCGTTCAGCACAATTACAAATGCAAGCTCTGTTTCATCATTTCCCCTCTGCCAGGTAAACGGAGCAGCATCTATCCACGTTTTGGTATCTTTTGTGGAGAATTCTGCACACACTTTTTCCATTGCAGCATCATTAATCTGCACATGCTTTGCTTCTGCAACGACACTCTTCGTTGTTTCGAGCACTTTATTCATACAGAAACCAGTTGACTTTATGCTCTTTAAATAGATTGCTCTCCCTTTGCAATAATGACATTCCCCATGGCATCAAATACCAGCTTGACAATACTTCTCAGATGAAAAAGAACTCTTATTTGTTCAGGATTTTTTATCTGCTTTAACAGATCATCCATGTCCCTTGCATCATTATTATACTTCTTATAAAAAAATTCTAGCTTTTCGAACGAGAACCCATAGAATAAATGATAGAACTGTTCGAGCACTTCTTTCGCAACCTTTACTTTAGGAATAAGCTTTTCATCAAGAATCATCTTTTGCTGCATGACATATTTACACATATCCTTATATTCATCTCCAATCCTCTCCATCTGCTCAATCACATGATACACTGCATTTGCCTTTTTCATTTGCTGCACGTTTAACACACGGCGACAAAAATCTGCATACCTGTTAATGCTGTCATCCCTTGTAATAATGGTGTTGACTGCAGCAACCTTCTTTGCATCCATCGCATCCACACATTCTTCTGCAGAGCACAAGAGAAACAAAAACAATCTTTTGAGCATATGATCAAATTCATTTGGTTCTAATTTTGATATTTGCTTCATTACCACCTTTCCTTTTGTTTGCTCAATAATTTCATAGCCGATACACGTCTTTTTCAGGACTTGATAGATTGTTTCTAACTGCTTTGGAGAGGAAATATGTAGTGTCACTTGATCATAGCCCTGCTTGTACAACGCACCAATGACGCGATTTACACCCAACTCAAAATCCTTCATGTCCAGAACGATGCTTCTCTCCTCTTCCTTGAGAGGCGTGCCAATCATCAAAACGCCTTCCTTTTCCTGCACTTCTACTTCATCACCCTTCTTAATATTCCATTGCTTCACCCACTTGCTTGGCAAGGACACCATTAATGATGACGGACCAATCAGCGCAACCTTTCGTTTCATCTTTTGCGTGTGTTTCTTTCTCCTTCTTAAAGCTTTCCAAAAAATACTAATATTATAACTTATTATTATAATATAAGGATAAAATATATATCATTCTCTTCTAGCTTATTCTGTATCACATTGGAGGTTAAACCATGACATCCTATCCCCTTCCGAAAAAAGAACTGCTCATTATTTCCCATCTCCGCAATAACGCGCGAATGAGCCTGACACGTCTCTCGAGAGAAACAAAGGTTCCTGTGTCCACCCTCTTTGACAAAATCAAGCAATATCACGGCTCCTTTATCCAGAAGTATACTGCACTCATCAATTTTCAAGCATTCGACTTTCACGCACGGGCACACATCATCATTAAAGTAAACAAAAATGACCGACAAAAACTCAAGGAATTTATCTTACATCACAAACACATTAACTCTGCGTATCGCATTAATAATGGTTATGACTACCTCATCGAATGCGTTTCTGAACACATCAAAGAACTGGAAGACTTCATCGAAGAACTTGAACAAAAATTTAGAATAGAAGCCCTCCATGTCTATCACATCATTGAAGACTTGAAACGAGAAGCCTTCCTCAGCAACCCCGCCTATCTCGAATATATCACTCCGGAGCATACAGAAAAACCTCTTCCTCCTTGATACGATTACTGCTTTAATGGCACTAAGAATCCTGACTTGTAATAATCTTTGATTCCTGCAAGAATATCAAACTTCGGAACAAACCCAATCAGGTCCCTTGCACAAGACATGTCACACTCGGTGTGATCCTGATAGTTTCCCTTGAACGGATTTTGCATATACTCTGGCTTTCTGTTCAGATTAAGAACTGCATTCAAATGCTTCACAATATCATTAAACGTTGTTGGCATTCCAGAACCACAATTCACCACACAGCTCTCCTTTGCCCTTGCCGCAAGCATGTTTGCACTCACCACATCTTTCACATACACATAATCACGCCTTTGCTCACCAAACTCAAACATGCGCGGATTGCCTTGTAGCATCTGCTGCGCAAACTGATAAATCATTGTTGCACGCTTGCCCTTATGATTTTCTCTTGGTCCATACACATTACAATATCTTAAACCTATAAGCTTCACCTCAGGATGCTCCTTCGCAAGCTTGGCCGCGTAATCCTCAACCAACTTCTTTGATTCTGCATACGGCGTGTTTAAATCAAAAGGAGTGGCATTCTCTTTATACGGCGCGGGATGCCTGCCATACACTGCTGTCGAAGACGCAAACACGATCCGCTTACATCCTTGGTCAATCACATACTGAAAGAGCTTCTTTGCTGACTCTACATTCGCACGCAACATCTCATTCCTGTCCAGATTTCTCGTATCATTCAAAGCTGCCTGATGAAAAAGAACGTCTACCTTTCCAATCGCATCCCAATCAATCCCAATAAAGCTCGGATGCAGATGCTTGCCTTTAAACGTGGACAAATACTGCTCAGACTCATTTCCTGTAATAATGACCTGATGCCCCTCATCTTGCAGATGCAAGGCTATGTTTGACCCAATAAACCCTGTGCCACCTGTAACCAAACACTTCATCTTTGATGAACCCCCATCCCTATCCGCGTTCTTGCCCCATTCCTTTTAAAAACCTTGTTATATTTATTCTATTAGGAGTGGAGCGTACAACGACTTCCCAACATACTCCCTTAACCCCGCTCTTGCCCCTGGATCTTCTTGGCTGAGAATATCCAACACTTCTCTCATAAAGAAGCGTGCACGTTCCACCTTCCCCTGCGCAAGCTTACTCCCTATCTGACACACAAAATTATGTACTCTCTCAGCCACCCACGTCTCTCTCAATGCACTTGCCTGCAATCTTCCATCAGACACTTCTTCTACTCGGCCCCGATGATACTCCGCAAGCCTTTCTGTATTAAGCCCTCGTAAACAAGGATCATCAAGCAAACATACAACATCCAACGACGGAGAAGCAATCGTAGCCTTTTCAAAATCAATCAAGGTCCCATCAACCAACGCGTTTTCCGGATACGCGTCACCATGACAAAAACTGTCCACCGTTACCTTTCTTCCCGTTCCCCGCATCCTCTGTTGCAATCCCCTATACGCTTCCCAAAACACACCCAGGCTTTCATTCTCCCCTATTCTGCTTACAAATCTCCTTTGCACTTCCCTCTCGTGATCATACCTCTTTAGTCGCACTGGCGCGTATGGCTTTCGCGCATCCTGTATCTTTATCACTCCACCCCTATCATCCACGACCATGCTCATCGTCACTATGGCATGCATCAACGCTTGCGACTCAAGAACTCTCCTCACTGCATCTTCCTTCTCCCGAGGATCTTGCATACTCCTTAATGCTTCATCCAACGATTTCTCTCGACGCCTCCGAACAATGTAATACACACCCCCATTCACCTCTGCAACGCCTAACGGTTGCGCAACCCTCACCTCATCAGCCAATGATGCAGTTGCAGACTTTACCAACTGGTATACTGCTCCTGTTATTCTGTACTCATCAACCATCCTCCCATCGCCTTTCTTGAAAACAAACATGTCTTTGAAGAACCTCTCTGACGTCACTTCAAGCACCTCATTCCGCGTCGCACCGATCTTCTGAAACACAAATTGACTATTACTCCAAAGCATTTGCACCACCTTCCCCCATTGCTCTTTTGCCCTCTCGTCCTCTCCCACCAGCGTTAGCAAATGACTGTACAAGCATGCTACCTCCACTTTATGATCACCTTCACGACTGATCGCTTTCTCAAACAAGGACATGGACCGCTTTCTCGCCCCACACCGCATATACTCCACTGCATGGTACAGAAGACTTCCCACCCTCCCCTCCTGATCATCCTTCCTCCTTATGAGAGGACCTATTACTCTCGCTAGAGCACCCGCAATCGCGCCAACGTCTGGCAATTTGTACTTGTACTCACGCTCAATATCAATCAGCTTCATTCCTTTCCTCACCGCACTATCATACTCTCCTGCTGCAAAATCACTTCTTACCTCATCCTTTAAACACTCCACCAAATCACCCCCATTCACCGCCTGAATGAACTTCCTATCCGCTTCCCTATACTTGCCATCATCTCCAGAGAAATAATAAAAAAAACTTCTGAACAATTGCTTGCATGAGGCTGGAGAAAAAAGATTATACCATAGTATTGTGTGCATTGTCAGAAACCCCAGCATTATCTTTGCTACACCCTTCAAGATCAGTTGCGCATCATTCACAAACACCGGATGCACAGCCTCTTCGTACGCTTGTCTGTATCCAAGGAGTTCTCCCACTGCAACGCAACTTCCCCCGACAAGCCCACCAATAAGCGCCGCTCTCCTCTTCTGCCTCTTCACCTTTTGAGATGCAGCTATTAGATCTCTATTCAAAAGATCTTCAAGCCCCATAGTCACTCTTCAGCAGCATGAAACAGCCTGCAGCAATAATTGCTCCAATCACAAACCCTATCACAAAGGGCACAAAAGAGGTTGCATCCTCTTTCTCTTTTGGTTTTTTATCTTCCACTTCCTCCTTCTTCGTTTGCGGAGGCGCGCTTGGCGCTGCAGGCGGCGCTGACTGCTGATTCTGATTGGCATTTTGATTATTCTTCTGCGCATTATTTACCTGATCAAGACCATCACACAAGCCATCATCATCGCTGTCCACATCACACCCATTGCTGTCCACATCACAGCCTGGTAATGTACCTAGACAATCATCGACATCATCATTCACGCCATCTTCATCATCATCAACTGGCTCCTCAACTGCTTCCTGAATTGTAACCTTAAATTCAAAAATATCTCCATGAAAACCTGTACCCTCATCATCACCAGACGCCTTCACAATCACATCATAGGTATCTGCATCATCACTATCAAAGGTTATCTCCACACTCTCCTCATCTTCCTCCTGCGGATCAATATTGGCAATGGCTGTTTCCTCATCCTCAATGTCTTCAACCTCCATCGTGACAACCACTTCCGGAAGCGACAAGCTCGTGCTATTCCCAAACCTATTCTTCACTCTAAACTGGAACTCAAAATCTTCTTCTGCAGCAACTGTTATTGTGGAATCACTCCCAATATTTGATATTGAGCCATCTGGCTTGATCAATTCCACCTTCACAATTTGAATCCCATTCTTAATCTCTAATGAGATATCTAACGAATCCGAATCTGTTGTGGAACCATCTTGACCACTAATGGATACCGTGCCAATATCAAACCTCTTTTCATCAAGCTCCTCATCCACTGCATCAAAATCCTCAGGAAT
>CAYIXG010000006.1:0-93624 GCA_964367375.1 Candidatus Woesearchaeota archaeon | reverse complement strand
TATCAAACCTCTTTTCATCAAGCTCCTCATCCACTGCATCAAAATCCTCAGGAATGGTCAGAGAAACATTGATGCTTGCCGTTGCATTTGCATAGCTTGTTGCCAGCCCATCCACATTCACATTTCCCGAAGGAAAACCATTTGCTGGAGTAAAGGTAAAACCAACATTACTATACGCCAAATCAGTAAAATCGACTGTTATATTCTGGCTTAATGAAATAGGAGCGTTATTCAGCTGCTTTTCCTGATCATTGGATCCAAAGTCAATGCTTGACTGCTGGATGTTAATGTTTGCAGACACTAGAGGAATCCATAATATAGCTATCAGGAACAGCATAACCCCCAATTGTTTAGCCATTTCACAGTGAAGACGAAAAAATGATTTATAAAAGTATTGTTACAATTGCATTTTAAGAATTAGTCTAGAGGAACGTATTCCCCATTTTCTTCGTAGAGTACTACCCCATACAACTTTTCACCCTTTGCATATAATGGTGATTCATAGGCCTTGTTTAAGACCTGAGCCACTTCTTCTGCAGTTCCTTGATTTGATGCGTTTGGCAAATGTCCTTTCATTGCAAAGGGTATTCCATTCGCTGCAGCATCTTCAACAATCTTCGTCAATTCTGGATCCCCTTTTATGGTTCTCACATCACCTGTAAGAGAAAGATCCAATGTAGAGGGGACTCTTGCCAGAGCGCGCATCTTTGGCAATTCTGCCTGAATTGCTGCTTCTGGTGCATTACACTTGAAAAATGCATATGCGTGACCCATGATGAAACCTCTATTATTATGAGGATGCTCCACCTATATAAACCTTTCCTTTTGTTACTACTTAATAGTTAGTATAAATGCCTGTTATTTACTTTATAACCCTTTAAATCCTCTTATTTTCCCTTCTCCCGAAAGCTTTCCGCCTTTTTCGTCCTCATTCTTATTAATCCAGAAACTCTCCTACTTCATTAGTCAAATGCAAGAGAAATGATTATAAAGAGTTAGTTATACTGTATAACTATGTTTGTATATCATACCAAATTAAAGGCTTGGGGGAACTCTCTAGGAATTATCGTTCCCAAAGAACAAGCTGAAAAAGAGCAATTAAAGACAGAACAAGAAGTTAAAGTAATCATCACCCCAAAAAACGTGCTCAAGGTCAAACATATCTTTGGAACATTGAAAGACTGGAAAAAACCGACAGCAGATATCATGAAAGACATAGATAAAGAACTAGACAGCGAACTTCTCGAGTAAATCACCATGCCTTATTTTTTTGACACCTACGCCATCATTGAAATCATAAAAAGCAATACAAATTATCATCCCTATAGCGAGGAAGAAATTTTTACTTCTTTTTTGAATTTAGGGGAGTTATACTATGTATTACTCAGAAATTTTGATGAACGCATAGCTGAACAATGGAAAAAGAAACTCGAAGGAACCTATTTAACACTCACCGAAGATATTATTATTAAAGCAATGAAATTTAAATTCAAACATACAGATAAACATTTTTCATTCATTGACTGCGTTGGATATATTTTATCAAGAGAAAACAATATGACATTCTTAACAGGAGACAAAGCATTTGCACACATGGAAAACGTGGAATTTGTTCAATAACTTATTATTTTAGAAAAAGACATCCTCTTTATTCCCTTTACAAATTTCCAACAGCCTCCTCAATGAGGTGAGAAATCGGCTTCCCTGTCCTTTCTTTCAGCATTTTGAGCTTCTTGATGATCTTTTTATCAAGAGTCACATCTATCCTTGCTCGTCCTATCGGCCACTCTCTCGTTTTATCGTACTGCTCAAGGATATCAAACATTTCCTTGTACTTGTGCAAGATTTTTGCTCTTTTTTGATCATTTAATTGCATTTTTAAGTCGCTCCTCAATTGCTCGAATGTGAGTTATATTTTTTGACGCAATGGACAAGATGTGATGCAATAATAGATTTCTATTAACCTCTTTGCGTGACTCATCTGCAAAGGCTAGGGCAAGAAACATTGCCGTTCGTTTGTTTCCATCACTGAAAGGGTGATCTACTAAAATTGCTCTGAAGAGATATGCAAGCTTCTTGTAATCTCCTAATTTTTTATTTTTTTGCTGTTTCAGCGCAAAATCGAGACTTGCTTCATTTCTTATCAAGCCTCCAAATCCCTTGTTTATTCGTACAATATCTCCCTTACTTATTTTCATACACATAAAAATACGTAAGATGTATATAAACTTTACTCTTTTAAAACCCGTTATCTTCCCTTCTCCTGAAAGCTTTTCATCACATCCTCCGTACATTGTAACGTTAAAGGGAGTTTTACTCTCTCCGAAAGGATTTTAAGTTTCTATTCTTATCAATTTTCATGGAAGAAAAAAGCCCTCAGGAAAGACTATTCAACCAAATTATGAGTTTAACCCCAATAATTGAGATTGAAGAAACAAAAAAAGATAAAACGACTTCAATGAGTAGGAAAGAATACGTTTTAATTAACGGAAACAAAATAAATTTCTATAACTTCAAGGCTCATTTAGATACTATTCAGAAAAGAAATTATCTAAATAATTTTTGTCTTTATGAGATTTCAAAAGATTGTGATAATAAACAAGTTCTTACAAAAGAGGAATTAGCATCATTAGACAAAGATAAAAGTGATTATCATCCAAACTTCCTTATTCAGTGCGAATACTTTTTGTTTTCTACAAAAACCATCTTCGATACAATTTTTAAAATGATTAAATATCTTTTTCCAGAAAAAAGCCATAAAGGATTTGGCGAGATAGAAAAATGGAAAGAGGGAGATTTAATGAAAGACCTAATTGGAGAGAATTTGGACTGGTTTATTACATTCAATAATAGAAGAAATAGGCTAACGCATGATACTATTGCCGGAATTTCAACAAATATTAATCATAGAGTTCAAGAGGGAACTATCACCTATTCAAAGAGAAATTTGAATATTAGAAAGGAATGGGAACAAAGCGGAGAACTTTTCCAGCTACCGAATTATTTTGAAGAATGCTTTTCAAAGACAAATAAAGTAATAAATAAGTTTTATGAACTCCTATTGAATCAAAAAATAGAAGGTAAAACTATAACTTAGCTAATTCTTTAGCAACTTTCTCGCCATCTTTTGTTCTTTTGTAAATTCTACCTGTTCTATCTTCAGGATTTACAATTTCAACTAATTTTTTATCTTTCAATTCAGACAATGCTCTTGAAACTAGATTAAAGTAGGTATTGCTGTTGCTTTTGTAGATTTTCATAACTAATTCCGAAGGCATCATAGGTTTATCCAAATTCATGAAAATTTCTCTACGATTTTTACCTCTTTTTATGAAACCTATTGCTTTTAGCAATTCCATAGCAATCTATAAGCAATTTAACTTAAGAAACAAATTCAACAATCTATTAGCAAATTGTGAGCGAAAAAAGAAAGATTTATAAGTAATTTAATACAATTAAATTTATCATGGCTAAAGAACACAAGCGAATCACTCTCGGATTAGTTTTAAGTTGGATTTTTGGAATCCTTTTTGGGATTAGTGGGTTAACATTTTTGTTTACAGGTTCTATCGTCTCTGGAGGCTCCTTAATTCTTGCATCTTTAGTTATATTGCCTCCTATAAATAAATTCGTAAAAGATAAATGGAATTTCGAACTTTCGAGAGGATTAAAAATAACACTTGTGATAATATTATTTGTTATTTATGCTGTCAGCCTGTCAAACTCTGGAGACTCTAATATTGATACTTCCTCATCTTCAAACCAGCCTTCAACACAAGGAACTCAAATAAACACCAATCAAGAACAACAAAATGAACCTCAGATATATAAATTCGGAGAAAAAGTAACAATAGGAGATTTTGCTTATACTTTTAATAGTTATCAAACACAGAGTTATGTTGGAAATGAATATTTTGGTGAACAAGCAGACGGAATATTCTTAGTATTTGATGTAACAATAGAAAATATCGCTAAGGAATCAAAAACCCTATGGGGTTCTTATGTGACTATTGTTGATAATCAAGATAGAAGATTTGAGCACGATACTACCGCAGAGATTTACTTAGATGATTCATTTAGTTTTGAACAGATGCAACCAAGTCTTCCAAAAAGAGGAAAAATAGTATTTGATGTTCCTCAGGATATTAAAGGATTTATAGAAGTTTCCAGTGATAGTGTTTGGTCAGATGAGAAAAAATATGTTTCTTGGGCAAGTGAATAATTAAACCTTACTCAACTTTATCAAATCCAACCATTTATTTACTCCTAATTCAAATTGAGGTATAGCAACTTCGGCAGGTGTCTTTTTGCCTAAAGACATATGCTTTCTATTAAAGTTATAATTAATTTCTAATCCTTTCATTATCGAATGGGCAGATTCTATACTGCCGTGAAACCCCCTCATTATTTTTGTTCTTTCTCTGATTGTATTGTGCAACCTCTCAATTGGATAATTAAATCCTCTTTCGTCCGCTATTACAACATTGTGCATTATCCTGCTTTTAGTTCTTGAAGAAGCATGATAAGGAGATTGTAAACTGAAAGTTTTTCTTAACACTCTTGGATAACCTCTTAATCCGTCTGTTGTAACAATCTCAACCTGTTCTCCTGTCTTGAATTTAGCTCTTTTCATAACTTTTATCAGGTTTTCATTAGTTCTACTTCTCATGTATTCGCCTGTTACCATAAATTTAGTTTCAACATCAAAAGTATCTACAAACCAATTCTGTTCTTTTCCTTTATGGTATTTGCTTTTTCTTCTGTAATATTCCATTTCATCGCTTTGCATCTCCTTTCCGCACTTTATTGGAACATTATCAACTAAATTTCCAACTATCTCAGCATACTTAATAACCCAACGATAAACTGACATGTGGCTTGAATTATAAGGATAAAAAGCTTGAAAATGTTCTTGCACCTTTCTTAATGAAACACCTTTGTAATACAAGTCAATTCCAGCAGTAATTTTATTTGGATGGTTTCTCATTCGGTAAAACCCATCATCAATGACAAATCTAAAATTACAACCCTTACATCTGTATCTTTGTATTTTGCCTCTATTGTTAGTTTTTCTTTTCCCATCTTTTTTAATCTGATTGGAATTACATTTAGTACAGATTACATTTTTATACTTCTGTTCAATTACATCTTTGGATTTCATTTTGGTTGGTAGCTGATTTGGAATCTAGGGGGCTTTATGCCCTCTTTATATTTACTTAACTAATTACTAATTACATAGGTAAGTTAAACTATATAAATGTTTCGGTAGTTAATTATTAATTATATAGTAATTACTTTAAAAAGTAAGTTTTATAAAGATTGAATTTCTATATTTAGATATGGCTGAAATAAAAATAGAAGTTAAAGGATACAAATGTGAAAGATGTGGGCATGAATGGATACCCAGAAAAAAAGAATATCCTATTTTATGCCCAAATTGTAAATCTGCTTATTGGGATAAACCAGCAAGAAAGAAGAAATAATTTTTTTGAGTCAAATAACTCCCGCTTACGTTACAATGTACATCCTCCGATATACTTATAAATATCATTCTGCTCTCCTCTTGTAATGACTGAACAAAACCAGCTCCTTAAGGAATTAAAAGCTCTCCGCGAAGATGTCAATTACCTCAAAAAGCACATTGTCGATTCTGATGTTCTCTTGACTGATGATGATCTTGAATCTCTGAGCGAAGCAAAAAAAGACCTCCGAGAAGGCAAGACGAAGAGGCTGATCTAACATTTATCATATTGAACTTTCTCAAAAAGCTCAGAAATTCTTAGAAAAATTTGATAACCATATCAGAAGCCGTATCGAAGAAAAACTCAAACGACTCGGCCAGGAACCTCACCCTTCAGACGCTAAATTCATCGGAAGAATTGAAGGAGGAAAAGTTTTTCGATACAGAATTGGAGACTATCGTGCACTTTATCTTGTTAATTACGGAGAAAACATCATTCTTATTACTAAGATTGATAAACGACCACGCGTTTACCAGTCATGATTACACCACTTCCAGAATGACTGCATTTGTTCTACTAATCGGGAAGATGCCATTCTGGGCAGCATAATCAATGACCAACCCCTGTAATGTTACATTCACCGGAAAAGAAATCCCTTGAGGAATATAATAACTAAATGGTGTTCTTGTCACATAGGGTAATGTAACAACAGGAACTCCTAACTCCCCATAAAAGCCGAGCGTGTTAAAGACTGTTAACGGAAAACCTCCTGTTAATGGCGTGTTGAAACAGAAGTTCCCTAACGGAGGGGTTGGGGCTATTGAAGAGAAGGATGGTTCACCCAGATCAGCATACACGATGAAATATGAGCCGCCGATATTTGCTGTAGATGGTGGAGACTCTATGGAAATGTTAATTGGCTGGTTCATACTGACTGTGCTTACGTGATTCCCACTTCCTCCCTGATCATTCACAAAAAGCACCGATGTTAATGCACTTATCCCCATATTTACATTCCCTGGAGCACATGACTGTAATACTGGATTTACAGAAATATTAAATCCCGGAGGTTCTCTTGCAATGTTACTCACACGAACTTCATCAATTTTTCCTTTGAAAAAACTAAACGAATTGTCAAATACTGCAGAACCAATTTCTAATGGAGCATTAGAGTTAGTGACTGTTCCAGATACAAATGAATTCCCCACTTCATTTCCATTTATATACAATTTCATCTCTGAATTATCATAAGTTCCTGCAACATGCACCCAATCTCCTGTAGCTATACTTATATTTGATTTTACTAAACATTCATTACACACACCAGCAATGTTCAACTTCAGATTCAAAGAAGATCCTGTCTGGTTATTTTCTGCATACAACACATAACTCCTTTCATTAACTCCAAATCGATGATCCCATTTTGCGACAATTGGAAATTTACCCATTGCTCCTTCAGGCTCAAAAAATATCCATGCTTCTAATGTTAAACTGCTTCCGAGATCTAATGAAGGATTATCATTCATACTTATTTTGCTTCCTGAAAGATCTAATGCATTTGTGCTTCCCTGAATAATTGGTGTCACACCTACCCATGCTGGTGGATTCACCCATGTTGCTCCTATAAGAGTTCCATTATTTCCATTTAAGGAACTATCATTTGTAATACTTCCAACACCCTCATCAAAATGCCATAACCCTATTGTATTACTATCGTCACTACAAGAATTTAGTAAACAAAATTCACTTGGATTTCTTGCCACATCACTTATCCTTATTTCATCTATCATTCCATTAAATGAAAGATACTGTGTTGTTTGATTATTTTCAATGCCACCAAAAACCAAATTTGAAGAGGATATTGCAGGAAGTGCACCGCCCATCGCTTGTTCTAAACTCCCATTTACATAAAACTTCAAACCAACATTATCAGCAGAAGTCACTGCAACATGCACCCACCTTCCAATTGGTGCTGGAACATTACTTATACAAAGACCACCACAACCAACAGCAAGTGCTGTCACTAAATTCCCTGTAGATCCAAATCCATTGTCAGTTAGATCTAAAGAGTACGCGTTATCCTTTCTTAATATTCCATCAATAACACCACTTCCAAAAGTTCCCAAATAATAGATCCATGCTTCTAATGTAAAATTGTAATTATAAAGATTTAAACTTGCATGATGAGGTATTTGAACAGTATTGTTTAAACCAAATAACAGCGCATTTCCAAACTTTCCTGCTTCTGAAAATGTCCCGTTATTCATCCCAGTCTCATCAACAGCAATATTTCCCGCACCTTCGTCAAAGTGCCACAAGCCGACTGTTGCCGCATCCACCTGATACTCAGACTGCGCATCAACCACAAACGAACCTAGAATAATTAAAGCACAAAAAAGAAGAAAATTACTGCTCTTCTGCATTTTCAGTCATTCCTTCTCTTTCTGCATTCAGCTTTTCCTCAATCTTCGGCCATAATAATTCCAATGTTTCTTGAGAATCCTTCCTTTCAACCTGAGAAACACCTTCTGTCCTTCTGACAATAAGCTTTTCCAGCTCTTCAACAACCAGATCTTTCCTCACCTGCGCAGCAACAAGAACACTGAGAATAATGATTACAACAATAAGCACTCCAATAAACCCCCTTCGCGCTTTCATACCAAACACTATTTCCTTACAATGCACTAATCTTCTCTAACAGAACTTCGATAAACCCCTTCTTCTGATTCTCTTCTATCCTTTGTATCTGATCATCAGACAACAAACTTGTTAAATATATCACAAAGGCATTATCTCCAAAGATTGGCCTTTCCTGCTGTTTTAATTCCTCAGCCTGCACGTCTTCAACACCAAGAGGAATATCAGCAGATCGCGCTTCACGAACCGCTTGTGCAGCTATCTCATCCTGCACTGCATCTTCTGCCACTCGCGCCTCTTGCGCACTAATAAGCACAGCTAAAACCAGCGTTATCACAATTGCCCCTGTCAATAGTTTTTTCATTGTATCGTCCCCTTTCTCTTGATTCCTTTTCATCTATAAAAACCTTTTGCTCAGCCCTTTATCCAGGACCAGGAAAAACAGGAGGGGGGTTCAGACACATCTGTTTAAAAGCAGGATTCTTCACAAACGCACAGGCAGAAGGATCACTCGTTTGCTGCGCAAACTGCACATAACAGTTATCGATGTCAGTGGCCTCATTCAACACCAACTGATTACACACAGACGCATCTTGCAAGCCCAAAGCAACATTCAGCACACACGCATTCCTTGTCCCTTGATCTTGCACCTCCGCACACTGCGCAATATCCTTCACCTGCTGCGCACTCATCACAATACATTGATCCTTTGTCCCGCATATCTTATCTCCAAAAAGAGGACTTTCAAAACCAGAAAAACACCAATTTCCCGGCGTTTCTTCCACACATCCTTTCATTCCTTGCGATCCAGCATCTTGCGATGGTGGTAATGAGCGAATCTCTTCCCGAGACTTTTGTCCACATGCAACAAGAAATAATAACCCTACTAATAATATCCACACTCTTTTTTGCATCTTTATCCCTTTTTTTATTCACCCTTTCCCTTAAATACCTTTTGCATCCCCTTTTCTCAATGTTTATAAACACGCTATTTCCCCTTTCTCTCATGAAGGGAACCATCACCACCATTATTCAAGAAACACCCACAGTCCGCAGCCTCTTCATCACTCTTGATCAAGCAATCACTTTTATTCCCGGACAGTTCCTCATGGTGTGCAAACCTGATCCTTCTCGTATCATCAAACGATCTTATTCCATCGCAACCCCACCCTCCCACAGCAGAGACGTGCAAATCACCCTCAACATCACTCCAAAAGGAGAAGTATCCGGATGGCTCTACAACCAAAAAATAGGAAACACGCTTGACATCGAAGGCATCCACGGCCTTTTCACTCTCGACACCAAAAACAAGGACATCATTTTCATAGCTGGAGGCACTGGCATTGTTCCATTCATGAGCATGATACGCCACCTCACAGAACACCACTACCCTCACCACATCACTCTTCTCTACAGCGCAAAGACACCTGACGAAATCATCTTCAAAAAAGCACTTGATGCCCTTGCACGCCACAACAAAAATCTTCGCGTTCTCTATACCATCACCCAACACGCACCCACCTGGAACGGACATCGCGGCAGAATTACCAGCACCTTCCTGACACAAGTATTGCACACCTTCACCCACAAAGACTACTACATGTGCGGATCACCAGCATTTGTCAACCACATCGTCACCATACTCCTGCAGCATGATGTATTAAAAGAAGACATCAAACTCGAACGTTGGGAATAGAATTAATGTGTTTAATATAAGTATCTTGTAACTTTCTATAGACTTTTCACATATTTTAAGCCAATCTTTATAAGGAGAAAATTATTTCTTTCCTTTTATGTACGCTATTTATGCTACAGACACGTTCAAAAAATTATATATCAGCCTCGATAAGACTGAACAGGATTGGATTACTAAAACTCAAGCAAAACTCAAGACGTATCCAACTGGTAAGCCCCTTCACTTTTCTTGGTTTCGAGAGAAAAAATATCTTAATAAACGATTGTACTACTTAATTGATGAAGAACAAAATAAGATCCTATTTATTTCATTTGCTGCAAAGAAAGATCAACAAAAAATTATCAATTTTATTTTAGCAAATAAGGACGAGCTGCTTAGCTATCTAAGAAGCCTTTGATTTGAATTTACTTACTCTTCCTTCCCGAAGATCTTCAAGGCTCGATTTTAGCTGGAGAAGTGCATCATCTGCTAATTCTGCTTTTTTCTTTAGTTTCTCGTACTCTTCTTTTGAAATAGTAATAGTCTGTTGTTTCATATTAAAAGGTTTTACAAATTTGTATACTTTCTTCCTTACTCTATACTTATAAATATTTATATAACTTTCGCTATAATTAAGCTTAATGCAGCCTTCTTCGTTGTAAACTTCTTCAAAGAAATATACTAAGCGGCGTTCTTTACGCAGCCTTCTTCTCTGCTGCCTTTTCTGCCCTCTTTAATGACAGCACCTTGTCTGCACTAATAGCCCTCTTGCCCTGAGGAACATACTTCTCATTCGCAGCCTTCACCCTTCTTGACAGCCTATTCTGATAGGTTTCGCTCCTTCCCTGATAACTCATCACGGCAACCTTAAACTCTGACCTCTTCCGATCAATCTGCCTCTTCAACTCGCTCCTCTTCCTCGGCATGAACGTCCACTTCAACTTCCCCTCAAGCTCGTGAATCTCCGCACGCTGCCCCTCCAAATCTGCATCAGCCTGATCACGAAATGCGAGATACTCTTGGCGCGTCTTCCGAATATCCTGCAGCTCTACATGATACCCTGCTTCACTGTCAAGACCAGCCTTTTCCCTTGCAATCATTCCTTTCAATGATGCAATATACCCAATTTCCGATGCAAATTTCTGTCTGTATTCTTCATTCAACTCTGCGACAGATGCTTCTAACTTTCCCAAATAAGATAACGCGCTGTCTGTCCACACGCTTGTGGCACGCTCTGCTTTCTCTGCCCAATACTCCTGACCTTCAATCTCCTCCTTTGAAAACTTTTTGTCATGAATCCTTTGCAAGGTCAGCCTTCCTTCATGCGACCGCATCAACGCGTGCAACTTCACCACATTACTCACTTGCTCACTCATGAAATGTTCTACTGCATTATCAATTGTTATCTTGACTGCAGACTGCGCGGGGAGAAGGCTTTCTAATGTTTGCATCGAAGAACGCATCCTCAACGGAGATGCGGTGTACAACGCGTAAAGAGATGCGACATTCTTCTCATAGCTCGCGTGCTCTTCATTCTCCAGAGGTTGTGATTCAACACTTTGCTGTCCAGCGTTTTCCATGCACTCTTTCTCATTTTTCCTTTTAAAACCGTTTCTATCTCCTCCACCAACATAATCCTTTTAAATATCAAAAAAAATTCCTACTATTATCTCTCAAGGCATGTGATACCCATGACTGCACCCATCGGACAACCTGCGCCATCATTTGACTGCAAAGCCTATGAAAACGGCAAGTACAAAACAGTGAAGCTGACAGACTACAAAGGAAAATGGGTTATCTTGTTCTTTTATCCCTTAGACTTCACCTTTGTCTGCCCCACAGAAATCGAAGGATTTGCCAAAAAAGAAAACGACTTCAAAAAACTGAATGCGGTTGTGATCGGCGCATCCACCGATTCAGAATACTCCCACAAGGCATGGTTTGAAAGAGATTTACCCACTGTTAAATTTCCTGTCTTAGCAGACACCACCCATCACGTCAGCAAGGCATACGATGTCTTGAAAGAAGACCAAGGCATTGCATACAGAGGCACGTTCATCATCGACCCCAAAGGGATCTTGCGCTATAAAGTGGTATCTGACTTAAGCGTCGGGAGAAGCGTTGACGAAACCTTACGCGTATTACAAGCACTCCAATCCGGAGAATTATGCCCTATTGACTGGAAACCAGGACAAAAAACATTAGGCAAAGGATAACCAGATGAAACCATTACCCCATGCACCAAAAAACTTCAACAACCTTCTTGGAACTTTGAAATTAAGCGACAAGCAGCTGCAAGCCCATTTTGGACTGTATGAAGGGTATGTAAAAAAATACAACGAAATCCAAGAAAAACTTGCCACAGCAGACCCTACCGGAGGCAACTATTCCTTTAACGAATTCAGCGAACTGAAACGACGAGAAGCAGTTGCTTTTAATGGCGCATTCTTGCATGAAAGCTACTTCGAAAACATGTCTGGAGAAAAATCAGATCCCTCACCAGAACTCATGAAAGCGTTCACCACCACCTTCGGCAGCTTTGACACCTTTCTTGCACTCATGAAAGGCGCAGCAAGCAGCACACCAGGATGGGTCATCCTCACCTGGAACAAAGTAGAAAAACGATTGCATCCTTACATCATGTTCGAACACCACATTGGTTATCCTGTGCACCAGGAAGCGATCCTCTCACTTGACTGCTGGGAACACGCATTCATGATAGACTTTGGCACGAAAAAAGCAGACTACCTCACTGCATTCTTTAGCAATGTCAACTGGCCTGTCGTGAACAAACGGTTTGCGCTTTTAACCAAAAACCTTCTCTAGTGCGGAAACACGCTGCCCAGCCACCACACCATTATCACACCAACTATTAACGCAACCATCTGGAGAAAACCCTTCTGCACATCCTCCTCCTTCTTCAGCTCAGGAAACAAATCCGCAATTGCAATATACACAAAGCCGCCTGCGGCAAACGCCAAAATGGAAGGCAGCACCATCTCCACAGCTGTTAAAAAGAAATACGCAACCAGCGCTCCAAGAAATGCAACCAATGCAGAACCAAAATTAAACAGCAACGCCTTCATCCTCCCAAAACCACCATGCACCAAGACTGCAAAATCACCAATCTCCTGAGGGATCTCATGCAAGGCAATCGCAATTGTGGTGATAATACCCGTGCCCACATTATTCACAAACGCAGCAGCAATCACCACCCCATCCAAGAAATTGTGAATTGCGTCTCCAAACAAGTTCATATATGTAAACGCATGATACTTCATCTTTACCTTATGCTGATGCCCCTGATGACAATGATGCCAATGAATAAAACGCTCAACAACAAAAAAAGACAAGATACCAAAAATGACTGCACTGAAATTTGCATTCGTTGCACCTTCTAATGACTCTGGCAATAAATCAAAAAATGCAACACCCAACAACGTTCCTGCAGCAAACGCCACAAAGACTAACATCATATTTTCCAGCTTCTTCTGCCTCACTGACAACGTGATGACCCCTATTAACGAAATAAGACTTACTGCAAGAACTGCAAGAAGAATATAACTTAACACCATCTTCACTTCCTTACACGTGATAACCTATTTAAACTTTTTCTTCCCTTGAAAATTCACCAATTCAACCATGAACACAACAGCGTTTCGTCTCCCCACAGATTCCACTGTGCAATGAACGTTATTTCTTCCGAAACGGACTCAACACATTATCCAAAATTAACCCCAGAAAACCACCAGCAATCGCCCCTATCCATCCCGCGCTAAATGCGCCTACCATCATTCCAAGCAATGTCAACGCATTTTCCTTAATAAACCGGCTTTCCATTTTTCTTCACCATTCCTCGCAAGTGCTCTAAGATTATATAAATTATCGCCACTACTCCCCAAGTAACCCAGCGATTTGCTAACGCCTCAGTCTTCACCACTAACAAATAGATCATCACTCCACCAAATGAAAACATAAACAGGTAATATAATCCCTCTGCAATTTGCATACAACACTTTGCTCTTTCTTCTTTATAATCTTAAACTCTCATTCTTTGCATCTTTTACGCCATTTTTGAAACCTTTCTGGAGAAAACTATAAGAATAAGCAATCTTTCTCAAGACTATGCAAAAAAAGTGGTGGAAGTTATTAGACACTATAGATATTTACATCACCGCCTGGATGAAGAAAGAAGGCATTACCTTTCTTCGATGGTCATTAGCAATCATCTTCATCTGGTTTGGAATATTGAAACCCTTCAACTTAAGCCCTGCGCAAGACCTCGTTGCAAACACTGTCTACTGGTTTTCTCCTGAACTCTTTGTTCCCATCCTCGGATGGTGGGAAGTGCTTATCGGCGTTTGCTTCCTCTTCAAACCACTTATTAGAATTGGCATCCTCCTGCTCGCACTGCAAATGGCAGGCACCTTCTTGCCCCTCTTCCTCCTTCCTGAAATTGTGTACAACAAATCCTTCTTTTCCCTCACCCTGGAAGGACAGTATATCATCAAGAACCTCGTCATCATCGGCGCAGCCATAGTCATCGGCAGCCACGTGCGAGACAAAAAAAACTCGTAAAGGAAAAGTATTTATACATTCACCCATCTTTTTCTTTCATGGTTGCTGCTTCCTATCTCATCGAGTTTTACGGCACCGAGTGCAAACACTGCAATGAAATGAAACCTCTTATTCAAAAGCTCGAACAAGAACTTGGCATTGAACTCACAAAGCTTGAAATCTGGCACAACGAGAAAAACAAGCAGCTCTTTGAAGAGCTTGACAACGGAAGATGTGGCGGCGTGCCCTTCTTCTTCAACAAGAAAAGTAGTAAATTCATCTGCGGATCCGCAAGCTATGACGCGCTCAAAGCATGGGCACAAGGCACATAAAAAGAACAAAAAGAGGTGATCACCATTATCTCAGTCACTGCTGAAGCACCAGCACCCCAACCAAAACCCGCATGGCTCAAAATCAGACCACCAACAAACACCGCACAAGTGAACCACATTAAAACTCTTACTCAAACATTCAACCTCCACACCGTCTGCCAAGAATCCAAATGCCCAAACATTGCAGAATGCTGGTCACACGGCACTGCAACATTCATGATCATGGGAGACACCTGCACGAGAGCATGCAAATTCTGCCACGTCAAAACAAAGTTTCCCGCCAAACCCCTTGATCCTGATGAACCACAAAAATTAGCAGCAGCAATCAAACACCTCCAACTCACATACGCAGTCATCACCTCTGTCACCAGAGATGACTTGCCAGACCAGGGAGCACTTCACATTGCAAAATGCATCACCGAACTCAAAGAGACCATGCCCAACCTCCTCGTCGAAATACTCATCCCAGACTTCAAAGGGAATGAAGACTGCCTTAAAACCATTGTTCATGCTCGACCGCATGTGATTGCCCACAACATCGAAACAGTCAAATCACTCCAACGCAAAGTAAGGGATCCTCGCGCAGGATATGACCAGTCGCTGCGCATCTTACGCAACGTGAAAGAGTTGAACCCCCTCATCCTCACAAAATCCTCGCTCATGCTTGGTTTGGGAGAAACGCCAGAAGAAGTGCATCAGGCGTTCCACGACCTTCGTGCACACCAAGTAGACATTGTCACTCTTGGTCAATACCTCCAACCGAGCGCAGACCTCCTTCCTGTACATGCATATATCACTCCTGACCAATTCGCAGCGTACCAGAAGGCTGCAGAAGATGCAGGATTCCTCTACGCCATCGCAGGACCATTCGTGCGATCAAGCTACCGCGCAGGAGAACTCTTCATCGAACACGTCATCAACAGGAGCGCACATGGACCTCATTAAACAATACCCTCCATTGAGCGGGAAACAATTCCAAGTGCTGAACGAGAAAGGAAGCATTGTCAACAAGAAATGGATGCCCACACTCCCTGCAACACAACTTCTTAACATGCACCGCATGATGGTGCTCACCCGCATCGCAGACGACAAAGCACTCAAACTCCAAAGAAGTGGAAGGATGGGAACCTTTGCCCAAGTTTTAGGACAAGAAGCACAAGTTGGTGTTGGCTTTGCCATGAAACAAACAGACTGGCTGTTTCCTTCATTCAGAGAAACAGGCGTTATGCTTTCTCTTGGCATGCCATTGGAAAACTTTTACCTGCTCTTCATGGGAAGCGAATTAGGAAACAAGATGCCTCCAACAGTCAACAGCTTTCCTGTTGCTGTGCCTGTTGGAACGCAAACGCTCCACGCTGTCGGGGCAGCATGGGCAGCAAAAATTAAAGGAGACACCATTGCAACTGTCACCTTCTTTGGAGACGGCGCAACATCCGAGGGAGACTTCCACGAAGCCATGAACTTTGCAGGAGTTTTCAAAACACCCACTGTCTTTGTCTGCCAAAACAATCAATATGCCATTTCAGTCCCGCGATCGCAGCAAACCGCAAGCAAAACACTCGCACAAAAAGCATACGCATACGGATTTGACGGGATTCAGGTGGATGGGAATGATATCCTTGCCCTCTACGCAGCCACAAAGGCGGCACTCGCAAAAGCATACGCAGGCAATGGACCCACATTCATCGAAGCATACACCTACCGCCTTGCTCCGCACACCACCTCTGATGACCCCACTATTTACCGTACAGACCAGGAAGTGAAGGCCTGGCAGATGAAAGATCCGATTAAACGATTCAGAACCTATCTTTTAAAGAAAAAAATACTCACTGTCTCCCAGGAATCAAAAATGATTGCATCAGCAGAACAGCAGGTTGCAGCAGCAGTTGACAAGGCAGAAAAACTCCGCATCGCACAACCAGAAGACATATTCAACTTCATGTACAAAGATATGACTCCCCGCTTAAAAGAACAACTTACCTATTTAAAAGACATCACCAAGAAAAGAGGAGCAGCACATGCCTGAGCTCAACATTGTGGAAGCAATCAACCTTGCATTAAAACAAGAAATGCAGAAAGATAAGAAGATTGTGCTTTTAGGAGAAGATGTTGGCAAAGAAGGAGGCGTCTTCCGCGTCACCACCGGACTCCAACAATTGTACGGCAACCAGCGCGTCATTGACACTCCTCTTTCTGAATCAGGCATTATTGGAACTAGCATCGGCATGGCAGCCTACGGATTAAAACCTGTTGCAGAAATCCAATTCTCCGGATTTATATACCCAGGATTTGACCAGCTCATATCCCATGCGTCCCGCATCAGAAACAGAACACGAGGCAGATTCACCTGTTCCATGGTGGTGAGAACACCCAATGGGGGAGGCATCCGCGCACTTGAACACCACTCCGAAAGCACGGAGGCATTGTACATGCACACCCCAGGACTGAAAGTCGTTATTCCCAGCACACCCTCTGATGCCAAGGGACTTCTCATCTCTGCCATCCGCGATCCTGACCCTGTCATTTTCCTTGAACCTATTCGCATCTACCGCGCCATCAAACAAGAAGTTTCTGCAGAAGAGTATATCATTCCTCTGGGAAAAGCAGCAATCAGAAAAGAAGGAGGAGACGTTACCCTCATCACGTATGGAGCACTCGTCCGAGACGCGCTTGCTGCTGCAGACACATTAGCAAAAGAAAACATCAGCTGTGAAGTCATTGACTTGCGCACTCTCAACCCTTTGGATGAACAAACCATTATTACTTCAGTCATCAAAACAGGACGCGCAGTCATCATCCACGAAGGACCACGAATGTGCGGCATTGGCGCAGAAATTGCAGCCATCCTCATGGAAAAAACATTGTACTCATTGAAAGCGCCTGTTGCGCGCGTGACTGGATTTGACACTGTCTTTCCCTTGTACATGAACGAACATCAC
This sequence comes from Candidatus Woesearchaeota archaeon, assembly GCA_964367375.1. Lineage (GTDB taxonomy): Archaea > Nanobdellota > Nanobdellia > SCGC-AAA011-G17 > UBA489 > CAYIXG01. The sequence continues at coordinate 76,022 of CAYIXG010000006.1, read as the reverse complement.
TATATTCCAGATGTATTCCGCATCACTGAAGCGGTGCGAGAGGTGCTTGCATGACCTATGCATTTCCCTTTCCTGATGTTGGTGAAGGCATCACTGAAGGACATCTCATTAAATGGCATGTCAAAATAGGAGATGACGTCAAAGAAGACCAAATCATTGCGGATGTGGAAACAGACAAGGCAGTTGTGGAAATTCCTGCACCCCGTGCAGGCACTGTTGTTGAACTTAAGTATAAGGAAGGAGACACCATTAAAGTAGGAGAGGTTATGCTCGTCCTTGCAGAGAAGGGGGAAAAAATAAAAGCAACAAAACCTGAAAAACAACCTCCCTCAAAAAAAGACACCTCTGTCGGCGTTGTCGGATTCCTTGAGGAAGCAACAGAAGTCATTCACGGAAAAAAAGATCTCTTTGCTGAACAACCTTCATCACCCAAAGAAACTCCGCAAACTATTCTCGCACTTCCCCGCGTCAGACAGCTCGCACACGACCTTCACGTAAACTTGAATACAATCACTGGCACTGGAAAAAACAATGAGATTACTGAAGAAGACGTGAGAAAGATAGTTGCAACTCCCGCACCTGCACCCCTCAAAATCGTGAAAAAATATGACCTGTATGGATATGTTGAACGCATTCCATTTACTGGCATGCGAAAAACTATTGCGAAAAATATGGTTGCATCCAGCACCGGAACAGCATCTGTCACGCACATGGATGAGGCAGACATCACTCACCTCTGGGATATCAGACAGAAAGAAAAAGAAAAAGCATTGCAGCAAGGCATCAAACTTACTTTCTTACCATTCATCATAAAAGCAGTCATCGCAGGACTAAAAAAACACCCAGCACTTAATGCAAGCCTTAACACGCTTGAAGATGGCAACCAAGAAATCATCCTCAAAAAATATTACAATCTTGGGATTGGTGTTGATACTCCAGACGGACTTATGGTCTTTGTCATTAAAGGAGCAGATGATAAAAACATGCTTGTCATTGCCAAAGAAATTGACGCGCTTGCCACAAAAGCACGCAATAGAACAATCGACTTAAGCGACCTCAAAGGAGGCACGTTTACCCTCACTAATTATGGAAGCATTGGCGGAATTCACGGCACCCCTATTATTAATCCTGGAGAAGCTGCTATCTTAGGCATTGGCAAAATAATTGAACAGCCTCGTGTCATTGATGGAAAGATTATTGCACGAAAAATACTACCACTTTCTCTCACCTTTGACCATCGGATTACTGACGGAGCAGAAGCAGCACGATTCGTCAATGTTGTCATTGAACACTTAGAAGACCCAGACTTATTGCTGATTGAAGATTAACCTGCCACAGACATCTTTTGCACTCTCTCTTCCAACTGCAACCCGTGATGACTCACAAAAAAAGCAGCAAGACGCTCCATCACCCCATTTATTTCCAGTGATTTTCCCAACACTTCAGCCATGGAAATGACTGCATCAGATGGATAGCCACACGGAGAAATTAGTTTATAATTTTGCAAATTAGTATTCACATCCAGTGCAAACCCATGCATCGTCACCAACTCAGGAGCAGTTGCAACAAACTCAGGACCCACAGACGCAATCTTCTTATCACTATGCCAGACACCTGAAGATCCTTGCCTTTTTCTCACAGGAATGCCATACTGACTTTGCAGAAACTCGATCAATGTATTTCGCATTTTTACAATGTATTCTCTTGAATTTCCCGCAAAGCCTCGGGAAATGTGGTATCCTGTCACCTGACCAGGACCATGAAACGTTGCCTTTCCAATCCTATTAATACAGGCAACATCACCTCCTTGCTTAACTACTGCAAGTTGCATATCTGCAAGCTCTTCACCTTGCATATCAACACCAAACGTAAAGACTGGCTCATGCTCTAAAAGCAGCAAATGATCTGGACAACCTTGCTTCACCCTTTCTGCAAGCGCACGCTGATAATACACCATACTCCTATATGGCTGCACTCCTTGGAATAATTCGATCTTCATTTACTAGCAGACAAAAAAACAGTATAAAAACCTTCTCCCACAAAAAGAAGAAAGATATAAAACCTTTAACTTTTATCTCATTTCTATGAAAAGAGGCTACATCCTTTATGATGACCACTGCATGACATGCATCCAATTCATTACTCTCCTCACAAAACAAGACACCAAAAAAATATTTATCCTTGTCCCTCTGCGCAGCGCTCGCGCACGCACACTCCTCCCACACATGAACATGAAGAAACTCTTCAGTTCATTCCATGTCATTACTCCTGACAAGAAAGTATATAGCGGTGGAAACGCCCTTCACGCCCTCCTTTCCTACTTTCCCAAACGTTCATTCCTTACACGCATCCGCGCGATTCCTGGAAGTGCACACTTGTTTAAACTTGGATATGCCATTGGCAAACAACACGGCTCCCACGCTTCCCATAGGAAGGTTTAAAAACAAATAGGAGCTGCTTTCTTTTCTATGGGTAGTGAAAAAACGAAAGACAAACAGAAGCCTTCTGCACCACCACCAGCGCCTGAAGAGAGCCAACTCGCAGGCATGACTTTAAGCAAGGAGCAGGTTGAAGAAATCAAACAAAAACTTGACCAGCTCAAAACAAAGATGGAGCAGTTCAAGAAGAAGGTTGTCGATAAATTCGAGAAATACATCATCGGCATTACTTTACTTCCGCCACGACACCCTGCAGACATTGAACGCGAAACAGGGAAAAAGCTTACTGAAGAAGAAATCAAACAGCTCCAGCAGGACATCAGCATTCTCGTTCTCGTTGATGACTCAGATGTTACCAAAATGAGCAGAATCGATCTGAAAGAAAAGCTCTTCAAAATCATTGATAAGATGGGAGAAGACATTGACAAAAACTTCAAGCCCCAGCCTATGCTCATGACCGAACTCACAGAGTCCTGTTTTGACGCAAAATATGAAATACTGCAACTTATATCGCTTAGTGCCATTTTCTATGACCCCAGAGATGTGCTCGGCGCACTCAAACTGTGCGAAGTCCATAAGGGAATGGTGCTGAAAAAATTCGAAAAGTATGTTGTCAGCTATGTTGCTGTGGGAAGCTTATTCAGAGGAGACGCGAGAAGCAACGACATTGACGTTGCCATCGTGATTGATGACACTGATGTTAAAAAAATGCCCAGACTTGAGCTGAAAGACAAATTAGGCGCAATCATCCGCACCATGGGACTCGATGCAGCTGACATCACCAAAATCAAGAAAAGCTTTCACATCCAAGTGTATATCCTGACAGACTTCTGGGACTCCATCAAGGAAGCAAGCCCTGTCATTTTCACTTTCCTCAGAGACGGCGTGCCATTTTATGACAGAGGAGTGTACATGCCCTGGAAATTGTTGCTGACCATGGGCAGAATCAAGCCTAGCCCGGAAGCAATAGACATGCACATGGACGTTGGCGAACGATTACTGAGCAGAGCAAAAGGCAAACTCTTAAGCGTCCTTGGAGAGGATTTGTACTACGCGTGCATGAATCCAGCACAAGCAGCACTCATGCTCTATGGATTACCGCCTGCAACCCACCGAGAAACCATCAAACTGTTAGACGAAATTTTTGTCAAAAAAGAAAAAATGCTTACGAGCAAAGACGTGGATGTGGTGGACAAGACGTTCAAATTCTTCAAAGGCATCGAACACGGCACTATCACAAACGTGACTGGAAAAGAAATTGACCAGACACTCGAAGAAGCAGGAGCATACTTAACACACATCAAAAAAGTGTTTGCAACCATCGAAAAACGAACGGAAAAGAAGAGAGTTGAAGACTTCTATGACAACACGATCAAACTCGTGAAAGACGTCTTGAACACTGAAGACATTATCGTGACCGAGCATGACGTGAACGGCATCAAAAAAGGATTCAAAAAACTCGCTGACACAAACAAAATACCCAAATATGTGATCAAAGAACTTGATGATATCATCCAGATGAAACAAAATTATCAGAAACTGCGCAAGATGGAAATTGAAAAGGTCATCAGAGAAAAATCTGTTTTCTTACGTGGACTTATGGAGTACATCCAACGCAAGAGAGGACTCGAACTGGAACGCGCAAAAATCAGGGTGAAATACGGCAACACGTTCGGAGAAGTCTTCCTCCTTGAAGAAACTGCGTACATCATTGACAATATTGATGCAGAAAAGAAGAAAATCAGCAAAGCAAAGGTGTTACCCAATGGAGGGCTGGGAGATCTGAATGACAGCACGATTGTCGAACTGGAAGAAGCCATTACTTCTCATAAAATACCCAAACACGTCTTTATCAAAGAAAAAATATTTGAAGACTTACGACGCATCTTCGGAGACGACGTGCAAGTGCTCGTGAGCTACTAACCATGAAAATTTATCTCTTTTTGATTATTCTTTTTACACTCTTCCTTATAGGATGCACGCAACCGCTTACGCAACCAGAAGCAGAACAAAAAGCACGCGATTACATTCTTTCTCAATGGGCACAAACAGGATCCCCTGAAATCCCTTTTACTATTCAAAATAGCGTTTTCGAGAACAATGAATGGCGCGTCACTGTCGCTGCAGAAGACGACACTGGTGTTTTCGTGCTTGACAAAAAAGGGAACTTTAAACGGATTGAATAATCAATATTTCCATTTTCATCGTAAGCCTTATAAACCACTTTTATTATGAGCACCCTATGAAAGGAACCATTCTTAATTTTAGACAAGGAAAAACCACCAAATATGACAATCAGATGATTGTTGCTGTCCCCGGCATTACCAAAAGAGAGGACACTAAAAAAGTCATTGGGAAAAAAATTACTTGGAAAAGCCCTGCAGGAAAAGCCATTACTGGAACACTCACCTATCCTCACGGTAATAAGGGAGCGCTCCGCGCACACTTTGAAAAAGGCATGCCCGGACAAGCCATCGGCACAGCGGTTGAGGTGCATTAACCATGGCAGGACTCAGAAAAGGACATTGCTACACGCACGTTGAAAGGCCGTATACGCGCAAGAGTAAATTCAAGATCAAATCGTATGTGAAAGCAGTTCCCACTTCCAAAATAGTCCGCTACCACATGGGCGACCAAAAAAAACAATACACCCATATTGTGAACTTGTACAGCAAACAACCCATACAGATCCGCCACAATTCTGTTGAAAGTGGCAGACAAGTGGTGAATAAACACCTCAGCACCGGTCTTGGTAACAATTATCATTTTACCATTCTTGTCTATCCTCACCATGTCCTGCGCGAAAACAAGATGATCACTGGCGCAGGAGCAGACAGAATGCAAACAGGCATGCAGAGGTCATTCGGCAGAGCTATCGGCATTGCCGCACAAATCAAGAAAAACCAGTCACTCTTTCGCGTATTTGTTGATGAAACAGGCATTCCTATTGCAAAAGATTCTTTGCGCAGAGCAGCCCACCGCATGCCCGGACAATACGGCATCAGCATTATCAAAGCTGCACCTCTCTAATTTTAGCATTTATTCGCTTGCATTTTATTCACCTCATAGTAGTTTCCACGACAAGACTTATAAATCACTTTCTTGCTCTCTCATTCAATGACAGTCATTAGCGCTATGCAGTTCAACGAGAAAGAAGGAGCCATCATTGCAGACTCCCGAGCAACTATTGACGATGTCTTTGAATCAGGACTTGGCGATAAACTTCATCCCTTTCATACAGGGCATCCCGCTTTTTGCGTTGTTGGATTCTCTGGCGCTGCAGAATTTATTACCAATGTGATTGCACACGCCACTGCTTCACTCAAAGAAGAGGAAACAACTATTACAGGAACGTCTCTTGCCACAAGAATCAATGACAGCCTCATCCACACCAAACGCACCTACCTTGATAACTATCTCAAAGCAACCTTTGGCATTTCAGAAGTGGAATTCCAGACAGGGTATAAAATGCTTCCAAATGGGAGCAGAGAACCTATTAACCCCACATTGCTCAATACCTATCATGACATCATCACCACCACCAATGGATCAGCACAAATCAACAGAATAACCAACAGCAGCGCACTTGTCCTCGCCTCAGATCCGAAAAGCATTCATCTCTTTAAAGTATCCACTGCATTCGGCATCCCTTTTCCTGTTACCAGACCCTATCAATCACTTGGCAACGGTCAACACATTGCAGAAGAAGTGTTGTACACTTTTTTTGAGCACACTCCTCGCGAATCTCTTGCTTCAATCGACCCTGTTCACGGCCTTGCTGCACTTCTTGCTGCAAACCATCGTGCAAGCGTGCGCAGCACTGGCGTTGGAGGCATTCCCAGAATTGCCATTGTTTCTGCAACATCATCTCTTGTTCTTCCCTCTGAAGCAGCGTGCATGCTCGCCCAAGAAATTGTCATTGGAACAAAACAAGGATTTTTATCACCACAATTCCAAGGTATCTCACTCTACCAACTCTTTTATGCAGGAGCTTCTGTTGACGGAGTTGAACGAGAAATGTACAAGGTTGCTACACCCCATGGAGATGCACTCAATCGATTTTTACGAGGATGGAAAGATTCCAAGAATTGAGCATAACTGATTAATTTGCTATTTCAACAAACTTTCTTCCTTTCACCTGTTTGACAACAACATCCTTTTGTGCATTTCCTTCAGCGTCAAAAGTTGTTTTTCCTGTCGCGCCATCAAAATCTTTAATATCTAAAAGACCTTTCTGAATTTCTTCTGAAGAATAGCCATTTTCTTCCATTGCTTTTGCAACTAACAGAAGACTATCATATCCAAAAGCAGCACGATAATCAGGAAACTTATTATATTTTAGCTTGAATTTATCACAAAATGCCTGCGCATCTTCACACGAAAATTTGGTTGCAGTAAATATTACTCCCTCAGCAGTATCACCTGCAATGTCAAACAGTTTGCTATTTTCAATTGCAACCATACTAAATGATGGCTTATCAAAATCCAACTCTTTCGCTTGCTTGTATACCAAGCCAATATCTTGATATAATCCGCAACTAAACCACGCTTCAGGATTTGCCTCCTTAATTTTTATCAGTTGCGTTCTCATATCTGTATCTGCAGGATCATATTTTTCAATGATGAGAAATTCCACATTCACATTATCATTATATTTTTCCATTTGAGTCAGGAGATCTTCACACGCTTCATATGCTTGTGAGATAATCCCTATTTTGAGGTATCCTCGCTTCTTCATTTCAACAAGAATAGATTCTGCATGTTTTCCTGTACTTTCTCGAAGCTTAAACACCCACTCTCCTGCCTTTTCCACAGTCGTGGTTAAGGGAAGAGGTGCGAGAAGCACAACCTTTGCCTCCTGCGCAACAGGAGCAACTCCCACAGCTTCTGCACTCAACGCCCCCGCAATGATTACATTTATTTTATCTACATTAATCAGCTTTTGCACTGCGGTCACTGCATTTGGCACAGAACTTCTTGTATCTTCAATAATTAACTCAATAGGTTTCTTCTTTGCTCCTTCTCTTACATTAAGCTCATCCAAGGCCACTTGAATGCCTTGATGCACTGCCTCTCCTCCGATTGCCCATGCACCTGTCAAGGGAAGAGCCACACCTACTTTCACAGGACCTGATGTAGCATTTTTTGAACATCCAGAAACAAAAACTAAAACCGCTATGATTATTACCACATATATCATTATTTGTTTATTTGCCATTTTGAGAAAAGAACTTTTCCACAATATATAAATACTTGCTGTAAACAATTTACAACACCATGACCACTCTTTTAGAACACTTACAAGTGTTTGGACTGAGAGAAAAAGAAGCAAAAACTTACTTAGCATGCCTTGAACTTGGAGAATCTCTTGCAAGCGAAATTTCTCTGAAAAGTGGCATTCCCAGAACACTTGTTTATGACATTCTTGAAAAACTTATCAATCTTGGGTTAGTATCTTACAAAATAAAGAATAATCTCAAATATTTCACCACTTCCGACCCTCAAGAACTTCTCCTTATGCTCCGAGAAAAACAAAAGCACATCATTGAAGCCCTTCCTCTCCTTCACAATCTTCAAAAACTTAAAGAACCAAAAAGACCGAAGGTTTTTGTTCATGAAGGAAAAGAAGGAATGAAGACAATTATGAATGATATTCTCCTTTCTGGAGTCACTACATTTTATGGCTATGGAAGCACAAAATCTTCATACGAAATTATACCCGCATTCATTGAAGACTGGCATAAACAACGCATAAAGAAAAAAATATTTATGAAGATTATTTATAATAACACAAAAAAAGTAAAAGAACGAATTAAAAAATATCCTCAATCAGTGCTTTTTGCAAAGTACAAATTTATGCCGATCACTGTAGAATCTCCCACAGCAACATTAATCTATGCTGATAAAGTTGTCATCCAATCTTGGGCAAATGAGCCCTTTGCTGTCATCATAGAAAACAAACAAATCGCAGAAAATCAAAAAAGATATTTTCATCAATTATGGAACATTGCGAAATCACCATAGAAGGCCCTCTTATCAATAACAATATTCATTTAAACCCATATTTTCCTTGTAACTTCACAAACACAAAATCACCCAAGCTTTCAGTCTCTAGCACATTTCCTTTCTTCACTCCTTTCACCATCTTCTGCACATATACAGACCCCACAGGGGCAACTACTATTCCTCCTTCTTTCAACTGATCAATCACTGGCTGAGGAATGGAAGGGCATGCTGCGGTGATGATACACCGATCAAACGGCGCAGCTTCTTGAAACCCAAGAGACCCGTCACCCTCAACTATTTTCACATTCTTATATTCCTTAAGATTTCTTCTTGCAATGGCACACACTTCCTTCTCAATCTCGACAGTATAGATCATTCCTTGCTTTCCCACCATCACACTCAATACAGCACTCTGATAGCCGCTGCCCGCACCTATCTCCAACACCTTCATCCCTGGCTTCACCTCCAAGGCTTGCGTCATGATCATGACTGTTGTTGGTTGAGAAATCGTTTGCCCCTTCACTAACGGCAATGCACTATCATCATACGTATATTTTTTGTATTCTCTTGGAACAAAATTCTCCCGAGGCACTGCACGAAACGCGGCAATCAATTGTTCATCCCAAATAATTCCGTGACTCTTCCAGACATCAATCAAATGCTGCTTTTGTTCCTGCATCATCTCTTTTTGCATCTGTTTCTTATACAATTACTTTTTCTGCTTTCTTCACGATTTCCCTTACTATTGATTCCCCATCAAACAAAGACTCCATGCGCTCAAGCCTCTCTGGCTCTGCCTTCGTCACCGGATGCTGCGGCACAAACAACGAGCAACAATCATCATGCGGCTCAATCGATTTTTCATATGTTCCTATCTCCTTTGCCACATTAATAATCTCCTGCTTGTCAAACCCTATCACCGGCCGAAGAATAGGTAAAGAGGTTACTTTCTCAATTGCGGCAAGATTGTCAAGCGTCTGGCTTGCCACCTGACCCAAATTCTCACCAGTTACCAAGGCCTTGGCACCTTCCTTATATGCAATGCGCTCGGCAATTCGCATCATAAACCTCCTATACAACACCACACGATACTTCTTTTCTGCCTTCTCCATAATCTGCTTTTGTATGTCAATAAAGGGCACAATAAACAACTTTGACTCTTGTTTAAATTTTGAGAGAATCTTGACTAATTCCTTCGCTTTCTCTATGGACGAATCTTTCGTGTATGGATAAGAGTGAAAATGAATATAGATAGGAGTGCATCCGCGCTTCATCGCATAAAAAGACGCGACAGGACTATCAATTCCTCCAGATAACAAGACCATGACTTTTCCTGAACAGCCAACTGGCAATCCCCGCAAGCCTTGAATCTTTTTTCGGTAGAGAAATATTTTTCCCTCAGTCACCTCAATAAACAATCTTTCCTCAGGAGCAATGTAATCGACAGTGATATTCAGCTTCTCTTGCAGCATCTTTCCCACTTCCCTGTTAATATCAGGAGATTTCAACGCGAAATGCTTGTTCGAACGCTTCGCAACCACATTCAGCGACTGCGGCGGATTTTCTTTCAGTATTTCCAAGGCTTTTTTCTTCATCTCATCCACATCAAGCTTGCAGGAGACTGCAGGAGCAACATACGAAATGCCAAACACATTCTTTAATCGATTGATCATTTCTTCTTCAGGAGAATCCTCTGCATACTGAATCACCAATCGCCCATAATACTTCTTCACTCCTTTATACTTCAAGCCTTTCAATGCTTTCTGGATATTCTCGATAAGAATGCGTTCAAACCATGCTCTATTCTTCCCTTTAATTGCAATCTCTCCATAATGAACCACAATGCAGTCATTCATACTGTTTCCAAGAAAAAGCGTTGTTTTAATCTTTTTGGTCTCTTTGCTTCACCTTGCAAAGCTCATGCTATACAATTAATAATAAAAAAGAAAAAAGAAAAAGAGAATGTTACGCGATCAAAAAGAATTAGAATTCTTTCTTAGACTTATAACATTCTTTGCAATAGACTGGTCTGCCTTCCTTTGGTCTAAAGGGCACTTCGCACTCTTGACCACATTCGGAACAGGTTGTCTTATGCATTTCGCGAGGTCCCATATTTCGGAATCCCCCGCCGCTGTTAAAGTTTCTCATGTTCTATTCCTTCCTTTTATTCTATTAACCCCAAAAACTCGGAAAAAACCGCTTTTTTAGTGTTATAAAAGAAAACCAGTTATTTGAGTTTATAAACCTTTGTACTGCCCTGTATATGTGTTTTATCGCTTCTTATGGATAATAGATTAAGGCAGTGATGATGTTGTTCAAATCCACCCAGACAATGGACGAAATGATAATGGCAAGAAATACCAGCATGATAACAATTAGCGCAAGCATGTACTTATTGGTCTGCCGCAACTCGCGATTTGTCTTTTCCAGATTTTCCTGGCTAAAGCCATAAAGGTTATTGCCTTGCTTATCCATATACATCAACTTCTTTTCTGCTGGCCTCTTTCCTTGCTGGGCTTGTCTTTGAAATCCTACTTTTTTGGGCATCTTGTGTTTGCCTCTTCCTTTGTATCTTCTCGGACATGCTATTTAAAGATTTATATGATCCAGAGGAGAGTTGTTACTATGAGGAAGGAGTTATACGCTCTTTTTCTTGCTCCAATTATCAAAAAAAGCCCTATTATTATGAATAGCGCTCAAAATAGCTTTCTTTTCTTGAACTATGGCAATATGTTACTATTTGTGAGTAGTATAAATAGAAAGCTTTATAAAGAGGTTAGGACTATTAGGAGTATTACTTTCAAGTGACAATAAGGAGGATACTTATCATGAAATGTCAAAAATGTACCTACACCTGGGAACCGCGGAAAGACAACCCCAAGGAATGCCCACGGTGCAAAACACGATTAGACTACACTCCTGTTGCTGAGCGACAGGAAGAAGCATTAACCATAGGAGGCATTAGATAAAATGGCAATTTTACGACGTGGAACACCTGATACACAGGTCAATGCAAGCAGAGGAGAACACCTCGCGAATAGAGTAAACCTTACTGCTATTCCTGCAGGCAACCTTGCGCAAGCATACATGGCTCATGTTAACGCTTTAGACGGAGTTCGAACTGCTCCTTTCAGCCCCGCTGAGCTTATCCGAATGGGTAACCTTGCACATACTATTGAAACTTCTGCAGCTGCAGGCGACGAACTTGCTGCTCTTAGCACTGCATCACAGATTGTTGCAATCAATAGAGAAGGTTATGCTACTGAAGCAGCTCTCATCCGAGCACGCGAAGCTGGAACACCAGTCAGTAACTGGCCAGTCATGCAAGGCATTGTCTCTGCACAGCAAGAATTGTTCAACACACACTTTAATTACAGAACTGGACGAAGAGAGTAAAACCCTCTTCTCCTTTTCTTTTTTTTATTTCTTATTTTCCTCAATAAAGAATCTCATCTCATCCACAAACTTTTCTGCCATCTTCTTATACTTCTCATAATCCGCACCAGACACTTCCTTAATCTCGCGATGCGTAATGCCCTTAAACAGCTTATATAACTCGCTCATCGTATGCCCACACCCCCTCTTCAGGTGACCGGGCTTTACGAGCTTCTCTTGTACCAACACCGCAACATGATCTGGAGATGGAGGTGTTTCTCCAGCAACCATCAAGGCAGCATGCGCCGCATCAATCGCAGCCCAATACAAATCTACCATTGCAGTTAAGAGATGCTGCTTTGCCCGATGAATAGAGGCAGGAGCCATGGTAAAATAGGTCCAAATAGACTCATCAGAGGGGCGAATCCTCCCTTGATCCAACAAGGCTTGCAACGGATCAAAAAAACCTGTGTCAATCAACGCAACGCCTTCCCGCAAAATATTCATCGCCACTGGATCGCCTGCACGCACGTACTCCCAAAACGACGTGAGCTTCATTGACTGCACATGTAAGCGCTGCCGTTCAGTCGCTGCAATCGCACGCTCAGTGATAATCCGGTATGTTTCCACTAACTCCTTAGACAACCGAATCCGCACATCATCCAACACAATAAGAATATCAATATCCCGCTTTGGATTGGGAATATTTTTTGCAGCAGACCCAAACATGACTAATCCTGCAATGAAATTGCCAAATTCTTTATACATAATTTTGGCAAACTGCCGCGCAATCTGAATATCTTCATCTAAATATTTCGCAATATTCTTATGCTCCCTCTTTTTCACCTCAAACTTCATTATTCTAAACTCACACCGGAGAAGTATTTAAATTCTTCTATAGGCTCTTTCAAGCCCAATTCATAGCTTGAAGAAAACGTCCTGCCTGCATACGAAAGCTCGATGTCAAGCCATACTGTATAATTTCTCATACACCAAACAATTGCCACCTGTTAAAAACATTTGTGTTTTTTTTATGATGCATTCGCTGACGCTCATGCTATTCCAAATATTTATATAACAATCAAATAAATATGAACTTGAGACTAAGGAACAAATTAAGAAGCATATTTAACAAACATGACCCTATAAAAATTTATTTTGGTAAAAAAGTAAATTTTGATGAGTATGATCCAGAAATAAACAGAGTACTTATACGGTTTAATCGAAGTAGAAGCTTACAAGATTTTACAGATGAGCTTCATATTGTTTTCCAACAAATGTTTGATAACAAAATAGCAGGCCAAAAATCAAGATATAAAAAACTCGCCAAAGAGGTTTATACACTGCTCCATAAAGAATTAAAACGCAAAGCGTGAGCTGCAAGCTCACCACAAAGAAACAAAAAATTAACTATTCTTCAAATATTCAATCATCAACCGCACACCAAAACCGGTGCCGCCCTTTTTAGTATAATACCTTTCTTTCTCCCACCATGCCGTTCCTGCAATATCAAGATGGATCCATGGTGTCTTGTCAACAAACTTGCTCAAGAATGCAGCACCCATGATTGCGCCTGCATTTCTCCCGTAATTCATATTATTCACATCCGCGATATCACTCTTCACCTCATCTTTAAACTCTTCTGACACGGGAAGCTCCCAGACTCTCTCATAGGTTGCATCCCCTGCTCTTTTTAATTTTTCCATTGTTTTCTCATCTGTCCCCATCATTCCCGCAATAAACTCGCCAAACGTCACCATGACTGCCCCTGTCAATGTTGCAAAATCAATGATTCTTGTTGGCTTGATATTTTTTTCTGTGTACGCAAGCGCATCTGCAAGAATCAATCTGCCTTCTGCATCCGTATTCCCAATCTCCACAGACTTTCCCGAATAAGAAATATATACATCTCCTGGCTTGTACGACCTGCTTCCAATCGCGTTCTCACAGATAGGCATCACACCAATCACATTCTTCCGAATCTTCAGCTCAGACGCAGCCTTTAAGGTCCCTAAAATAAGAGCAACACCTGACATGTCCATCTTCATCGTTTCCATGAATCCAGTGGGCTTCAGATTCAAACCGCCACTATCAAAGGTAATGCCTTTTCCCACGAGCGCAATCTTTTCCCTTGCAGATTTGTCACCTTCATACTCCAGAATGATGAAGCGCTGCGGATAACTGCTGCCTTTTCCCACAGCCATAAGCAATCCCATGCCCATCTTCTCAATCTCTTTCTCTGTGAATACCTTAATCTTCAAGCCATTCTTCTTCGCGAGATCACGTGCAACCCCCTCTAAATACAATGAATTGACAATATCTGCATTCTCATTCTGCAAATCGCGCACCATATTTGTCGCACCACACACAATCTGCGCCTCTGCAACAATCCCCTTCAGGAAATCTGTTTTCTTCACACTCAGATAGACTTGCTTGATCTCCTTTTGTTTCTCCTTTGCTTCTGTCTTATACTTGGCAAAATCGTAATTCGTTAGCAACAGACTTTCCACAATCGCATGCACTGCATCCTCTGTTTTTAGAACTGCATTCACTTCAATAGCAAAAACATCCTGCTTCATTGCCTTAATTTTCTTTACTGCCAATGCTGTTGCTCTCCTCAACCTTTCCACAGAGATGTCCTTCTCTTTTCCCAAACCGATAAGAATAACATGCGATGCATCCACAACCTTCTGCGTGTGCACCAGCACCATTTCATCTTTCTCCCCTTTCACCTCACCTGCATGAACCAGAGGAAGGATAAGATCATGCAGTTTATCCTTCTTCTTCAAAGACTTCACATCCTCTTCAGTCACGAAGATTACTGCTGGCGCCTTAATTCCTGCAACGTTTTCTGTAGTAACCTCAATTTTCATAGCCTTTGCACACGCTCTGGTTTTATATAAAGATTATCGTTGCCCTTGCTATTCTTCATACTCATACTTTGCATTCCTCTCCCCTTGCGAATATCCCTCATTGTATGACTGGAGAATATCAACAATTTCCTGCAACAACTCATCTTCTGACACTTTCTTTTTCTTTTTCATGATTCATATTCAAGAGTTTTCTTTCTCAAAAAGATTTCTCTTTTCATTATCCACCGAAACTTATAAAAAGAGTAAATTCACCATAGTGAATTATGGGGGCTCCTATACTCTACCCACAGGAAATTGAAGTCTATTATATCATTCCCACTATTCGCAAATATCTCGCCTCCTTCATAAAAGCAACAGGAAAAACCCAAAAAGAGATTGCATCCATCCTCCACGTGCGCGAAAGCACCATCAGCCAATACACCACTGCCAAACGAGGCGCAACCATCACCTTTAGCATTTCAATTCAAGAAGCCATCAAAACAGCAGCCACCCGCATTACCAGCACCCTTGACGTCATTCGAGAAACCCAGCACATCCTTGCTCTCATCAGAACCAGCGGAGAACTGTGCAGCATCCACAAACAACTCAGCCCCTTCATTCCTCAAAACTGCAACATCATCACCATGGGCTGCGCTCAACACTTGACCAAAAAGGAGCATCCATGAAAATATCTATTCCCACAATCGGCAGAGGCAGATTCGAACACAAAGTGCACATGACATACGCACTTGAAGCAGCCAAAGGACTCAGTGAAGCAACTGTCAGACAAATCTCTGCAGACAAACACGAACCTCAATGGATGCTCGACTTCAGATTGAAATGCCTGAAACTTTTCCATGAACTTCCCCTTCCCCACTGGGAAGGAAGCCCTGATCTTTCTCCTCTCAACCTTGACACTCTTACTTACTATGCAAAACCCGGTGCTTCCACTGCACGAAGCTGGGATGATGTGCCCAAAGACATCAAGACAACCTTTGAAAAACTTGGCATTCCCGAAGCAGAGCGAAAAACGTTTGGAGGCGCAGGAGCACAACTCGAAGGAGAAGTCATCTATCACAACCTGAAAAAAGAATGGGAAAAACAAGGAGTCATTTTTGAAGACTGCGACTGGGCAGTCAAACACACACCAGAGCTCATCAAACAATACTTCATGAAATGTATTCCTCCACATCTCCACAAATTTGCAGCACTCCACGGCGCAGTTTGGAGTGGAGGCACATTCTTGTACGTGCCCAAAGGAGTCAAAGTGACCATGCCCTTGCAAGCATACTTCAGAATGAACAAAGCAAATATGGGGCAATTTGAACACACCCTCATCATTGTGGAAGAAGGAGCTGAAGTTTCATATGTTGAAGGCTGTTCAGCACCACAATACACCACAAGCTCCCTCCATGCAGGATGCGTGGAAATCTTTGTCAAAAAAGCAGCACGCGCACGCTACACCAGCATCGAAAACTGGAGCAAGAACACCTATAATTTGAACACCAAACGAGCCATCGTGGAAGAAGAGGGTATCATTGAATGGATAAACGCGAACATGGGAAGTCGCGTGACTATGCTCTATCCGTGCAGCATCCTCAAAGGAGCACGAGCAACCGCAGACTTCCTTGGCATCGCATTCGCAAGCAAAGGACAACACCAAGACACTGGCGCAAAGGTGCATCATCTTGCTCCATACACCACCAGCACCATCAAATCCAAAAGCATCAGCACTGACGGAGGCATCACCACCTACCGAGGCATCGTTTCTGTATCCAAACACGCGACAAACGCAAAAGTGAATGTGCGCTGTGATGCACTCATGACAGACAACAGATCCCAATCGCACACCATTCCCACAATGGATGTAGACACCAAACATGCCACCATTGAACACGAGGCAACAGTCTCCAAAATAGGAGACGATCAACTCTTTTATCTCATGAGCAGGGGCATCAGCAAAGACCATGCGCGCCAAATGATCATCAGCGGATTCATCCAGCCACTCGTGAAAGAGCTCCCTATTGAATACGCCATTGAGTTTAATCGATTAGTAGAGCTTGAAATGGAAGGCAATCTTGGTTGATGGAGAAGCACATATGCACACTACTTTACCACAGTCCATTTCTCCTGAACTCTTGGCCCATTTTCTGAGAACGAAGAAGGAATCATCTTTCATCCACCAACTCCGCTCTGATGCATTCACTTATCTTTCCACACACCATCTTCCAGATCTGCATTCATCCTTCTCTCTTGACACACTTCGTGCACCAGACTTTTCATCAAGCACGCTCACTATTACCAATGCTTCCCCAGAAGATTTGTCCGCACTCCACCCATCAGAATTCCAACTTCTCTCACAATCATTTGATTCCTTCGATGCATTCACCACTGCATTTTTCACACAAGGAACTGTTCTTCGCATCACACAGACACAAGACCAGCCCATTCTCATTCACAAACACACTTCCACAGGCGCATCCACAGATATCCTTGTCATTATTGTTGCAGCAGACACTACCTGCACCATTATTGAGCATACGACTTCAGATGACCATGCACTCCTCTCAAGCACCCACGTAATCATCATTGCACACCCCCACGCTTCTGTCACCTACACCTCACTACAACACACTAATCTCCAGACAACTACCTTCACCACCAGAAAAGGATTTGCGCACGCACACGCACACCTTCATTGGCACGAAGCATTCCTCGGAGGACTCTCACACGCTGCACACACCACAACCATGCTCGAAGCAGAACGCGCAACCACCACATCACAGCACATCATCCTTGGAAAAGACACCCAACATTTTCACCTCACCACTAACGCCATTCACAATGCACCCCACACCACGAGCACTTTACGAACGAAAACAGCACTTGCCCATGCTGCGCAACTTACTTATCAAGGAACTATCACCATTCCTCCGCATTCTTTTGGCAGTGATGGCTACCAAAAGTCAGACACTCTTCTTCTCAGCGAAGAAGCACAAGCCGATGCTGTCCCCCAATTAAACATTCACAACCATGACGTGACATGCACGCACGGCTCAACCATCAGCACTCTCGACAAAGAAATACTGTTCTATCTCACCAGCAGAGGCATTAGCCCTGCAGAGGCAGGCAACCACATCATTCTTGGATTCTTTGCACCACTCCTCGACACCATTCCTCACCACAACACAAAAGAAACTATTCAGGAAATGATCAGCAACTATCTTCCTCTCTTATGAAAATACATACACTCTCTTTGGACGCTGAAACAATACACAAAGATTTTCCCCTCCTCGCACGACGCGTCAATAACCAGCGCATTGTGTACCTTGACAATGCCTCAACAACCCAAAAACCACAGCAAGTGATTGCTGCTGAAAAACACTATTATGAAACATTTAACGCAAATGTTCATCGAGGCATTTACACCATCGCTGAAGAAGCAACACTCGCCTATGAACAGGCACACCGCACCACTGCACGATTCATCAACGCATCCTTCCCAGAGATTATATTCACCAAAGGATGCACCGAAAGCATCAACCTCGTTGCCTCTTCATTCCTTCCCACACTCACCAAAGGAGACGAAATTGTTGTCAGCATCATGGAGCACCACAGCAACTTCGTTCCCTGGCAACAGCTCGCGCGCAACACAGGAGCCACACTCAAAATCATTGATATTTCTGATGACTATCATCTCATCCCAGAATTGCCCATCACCCACAAAACAAAAATCGTCGCTCTCTCTCACATGTCTAATGTCCTTGGCACCATTAACCCAGTAAATGAGATTGGAAAAGTGGCGCATGAACATGACGCACTCTTCCTCGTTGATGCAGCACAAAGTGCTCCTCATCTCCCTCTTGATGTCAAAAAGATTGGCGCAGATTTTCTCACCTTCTCCAGCCACAAAATGTATGGCCCCACAGGCCTTGGCGTTCTCTACGGAAAAAAAGACATCCTTGAAGGCATGCACCCTTTTCATTATGGCGGCGATATGATCAAAGAAGTTACCATTGCGCAGAGCACGTGGAATGAACTGCCCTGGAAATTTGAAGCTGGAACTCCACACATTGCCGGAGCAATCGGATTTGCAGCAGCACTTGACTACCTGAACACTATTGGCATGGAAGCCATTCAACAGCATGAACACCAGCTTACCCTTGCCGTCTTACACAAACTTCAACAGGTGAAAAACCTCACACTCTATGGACCTCAAGATATTACTCAGGGACCTCTCTTCTCTTTCAACCTGAAGGGCATCCACTCTCATGATGTGTGCAGCATTGCAGACCAATTTGGCGTTGCGCTCCGCGGAGGCCACCACTGCGCCATGCCCCTCATGAAAAGGCTCGGAGTTTCAAGCACCGCACGCGCATCCTTCTCCTTCTACAACACTCTTGAAGATGTTGACAAGCTCATCACCGCACTCACGGAGGCAACCAAAACCTTTTCACAATGAACACACTTTACATGGAAGACATCTTGGACCATTACAAGCACCCCAGAAATGCAGGGCATATTAGCAATCCAAGCATCACTGTACATGACAGCAATCCTGTCTGCGGCGATGATGTCACCTTCACCGTTGCAACACACAAAAAGGTCATTACTGACATCAAATTTGCAGCAGCAGGATGCGCCATCAGCATTGCCGCAAGCTCAAAACTCACCGAATCAATCAAGGGGAAAACACTTCAAGACATTATGCAGATGCACCCAGAATATGTATTGCACCTTCTTTCCATTCCATTAAGCCCGATACGCATAAAATGCGCACTTCTCGGCTTACTCACACTCCAAAAAGGCATTGCACACCACCTTCATGGAGGAAGCACATGACCACATTATCCATTGAAAACCTGCATGTTTCTGTCGACGGAAAAGAAATACTTAAAGGCATTACTCTCCAGATTACAAGCGGAGACGTTGTTGTCCTCATGGGACCTAATGGATCAGGTAAAAGCACGCTCGCCCATGCCATCATGGGACATCCCTCATATATTATTACCAAAGGACGCATCCTCATTGATGGAAAAGACATTACTTCTCTCCAACCGCATGAGCGCGCACTCCTTGGACTGTTTCTCTCATTCCAATATCCTCATGAGATTAACGGCGTTTCCATTGCACACTTCCTGAGAACTGCATACACTGCTGTCAAAAAGGTACATATTGGCGTTCCTGCATTTCACGCTCTTTTGCAAGACAAACTTCGTCTTCTCGAACTTGAACCCTCATTTGCCCAGAGATCACTCAATTACGGATTCTCTGGCGGAGAAAAAAAGAAATCAGAAATGCTGCAACTTGCTGTCTTAGAACCACAAATTGCAGTGCTTGACGAAACAGACTCAGGATTAGACATTGATGCGCTGAAAATCGTTGCTCAGGGACTGAAAAAACTTATCGGACCAAGATTAGGAATCTTACTTATCACCCACTACAAACGCATTCTTGACTATATCACCCCTACTCTTGTGCATATTATGATTGATGGAAAAATTGTCAAATCAGGACCTGCATCACTTGTGAATGAACTGGAAGCAAAGGGATACACCTGGCTCAAAGAGGAAAAGCAATGATCACTGCGCAAGATGTGAACACTGCTCTGAAAAACGTTCATGATCCAGAACTCCAGATAGACATCATCACTTTAGAACTCGTCAGAAATGTTCAGATCACTGCTGGAGATGTAACTGTTATCATGACGCTTACCACACCTCTTTGCCCTTTTGGACCAATGATCATTGCAGACGTCACGAAGGAAATCAAGAAGATCAAAGGCGTTACTGCAGTAACAGTAGACATCACCTTTGACCCTCCCTGGGAGCCCTCTGCAGACTTACGCGCACTCATGGGACTTTAATGTCGTAACTTCTCTACAATCTGTGGCACCACTTTAAGAACAGAAAGAACATCATCTTCTGTCGTGAACTTCCCCAGCGTAAACCGGATCGCTGCATTTCTCTCGCTTGTCTTTCCAATCGCCTTCAAGACATGAGAAGGACCTTTTCTCAATGATGTGCACGCAGAACCCGTTGCCGCGCAGATTCCTTTTTCATTCAGCATTACGAGCAATGCTTCTTCATCAACGTTTTCAAACGTGATGCTCACATTATTTGGCAACCGCTGCGTCATATGACCATTCACTGCAGATCCTTTCACCTTTTTAAGAATCCCTTCTATCAGTTTATCTCGCAATTTCTCCAATTTTCTCTTTTCCTTCTCTTTCTCCTGCTGCACCAATTCCAAGGCCTTTGCAAACCCCACAATCGCAGGAACATTCTCTGTTCCTGAACGGAAGCCTTGTTCTTGCCCGCCACCATGCACTATCGGATGCAATCCAATGCCTGTTCTTTTGTAGAGCAAGCCTATCCCTTTTGGGCCATACATCTTGCTCGCGTTTAAAGTGAGCAAGTCAACACCCATCTTCTGCACATCAATATCTAACACTCCTGCCTGACACGCATCTGTGTGCACTAAAACATTGTGCTTCTTTGCTCTCTCACTTATTTTCTTGATATCTTGAATCGTTCCAATTTCATTATTCGCATACATTATTGAAATTAATACTGTTTCCTTTGTGATTGCAGCTTCTACATCATTACTATTTACCAGCCCTTCTTTGCTCACGGGAAGATACGTTACCTTTACTCCCTCGTATTTTTCGAGATATTTGCACGCTTCCAAGACTGCATGATGCTCGATGGAAGATGTGATGACATGATTTCCTCTCTGCTTGTTTGCCCTCATCACCCCAAGAATTGCCCCATTCACTGATTCTGTTCCAGACCCTGTAAAGATAATTTCAGTCTTCTTCGCATTCATTATCTTTGCAATAGTTGCACGCGCATGCTCCACTGCATCTCGCGCGCGAAAACCAAAACTGTTCAAGCTTCCCGGATTTCCAAAATCTTTCTTCATAAAGGGAAGCATGACTCTTTCAACTTCCTCAGCAACCGGCGTTGCTGCCGCGTAATCAAGATAGATTTCTCTCATTTCTCTTTCGTCCTTTTTATATTATATAAACACATCGATCGAAACCTATATAAATAAGATCCAAACATAGATGTACCTATGGAAAAGGGTGATCTGAAGATATATGTCGTTATCGTGTTGATCATTATCGGCGCTGTTTTTATCACATCATCTAATAATAGAAAACAAGCAGTCCGATTTTCTGACACTTCAGAAAATGCTCTTGACATCCCCACTGGTTACCCAGTGAGAACTGTTGGAGAGAGAAACAAACCTGTACGCACCCAGAAAGGTTTACAGCCGACACAAACTCTCAAACAGTTATATGATGCCGGAGAACCAGCATCCAATGACATTGCACGCATTCTCATACCGAATGCTGACTTAGAAATAAAAGATCAACCTCAAAAGGATGAAATACAATCACTAAAAGTTCTTTTTGATGCTGGAAAGTCTACCACCGATCAACTTATAATTAATTTATTAACTGGAGGAAAATCATGATGATGCGACACTTGTTATTTTTGGTATTTATAGGAGCTATTATTCTTGTAACAGTGAACGCGGTAGATGCACAAGTTGTGACATCAGTTGTTCCTTTTTGTTCAAGAATAGTGGCAGCTTCATCCCCAGGGAACTTAACTGCTTGTGGAAATATATTGCCTCCTGGAACAACATGTCTAGAAACAGATTCTCAACCTACATTATTAGGTCATGCAACAACACCTGGTCAAAATGCCGGCGAGTTTTTTGGAATCAGTCTCCTTAATCCTGGTACAGCAGCTGCTTATTGGATTACAAATAGCGGTCCTTTTTGCGGTGTGTTTAGTGATTTTTGTCTGAGTAGCACAACACTTGTTGAAGGACTTTGTGTTACAGGATCTTTTGGTATTCCCTTATCAGCACTTCCAGGTAGCATCACAGCTATCAGTGGCATAGGCGTAGGTTGTACTGAACTTGGAGCATTAGCTGTTATTGATTGTACATCTCTTACTGGTGTGCCCCACCCCGTCTCAGGAGTACCCATGCAGGGTGTGTGCAATCCTAATCCAGCAGGCACAGGCGCAGCAGCCTGCATCTAAATTTTTTTATTACACTTTTTTTATATTTATCAACCTTGGCACAACCTTTATTGTGTAACATCTTTACAAAGAAAATATATGTTTACTTTCTTTTTATTGCACAATTAAAAGAAATAAGCTCAATCAATTCTGGTTGAATAGCAATAATATCCTTATACGAAATAATACCCACTAATCTCCCACCCTTTGTTACTGGCAAGTGCTTGATACACTCATGACCCATCAACACCATTGCATCATAAATGTCATTCTCCGGAGAAATGGTCTGCACATTCTTTGACATCACATCCTCCACAGGAGTGCGATCCGGATCAACACCACGCACCATCACCTTTCTTGCCAAATCCTGCTCAGTCATGATGCCAAGTACTTTTCCTTCATAACAAATAATGACACTTCCCCTTTCCTTTTCCGCCATGATGCGTGCACAATCAATAATCTTATCTGAAGGATAGGCACAGAGCACATCTTGCCGCATCACCTGACTTACTGTATAGCCTGTTTTCATACTCTCTTATGCTCATTTGAGACTTATAAGGATTATGCTCTTCCACTCTCTTTTATCTTATATAACGAACCATATTTCTCATTTATATACTCAACAAAATCTTCTGCATCCACACCTTTTTTACAGACCCTTTTGATTAACTCTTTTGCAGTCAACGTTGCGCCATGCGCATGCACTTTTTTCTGCAGCCAGGTTCTTACCGTGCTCACGTTTCCTTTGCGTATCTCCCCTTTCACTCCTTTACACTCCTTCAGCAGCTGCTTCCAGAGCATTGCCGCATAGATATTCCCCAGAGTGTACATCGGGAAATACCCAAAAGAACCCCACGCCCAGTGCACATCCTGCAATACACCTTCCACATCATTTCTTGGAGAAACACCCAAATATTCCTTATACTTCTTATTCCACACCTTTGGAATTTCCTCGATGCGTATCTTGCCTTCACATATCTCCCGTTCTATTTCATATCGAATGATCACATGCAAGTTATATGTCACTTCATCCGCCTCAATCCTCACTAATGATGGCTGAACTCTATTCACCCTCTGATACCAGTCATCTCCCCCTCCTTTTCGCACTGACTGATGTTTTTTTCTCCACCTGACCAGCATGCCTTGCCAGAATTCCCTGCTCTTAAACACGTGATTCTCCCACAATCGCGACTGCGACTCATGAATACCTGTGGACGCTCCTGATCCAAGAATTGACTTCCGCAAGGTTAAAGGAATACTTAATTCATACAATGCGTGCCCTGCCTCGTGCGCAGCAGCTTCAATCGCAAACAACGGCTTCCCTTTCCTATATGCAGTTGTCAACCGGACATCATCAGCGGAAATTTCAGTCGTAAAGGGATGCACGGACTCTGCAACCACTCTCCGCTGCTCTTCTGGCACAATAAGATTTACTATATCTCTCACCATCTCTTTCTGCTCATTCTCTGAAATATTTATGACAGACACATCCTTTTTCTTCGCACTCCTTACCTTTTTTAGTACCTTTCTCAACCCTTGCTTCAATTTCCCAAACACCCTCTCAAGATCCTTTATCGTTGTTCCCTCCTCATACTCATCAAGCAACACATCATACGGATGCTTCGACCTATCAATCAGACGAGCTTCCTTCAGCCTCATCTGAATAATTCTCTTCAAATAGGGTGCAAAGATGCTAAACTTATTTTCTTTCCGCGCACGCTCCCACTCTGCAGATGACTTTCCAACTAATCTTGCAAACGCTTCTACATGCTCCACTGGGATCCTCCTCAGCTTCCTGAGCTCCTTCCGATACTTCTTCACAATCAACTGATCATGAAAAGACAATCTTTTCTTGTTCTTTGAAAGAAATGATATGATCCTCTGCATCTCCTTTGATGTCACCTTGAGATGCATTTGCTTGCTCACATACGCAAGATGCTCCTGACGCTGCGCTATTGCAGCCTTTGGCATGAGCGTCTGCTGATCCCACTGCAACAAGGAGCTTATACTTCCCAGAATACGCAACTCATTCTCAATCTTCCGCAATGATGCTAGAACCTTCTTCACCGAAACCATGTTCATCCAAACGTAAACGCGTTAAACGAAAACCCCTTTTTCACCACTAACTTGAGCTTGTAGCGACCATGCTCCCCGCGCATCACATTATACAAGAGCGGTGATGAGACAGGAACAATGGAACGTCCGCTGCTGATTTGCACATCATCCCCTGCAAACTCCTCAGCAATATATTGATTTTGAAGAAAGACTTTCATCTCTGATGGCACAAGAGATGTGGCAACAATGTTTACCGCGCCTGCAACGAAATCAATTACTATTGCAGCATCGTCAGCAGCAGCCTCCAAATTTCCCGGATTGCTTGTCCAGCTCCCTTCTAAGTAAATTTTGTTCTGCAATATCCTTTCAGGAAGCGTATATGAAACCGTTTCTCCCTTCTGTAATCCAATATCATTTCCAATGTTTTGCCCTCTAGGCAGATTAAATTCATAGCCTGCATATAATTCCGGCGTCTGCACCTTTTTTGGCGTCCTATCCTCAACTGTTGATAACGGCATGTCTACTTCTTCACCTCTTTCTGCAAGCAACTCCTGAATTTTCTTTTCAGTCTCCTCATACTTTCCCTCGCCAATATGATCATACCTAATCACGCCCGTTGCGTCAATCACATACTTGTGCGGCCAATGACGATTGTTATACGCGCGCCACGTCTTGTAATTGTTATCAAGAACCACAGGATATTCAATGCCATATTTCTTGACTGCCGCTTGCACGTTCTCAAACTTCTTCTCGAAATCAAACTCAGGAGCATGCACACCAATAATGACCAGCCCCTTATCCCGATATTTCCTATCCCATTCTACCAAATGAGGCAATGTACGAATACAATTAATGCAGGTGTATGTCCAGAAATCAACAATCACCACTTTTCCTCTCAACTTTTCCAGGCTTATGCTTTCATCTGTGTTAATATATCCTGTTAATCCAACAAGCTCTGGCGCTCCATTCTCTCCCGCACGCGGAGGAGAAAAAACAATATTATTCTGCTCACTTTCCTTATTATCAGCTGATTCTGGACCCTGCTTTTGTTTTTCTAACACATAAATAGATCCACCAATAATAATCAGCACAATCACCAACAACGCTATTTTCTGCTTCATTCTTTCACTCCCACTGACGCCAAATAGGTGAGGAAGCCAGGGAGCAAGGGAAGCACACACGGGTTCAAGAAGGACACAATGCCCGCAACAAATGCTATTCCCAGATTGACTGAGGTTGCACTCACTCCCGCAACATTCAACTCAATAAAGAATGCTGCAAGCGGACCAAAACTTGCAATCCGAGACAACTGGTTTGTAAAGACTAATATGCCAATCCCTATCAAGATAATACCAAACACGTACTGAACGATCTTCA
Source organism: Candidatus Woesearchaeota archaeon (assembly GCA_964367375.1). GTDB lineage: Archaea > Nanobdellota > Nanobdellia > SCGC-AAA011-G17 > UBA489 > CAYIXG01. The sequence continues at coordinate 49,880 of CAYIXG010000006.1, read as the reverse complement.
TCCACTTCGCAGACCTGTCAATCCACTGCTTTGCCTTATCCATAAATATTCCAACAACAAGGAATGGAATACCTAAACCTAAAGAATACGCAAGCAACAAGAAGAATGCAGAACCAGGCTGCGAGACAGCTAATGTAAGAACAGCTCCCAACACCGCACCGACACACGGTGTCCAGCCCACAGCAAAAGCAGCTCCAAACACAAATGAGGTGATATAACTTGACTTAAACTTTTTTTTCACCTGCACCTGACGCTCTACTTCCAAGGCTTTAATTTTTATTAATCCTAATAAATATAAGCCAAAGGCAATGATCAGCAATCCTCCAATCCTTCCCAGCCACTTCTGCACTGCAGAAGAGACATTTGCTAATATTCCTTGCAGGAGCACTCCCAAGGCTGCAAACACGACTGAGAAGCCTAGAACAAAGAACACACTACACCAGAACAACTGCCAATTCCTCTTTGATTCCATAACAAGCATTATCAAATATCTCTTTTTATATGTTTCCTTTATATGTATCTTAACACCACGAAAAATTTAAAGCATATCTTGTTCACCTTTTCTATGATTGAACTCGAAAAAACATATCTTGCCAAATTTTTACCAGAAAAGTTACAACTTTGCCCTTTTAAGGAAATTATTGATATTTATATTCCCAATGAAAAAAATCATTCCACTCTCCGTATCCGAAAGTGTGGCGATACATACGAGATAACAAAGAAACAACCAGAGCATGGAGGAGATTCATCTAAACAAACTGAACATACTATTTCTCTCACTCCAATGGAATTTAATCTATTACGCACTATTCCTGGTAAACGCGTCCATAAAATTAGATACTATTACCCTTATCATGAAAGAACAATAGAAATTGATGTTTTTCAAAAACCATTGCAAGGGCTTGTATTAGTAGACGTTGAATTTTTGAATGAAGGAGAAAAAGATGCTTTTCAAATGCCTCCTTTTTGTCTCAGAGAGGTTACACAGGAATTGCTTCTTGCTGGAGGCATGCTTTGTGGCAAAACGTATGAAGACATCGCTCACGGGCTTGAAGCATTTCACTATACAAAACTCTTTCTCACCTCAACATCATAGAACAGAAAAAGAAAGAAGAAAGGCGTTTACGCCTTCCAGCCAATACCTGCTGACACCACTCCAATGATCAAGTGCAGCCAGTTGTCAGCCACGTTCACATTCAAAAATCCCAATACGTTGAAAAAGCCGACAATGCCTACCACAACATAAATGACCCCGAGCCAGGTGTTGACTACCTTTGCGCCTGAGCCTGCAAATCCCGCCCATGCAAAGATGATTCCTGTAATAATGTGCACAACATTGTGTGCGCTGTTAATATCAAAGCCGAGAAGGTTGTCACCCACGAAAAAACCGACAACTCCCACAAGAATAAGGATAATACCAATAATTTTTGCCCAATTTTCTTGTACGCCCATTCAGACTCACCCCCAATTTTAAGTATATACTAATACTATTTCACGAGTCACACTCCTATTTAAACATTCCTTTTGCTCCTCCTTTCTGTTTTTAGCCCATTTTAAGCTTCTTTGTTGTCTCATAGTAGTAGTTACAAATACGAAGATTTAAAAAGAGGATATTTGTTATTCCTCCATAGGAAATACATACTAAATGTATAATGACAACCCAATTCATCATCACCAAAAAAATTGCAAAACACGGGAATCAAGCTATTATTGTCATTCCCAAAATTCTCGAAAAAGAACTGAAACCAGGAACTATTGTGCAGCTCAAAGTGGATGTGATCAAAAACCATGAATGACATTGCACTTGCGATGGACGGCGGATTAGATGCATTTGTCTTGATTACTGACAATCTTGATTCGGCAAAATATCACAACATCAAACCCTTTGCTATTGGAGGAACACGCAATATCTTCAGAGCAGACAGCGGACTGAGCCATTTACAACCCAGCATTGGACTCGACTTCCAATTTACAGATAACATGACTTTAAACCTTGGAGGAAAATATAGTATTGGTTTCGCACAGGAATTTGATGATCATTTCATTGGATCTGTTGGCCTCACCATTACTTTTTAATTTTTTCATTTTATATTTGTGTTTGTGTGCAATGGTTATTTACACACACAACGCGCAGATTCCCGCCAATTCCCGTACAGAAATCAGGACAATACTCCCCAGACTTCACAAAACGCTTGTTTCCAAAAAAACAATCTCCCGTATTAATATGCACCCCACAATCACAATCCACATTTGACTGGCACAATGTATCATCAACCAGCTGCCCCAGCGGCAAAGGCTGCGGAAAAGTCTGAGGAACTTTCGGCTGTATGACACATCCTGAAAGCATTATCACAAGAATAGTAATCCACACCAACACCACCTTTTTCATTGCCCCTCCTTTATTCCAATGGCACTTCAGACCACAATGTCCAGTCTTTCCCAGGCGCATAATCACCCACAATGAAGTTGGGCGACTGCGGTGCACGACCAAAATAGGAATGCTCAATATCCGTCCATCCCACTGACTGCGCATCAATCCGATACATCGGAGACCCTACAAGCTTCCACGTCTGCGTTGCAACAGAAAACTCCTGACCAGGACGAGTGCCTCCCGGCTCTGCAATCAACTTCCCCTTAAACCCATGCTTGTGCAAATCCTCCACAAACCGCTGAATAGGAGCGTTTCCTTCCCCAGGAGGAAGATGCTCATCATGATACCCAAAATTATCAGACAAGTGCACGTGCCCAATGATGCCCTCTTTCGTCAATTTTTCCAACTGACCAGACATCCACTTATCAAAATCCTCCTTCGGACCCTTATAATACTTCCACCAAAAATTTGCATGCCCAATATCTAACGTTCCTTTAATATGATCACTTGCCACCTTCTTCGCCTCATCTTGAGACATTCCCTGCTTATCTATCAATTGCTTCTGCATCTCCTCCCGAGACTTCACAATAATATTCCGAAACTCATCTGGATGACTTCCATACAATTCTGGAGCCCAGTTTTCTGGAGCAATCCACAACGGCTTCTTCAACCCCTGCTTCTTCTCCCGCTCATACGCATACAGGGCAGCGCGAGAAATCGTTTCTGCAGACTTCTCCACCCCATACTCCACAATCGGCTGCAAGGAATCCCGCATCTTCTCCCGATCATGACGCCGCGCACCATACGACCGAGACACTTCTACTAATGCGTCACTATGCCCCTTTCTTCTTTCTTCCTCAACCTTAATATACCTTATCGGATCATCAAGAAACTCCTTAAATCGGGGAGAATCCTCAGGAGGCGCAACCCCATACCTCTTCCCAAACTGGACCGCATCCCACTGTCCCTTATACTTATTTTCCTTCATCTCCTTCTCCAACATCTCCCGATTCCGATGCAGCTCATCAAACACTTCCTTCTCCCGATCTGCATCAATCTTCCAGCGCAACTCTTCCCCTCTCTCTAAATCAATCTCCTTCTGCATCAACCTGCTAAACACATATTTTTCCACAGGCTCTTTTTTCTTAATCGCTTCCTGCTCCAAATCATAAATCTTCACATCCTCCCATGCAATTGCCCCTGAAGGATCACGCTTCGGAAACGCATACCTATCCTCAAACGACTTCACCTTTCCTGCATTCACCGCCTCCGGATCAGGCACAGGCACAGAAATTTCCGTGTCCCGCTTTAACGCTTCTACTCGCCCTGTTCTCTTATCCACCACATAAATAGGAGCCTTCTTCGCCTCATCAGGATACGCCTCAAACTTCCCCTCACTCTCTAACTTAAACAATGGGCGTGGAAATTCGCCCAGATGCATCACCACAGGACCACCCTCAGCAGTATCTGCAGCAAACTCAATCGCCCGCTTCACCTCATGCACCACATTCTCTCGAGCCTCCTCCCGAAATGAACCCTCTTGCCAGCCCGCAGCATACCCTACATTGGGAGAGGCATGCGTTGACAACTGCACCTCATTAATCCTCGCAAGCTCCCGCATTTCCTCTCGTTCTCGAGAGCTGTAACTTTCCGGCGTATGACCACCCGGCTGGCTTCTGAACCCTTTTCCTGCACCCATAAAACCCAACTCAACCGCCTTCACACCCCTAAACACGTTTGCCTTCAATCCTTCGCCTACTTCCCCAATACCATGTGCCATCCCGATTTCTCCTGCAGGATATCTAATATTTTTCCCCTTATCCAACGCGTTCCAATAATCAGTGCCCCATTGCATGCCCTTTTAGAAGACGGTTTTCTTTTTATACGTTTCTGCTGCACCCACCCGTTCAACCATTTGCTCGATCTCTGTTTTTGTCTGCTCTGCTGTTGCAGAACGAAGAGGAGTGTAATCCCTTTTCTCAAACATTTCAATAATCAATTCTTCTTCCACTGCCGCCCTGCTTGACACCATCAATTCCTCCTGCGTGAAAGCACCATACTTTGCACTCCAATATGACTCTTGATGATCCTTCATCACACCATACTCAAACAACTGCTCCCCCTGATTTTGAAACAGCGGAATTGCAATGACTGCTGCTTCAAGCGTATCCTCTTGCTGCACCACTGGCTGATCCTCTTCACTTTTCTGCAATGGAACGCCTAAGCCACGAACTGTTGTCACAATAGGCGTCGCAACACGCTTCCAGTCCTTCCGAATCTCAGTCTCTTCCTGCGCACTCTCAATCTCCTTCTGAATGACTTCTCGCAGCTTCTTATCCACCACCAGATCTAACAACGCAGCTAAATAATACAATCTCAATGACGGTGGTAGCTTTCCCAACTCTTTCTGCAGCTCTTCCCAACCTTTTTCCATTCCTCTGCCATTTCATTCAAGCTATAAATGCGTTTGTCGTGGTCATTCAGACAACTCTCTCAGAACTTGCCCTTCTTACTCGTACAACATACCATGCGACTGCTTGTAAATCTTGTACAATGCGTACGAATGCGCCTTTGCCAATCCTTCTGCTTTCGACCGCTCAGTCGGATGCGGCTTGTCATCTGCATTCATCGAGGGCAAATGCAAGACTTCCTTAAACCCCTTCATGATCCCCACAAAAGGATCAAACAATCCTGTTTTTTTCTCCTCCTTGCCTTGCTTCTTCTCCCCTGCTTCTGTCAAATATTTCTCAATCTCATCCTTCATCGACACAATCGCTTCATCCACAGAACTCAACAACTCAAAATCTTCCTCATCCAATGCCTTCTTGTACTGCTGCAGCTGCTCCTTTGTCGCAACAAACCCCTCAATAATAATCTTTGAATACCCCCGATGAATGGCACCCCGTTGAAATTCCTCCTGATACGCAAGCTGCGGAATGGCAACAAAATTCCACCGCACCCGAATGCACGGAAAATACTTCTTAAACTGCAATGTATAGACATTATTATGCATGTCCTGCGTCTCATACTCCTTCCGAATTGCCAGCAATTCCAACTCAATCTTAGACGTGTCAAAGGCAGCAACCACCTCTGGCTCCGCTGCCGATCCCTTTGTTTCTAATCGCTTAATATTTCGCAAATACGGACGCAGCCAATTCAAATAAATCTTAATTACATAATAATGCTGCCGCAAATACTTCACCTTGAAATCTTTACCCACTTTCAGCTCTTTATATGTCTTCTCGCGCCAAATAATATACTGCTTCAACTTCCTTCCGAGCACCTCACGCACCTTTCTGTTAAACGCATTTTCCAGTTTTCTCACTTCACGCTCCACATCCTCAATCTTCTTCGGATGAATCGAATAAAACAAGTCAGGCAACGTCACAAAACCCACATTCGCAGCCAATCCAGTCACAGAACCTGGATTCTTGATGCCCCCTTCAACCATGTCCACCCAAATACTCTTCAACGCAACCTCGGCAGCGTCCTCATTCTTGTACGCGCGCTCATAATATTCCAACCGCTCATCCATAATACGCAGCTCACGCAACAACTGAAACAATGTCTTCACCATATTCCCCACGTTTGCCATCAACTGCTGAAACTTGTCAATCTGCGCCGCACGCCGCTGCTCCACAGACCCCCAATAAGCACTCGTCTCACCTGATGTATACACATCCTTCACCTTCTCAATATACCCTGCATCCCCTGAATATCCCAAACCAAACGCGCCCGCATTCTGAATAAAATGCACAAACCAGTAATAATTTGACTCAACACCTGCCTGAGATGTGTCAATAATAAGTGTATACCTTCCCTGCCCACCAAACTTTCCACCAACAAGTTTTCCCGGATCAGCCATGAGCTCCTCTTTTAAACAGAATCTTTAAATAGTACGACCTTATAAATGTTATCGTCAGAACCATGCCATTCAACCTCCTCAAGAGAAAACCCAAGCTCCTTCAGGAGCTTGACGAAAAACCACACAAGCAAGACGTTCTTGAAGAACCAATGTCTGATGATCCTTTCTTTCCCGACCCGTGGAAACAACAACCCTTGCAACCAACGCTTCAAGAACCTTTACCTCCCAGACCTGTTCCTTCCAGAAATTATCCTGACAAAGATATGGAACTCGTTCTTGGCAAACTTGACTTGATCAACGCACGACTTGAAAGCCTGGCAAAACGACTTGAATTGATTGAACGCATGATCCAACACGCACAACAACCCCCTCAACAGAGTGCACCGCAACCCATATCCCCTTTTGATGACGAACAAACATCATCCTATCGCAGACGCGTATGGTAAATCCCCTTTCTTTTCTTCGCACTCCCCATTCACAACGAACATTATACCTCATTGCCATTTGCGTTATTATTATTGACCAGCTCAGCAAATTCTTCCTCAAAAATGTATCCTTTGCCACAACCAACACCGGAGTCGCATTCGGCCTTCTTCCTGGAGGAAGATACGCATTCATCCTGATTGCAGGCATCGTTATTGGAATAATACTCACATCCCTCAAGAAATATCCCTATCTCGAACTGAGCTTCATCCTTGGAGGAACTGCAGGCAACCTTATTGACAGAATATTTCTTGGACACGTCATCGACTTCATTGATGTCGGTTTTTGGCCTGTATTCAATTTTGCAGACACCTTTGCAACCATTGGCGTAGCGATGTTCATCATCAGACAATGGAAGAAATGATTAATATTTATACATCGCCATAAAAGCTTTGATATCATCAACCAACATCCCCGTATCCTTCAACAGTTCATCTCCGTACCTGTCCAACCTGTTCCGAATCATCAAGCGCTCATAAATAGAACGGAAGGTCTTCATCATCGGAGACGAACTCCACTTCCCATTATAATCCTTCTCCAAGTAACACGTAATTCGCGTCTCGAACGTTCCCTTATTCGTCCCAATCTTCACTCCACCCCTCTCAATCTCCACCTTTGACAACCCCAGAATCAAAAATTCCATCTCAATCCCAAAACGCATATAATTATCAATCTCCTTTGTTGCAATCCAGCGAATCTCCAAATGCTTACTTCCCCCCTGCTCCGCAATCTCCCGATACTCTCTTTCGTAAAAAGAGTACCCCATGGTCTCAAACCACCTGAACAAGCGCTGATACAACTCCTTCATATCAAAGATGGTTGCCTTCTTTAATTTAAACTTGTCAAGAAAATAATCACGATAGGGCATAGAAACAAGACCCAACTATTCTTTAAATATATTTGGGTATAAAAGAAAAAGAAGGGACTATCTCTTTCCCTTCATCGAACTTCCTGCCGCCTGGCATGCCTTGCACGTTCCCTGCGCAACGCCCACCAAACCGACAATCACAAATAAGGCAGTGTACCACTTGATGTTAAAGAAGCTCCACATTCCCAGATCGCTCAAGAGGAAGAGAACTCCCACAACCAAGAAGATCCACGCAGACACTTTACAACACTTTTCGCATCCGCCCATCATGGTTTCTATCACCTCGTTTTTATTCCTATAATATTATTCGCTTCTTATTTAAGAAGAAGACAACTATATAAACTTTTTTCTTTACTCTTCTCTCGTGAAACGTTCTATTCTTATATAAAACAAGAAAATAATGTTTTTTATATACATGCAGCTGAGACGATTCCTCCACCTACATTTACCGGAGTGCAAATACCTTGTGTCACTCCTGGAACAACACCTACTAGTTGTGAACAATCAACATCAACAGCAAAAACAGGCTCAAGAATTTGACCAAAAAAAACTCCTGAAATTAAGGTCATTGTTCCTGCTGATATCCCATATTGTGCACCACACACTCCTTCCCTAATTACAGTTGCAGATATGCACACATCAGGAACTCCTTGTCCTAAGCAATATGGATTACCTGCAGACCACGTCCATCCACCAAAAATAGGAATAAAAACAAGCATCACTTGGGATATATATCCTGATACAAGTCCTGGTTGCGTAACTGCAAATCCGGTGTCAGCGTCTGCACAGCCACTTGGAATGCTTACTGGTAGTCCTGTGATAGCATCAATACATGAAGGGGGAGGATTAAGGTATGCTCCAAAAACTCCAATATTTAGAATTGTGTTTGGTGGAGGAAGTTGCGCGACTGCCATCGGCATCATTATGATTATGCCTAATACAACAAAGTATATTCTATACTCTTGTTTCATTTCTCCCAAACACCTTTTTGAATATGCTTATAAATTTGCTTATAAATTTCTTCTTGCATCTTTTTATCAAGAGGCTCTATATCTTCCATTATCGATCTCCATGATACTTTTTCCCCATAAGCATCACTTTCCTGCTGCTTTAAAGAATATGCTCCTGTTTTTTTCATATGCGAAACAAAAAGGGGTAAAAGAACAAAAAGAACTATGAGCACAACTACTACCTTTTTTTGCATCCCTTTATTCTCTTCATAGAATATATAAACTTTTTCCAGGATAAATATATATATTTAGATTATAAGGATAATATTTATGCATCCCCCTAATCACCTTTTTTCCATTTATCATACACTTCTTTCCCACTATGGACCGCAAGGCTGGTGGCCACTGTATAACAACAAAACAGGCAAGATTGAATACCATCCAGGAGACTACTCATTCCCTAAGAATGAACAGCAGTCATTTGAGATCAGTGTTGGAGCGATCCTAACTCAAAACACTTCCTGGACAAATGTTGAAAAAGCCCTTCATTCTCTCCACCATGCTCATGCGCTCGCTCCAGAAAAAATTCTTTCTCTTTCTCAACAGAAATTAGCTCTTCTCATCCACTCCTCTGGCTACCACAACCAAAAAGCCAAAAAACTCAAAGCATTTGCACGCTTCATACAATCTGGGACACCAGTAACTCGAAATAATTTACTGCACATCTGGGGCATCGGACCAGAAACAGCAGATTCTATCTTACTCTATGCACATCATGAACCTTTCTTCGTTGTTGATGCATACACCACACGCATCTTCACCCGCTACGGATTTCCCTCTCAATCTTATCATGATATCCAACAGTTTGTCATGCACAATCTTCCCAAAAAACATGAGATATACAATGAACTTCATGCACTTCTTGTTCAGCTTGGAAAACAGATGTGCAAGCCAAAACCTCTTTGCGAGCAATGCCCTTTACAACACACATGCGCACAACAGATCTAAAGCGGACCAAACGAGTGACCAATCACTTCTTGCGATTGTTTATCAATAAAATATGCATCACCCATCCCGCAACACGTTAAACGAACCACAATCACTTTCTTCCCTTGAAATTCTCCCTCTTCAACTCTCCTCACTTGAAAGAACTGTTCAAACTCCTCAAGAGAAATAGGAACTGCACCCATATTTTTTGGATCAGCATTTGGTACAGTAACCTGAATATTGTTTACATACACATATTCCTTAATTTTTATCATATAATCTTCATCACTATCCATATTTGATAATTCTGTTTCTATCTGTTGCTGGCACCCAGATATCATAAAAAGAATACACACTCCTATTATTTCTTTTATCATAGAATCACTTCTTTCTTTTATGCACTCCTTGATACCCTTCACCTACCACTTTTACTTCCTTTCCTCTCTTCGTTGCAAACGGAAGACCACCACTTCTCACCTTCAACACCTCAAGATTGACTTTGAGAACATCCTCTGACACCAGAGAAAGCATTCCCTTATCTTCTCCCATAACCACACCCTCTGGAAGAAGCACACTAGGCAATTGCTTCATCACCTGCTTCATCTTTGACTTACTGAGGATGATCATTTCCCTTTTGCATTCCGAAACTTATATATAGACTTTTTCATGCTAAAAAAGCATACAAAGTGGTGCACTCATGACTCTTTCCCCTCATGTTCATTCTTCGCACAAAACACATTATACTCTTATCCTAATCCTTGCGCTTCTTTTCGTTGGCACAATCACTTACGCACAGTACACCACTCCTGTTCCCAATCCAGGACATGGAGCAACCCAAGTCCTCGTGAGTATTAACGGCACCGAAGTCACACTCCAACAAGCCATCGACCAAGCACTCCTCGCAGGAAAAGCACCAGGAGCACCGTCCATACCCAATTATACTCTTGACTGCCTCACTTCCTCTACTGTTAATTGCCCGACTGACTATGTTGAAACGGGCGATGATCCAGACAATGCAGCGCGCTGCTGCAGAATTGTATCAGCAGGAGGAGGAGGAATAGGTGGAGGAACATCCCAGCAAGAAACAATCTTAATCGGATTTGACAATAATGGGAATAATGACCCTGACTGCTGGGCAATCTCTGGAAGCATATTCACCACCTGCGGAACCCCTTATCTTCCCCCACCCAACGGAGGAATTTCACCCATTCCTCTATCAATGGCACAAACATGTGCTTATAATCCGCCAGCATGTGTCATTATGCAACAACAAAAATGCGTCGACGCAGCACGCGATTACTACAACTCCCAAGTCATTGGAGGGGTTGTTGGCGGATGGAATGTCCAATCATGGGATGATACAGGAGATCACAGTCCATGTGTTGATAGCAGCTCGGACAAGCTTTCTGTCATTCTTGTCCGATCTTAATTAACCAAAACAACAGCTTTTTAAACTTCGTCCTTCTTTTCATTCTTATGAAAAAGAGGCATTCTTCTCATCATACATTATACACTACTCTTTTTATCATTCTCATTGGAGTGAGTGCCTTCACTTACGCACAGTACACCACTCCTGTTCCCAATCCAGGACATGGAGCAACCCAAGTCCTCGTGAGTATTAACGGCACCGAAGTCACACTCCAACAAGCCATCGACCAAGCACTCCTCGCAGGAAAAGCACCAGGAGCACCGTCCATACCCAATTATACTCTTGACTGCCTCACTTCATCAACACTCACCTGCCCTGCAAACTACGTGGAGACCGGAGACGACCCAGACAACCCTGCACGCTGCTGCAGAATCCTCTCCAGCACACCCTCTGGAGGATCAAGCTCAAACGGAACAGAAAACATCGTCATCGGCTGGGACAACAACAGCAATTCCAATCCAGACTGCTGGGTAATCTCGGGAAGCGCATTCGGTAGTTGCGGAAATCCTTTCCTTCCCCCACCCACCGGAGGATTAACTGATGACACCCAACAAGGATGCGTCACTGCAGCACTCGCGTTTTACAACTCGATAAATATTGCCGGAGTTATTGGAGGATGGAATGTTCAATCCTGGGAAGACACTGGAGACGCAAGTCCGTGTGTTGACAGCAGTTCGGACAAGCTTTCTGTCATTCTCAACCGCTAACTCAGAAGAAAACCTTATAAACAAACTACTCTTCCTCCTATTCTATGAAAAAGAGGATCAGAAACCATACACTGTACACCTTTCTTTTCTTTCTCTTCCTCGCTATCGGCGTTGGCGTGTATGCGCAATACACCACTCCTCTTCCCAACCCCGGGCACCCTGGAACACAGATCCTTGTTGACGTCAATGGAGAAGAAAATCTGCAAACAGCGCTCGAAGACATTAATACCCGGCTCACAGCACTTGAAATAACAAATACTTCCGGTAGCGGAGGTTCTGGAGGACCACCCTCAGGTCCTGGAGGGTGTGCTGAACTTATCTCGTACACTGGCCAAGGTTACACCCAAGCAATTCCCGTACCTCCCGCATGTATTGGGAGAGCGTGCACACTCATGCTTGAACGATATGGAGGTTATGAAGAACTTGTCAACACAAATGTTGCCATCTTTTTCCAATCGCCCCATGCGAACAACCAAGGCTACAAATATTGGAAAGCTATTGATCAATCTTTAGGTAAGAACGGTGACTCAACTGATACACTCATCTTTAGCGTTGGATATACTATGACTAACATCAATTACAACTCGGCACGAGTCTTTGACGACAAGAGTGGTGTCGAAACAAGCCCTGACCAATGGACCTTTACTGTTACCTCATACCAACCACGGCAGTTTAAACTCTACCTCTGCTCTTAATTAATACACCACTACCTTCACTGACTTGACCTTTTCCTGCACATACGACGTCTTTGCAAGATCCTTTACCAATGTGCTTGCGGATGTGTAGTTCCTCTTTACCATTGCGTATGCACGGTGCTCGTTAAACATGATTGATCCATGCTTTTTCCTAAAGGCTTCCACAGCCTTTTCATTTTCCTTCGGAGGCCCAAACTGCTTTTTCTCTGATGCTAATTCCCGAGGATCAAGCACAAAGTAAAAGCACGCTTTTTGATCTTCTTCTCCAAACACACACTTCGCAAACAACACGCAAAAATGATGCTCCAACAATGCGCTCTTGACTCTTTCAAACACACCCACTACTTTTGCACCGACAACATCCTTTTTTCCTGATAAAGGCATTGCTTCAACCAGGATAACCTTGCCTAAACTCTTCAATTTTTCCTTGTCAAACCTCTTCCGCTCAAAAAAAGACAATGATGGAGACTTTTGAAACGCCTTGCACGCAAGCACGAAATCATAATACTTTTCCTCTGAAATAGCTGCAGCAGCATTTCGATCTGGCTGCACCGGATCAATAAGAATGAGAGGCGATTGCTTCTTTGCTTCATTCAATTTTTTCGCATCTTTTTTACTTCCTATCACTTTGACATGCCCCCATTTTGCCACTCCCCTTACTACTTTCTTAAAAGAACCATAAGAAATAACAAGCAACTCAATCACATAGCCAGAAAAACCCCGAATATAGGACTCTGCGCCATACACTCCTTGTGCTTTTGCAAAGGCTTTCGCCAAGCGAATCTCATCTGCAAGGCGCTTATACTTCTGCACATACTTCACATGTAAATGCGAGAAGTCAGTAATGTTCTTCGCTTGCGACGCTTTTGTAATATTCAGAATAGGCACAATCTCAAACGTGAAACTCCCTTGCTTTACCTGAAAATAATCCCGAGAACCGTGCAACCTGATAAGACGAGGAAACTTCTTCTTTATTGCAGCATGCAGTATATCGGCAAGTGCATCGGACTTTGCACCATATTTTTTCGGATCAAATTTGACATAAATATCAATATCATGCGTTCCCTTCAAATAGGTATCCTTTGCACCAGAACCACCCAGCATGACTGTTGCGCCCTTCACTTTAATCTTCTTCATGACCTCATTTGCAAGACGCTTGACTGCGAGCGCTTCCTCTTTCGAAGGTTTAATCCTTGCAAGAACACTCTTCACATCCATTTCTTTTTTTCAGAAGAGGAGTTATCATATAAACCTTCTGGTTCAAACAGAAAACCTCAAAAAGGGTTCTTTATTTATTGAAATGAAGGGGTCGTAGTGTAACTTGGTTATCATTCCAGCATGGGGTGCTGGCGATCGGGGTTCAAATCCTCGCGACCCCAGTTTTTTTACTTTATTTAGTGGTACTCAAGAACCATAGGTAAATGATCAGAAACAACAAATTCAGGAACTTCAAATCTCTCCACAACAACTTCTGGGGATACTAAAGTGTAATCTGCAAATTTTTCTGGTTTTTGATATAATCTACTTCTTGTACTTGTTATTCCATGTGTCTTGATAAGATTTACTAACCCTCCTTCTTCCAATATTCTCACACTCTCAGTATCAGGTAATAAATTAAAATCACCGCATAGTATTTTAGGTTCTTTATTTTGATCTAAAAATCTTCTTACTTTTCTCGATTGCTCAATTCTCTCTGGTGTATCTTTTTTTCCTTGACCAGTCCACAACCCATGAAAATGAGCAACTGTATACTCTTTTCCATCGTGACCAAACACCATATATTGAAGATTTCTTCCTATACTCCCAACACTAAATAAACTTCCATTCCAGTTTCCATGAATAAATACTTCTCCATGTTTTCGAAGATCTAACTCACGATGCATGAACATTGCCAAGCCATAATAAATAGAAAAATCAACCCTTCCGCCATATGTATGACCATAATGAAATGGGGCAAAACGAGCCTGGTGACTTGGAAGCACAGCAACAAGCTGCCTGTATATATCAGCCCTTCACCTATCAATTTCTTTACTGTCTGTTGGTGTGTCAAACACTTCTTGAAAACAAAATATATCTGTAACTTCTTGTTGCGCTTTTACAAAATCTATTAATGCTTCAAACTCATGTCCACCATGAATGTTCAACGATATTAGTCTCATTGTACATTCGTATTTCAACCCGTATATATTATTTTCTCAACATAACTGCTCATAATAGGCTTATAATAGGTTTTATTAATAATTTATGTATGAGCCAAAGGTCCACCTCTTTTAGACAAAAGAACACACTATTAGATCTACCACCTATAAATATATTAACCCGAAAATACATGTTTTTTGTATGATTGACGAATTCAAATATGGCTGCTTCAAAGTGGATGGAAAAGTGCACATGGAGAGCATCAAACTCCTTGGAACAAGAGTTCGATTTTGGGAATCAGACAACAAAGAAATTACTATTCCACATATCAAAGAGCTTGTTGAATACAAACCAGACCTCCTTGTTATTGGACTGGGAGCTGGAGGATTACTCACCTTAGCAGAGAACGTGCAAATGCATATTCACCAGAATCGCGTCAAGTACACTGCAAAACACAACGATGAAGCAATAAAAATATACAACAAGGCACTTGCAGAAGGAAAAAAAGTTGCAGCCATCTTCCCCAATAGAGGTTAGCTATCTTCTTCTATCACTATCGGACCAATATATCCACATTTCTCACAATGATAAGAACCTGTTAACGCACCTGCATACCAATTAATCCTTTCAGACTTACATTGCGGACACTTATTCTTTTTTATTTTCATTGAATGCTTTCCTTTTATTCCATTCAAAAGAAGCGGTAATATTTATATAGTTCCCTTTTCCTCTTTCTCGTATGAAATACCAGATTTATGGAACCACATTGCAAACAGTCGACATCCAGCTTGCAGCAGGAGAAAGCGTGTACACTGAATCTGGCGGCATGGCATGGATGAGCGGCAACATGAAAATGGACACCAGCACCAAAGGAGGTCTCCTTAAAGGCATTGGACGCATGCTCTCTGGAGAAGGATTATTCTTCACCAATTACACCTGCGAAGCAGGCATCGGAGTTGTTACATTCGCTACAGAATTCCCTGGAAAGATTATTCCTCTTAAATTAGCAAAAGATCAAAGCGTCATCTGCCAAAAAGATGCATTCCTTTGCGCCCAAGAAGGCGTGCAATTAGACATGCACTTCAGAAAACAACTTGGCACAGGCATCTTTGGGGGAGAAGGATTCATCATGCAAAAAGTGACTGGACCAGGAGTTGCATTCATGGAAATTGATGGAGAAGTCACTGAATATGATTTGAAAGAGGGACAAACACTCCAAGTAGACACCGGACACATTGCACTTTTTGAACCAACAATCAAATATGACATCACCCGAGTGAAGGGATTCAAAAACATGCTCTTTAGTGGAGAAGGAGTCTTTCTCGCAACCTTAAGCGGACCGGGAAAAGTCTGGCTGCAAAGTATGCCCATCAAAAACTTGGCAAACAAAATACTCAAATATTTACCTCATAATACCCAAGGGGGAGGGAAGACGCAAGGCATCTTTAACGTTGCAGACATCTTCACACGACAATGAACGGCTGGATCACCTTTAGCATTGTCATTCTTGGAATTGTGATACTCATCGCTGTTGTTGAACTTGTTCTTCTTGTTGTTACCTTCTTCAAACACTTCTTCAAAAAAGAACAAGTGGTGGGAAAGAAAAGCATGACACTCAAACAAGGAAAGCACGTCAAATAATAAAAAACGTTTCTTTCGATAGATTTATTAATATCCTCATTTTTCTTTCTTTTATGGATAAAGTCGTCCACTTTGAAATTCCCTTTCGACGACAAAAAAAGAGCACACACTTTCTACCAGAAAGTCTTTGGATGGAAACTCCAAGACATTCCAGACATGAACTACACTATTATTCATACTGTTGACGTTGATGAGAAACAAATGCCCACAGAAGCAGGCGCCATCAATGGCGGCATGTACAAGAGAGACAGCAATTCAGCCAAGACTCCAGTCATTGTCATAAACGTTGCCTCTGTTGATGCATATATCAAAAAAGTAGAAAACGCAGGCGGAAAAGTAACGAGAGCAAAAATGAGCGTTGGGGATATGGGATACTATGCGCAAGTCGCAGACACTGAAGGAAATATTATCGGGATCTGGCAGACAATACAAAAGCACTAATTTTATTCTAAAAAAATTCATTCAGCGCGAAATTCTTTCGATTTTTTCATGAACATATTTATTACTTCTTGATTTATACTTTCAAGAATGAAACCTCAGAAAGCAAATGCGCTTGCAACGATTATTATATCCTTTGCTACTGTTATTGGCTTGATGGTTGGACTTTATTATAATATGCGCACTACCAAAACCAACCTATTTTATATAATAGTTATAGAGTTATTATTTGTTATAGGATTGTGGCTTTTATGGTTAAGGATAAATAAAGGGGTGGAAAATGAATAAAAAAAATATAGTTATTTCTTGGCTCCGAGATAATTGGCAGATTGTCCTTGCACTTATTATTTTTCTTTTTATTCTCACCAGACTCAAATTCTAAGGACTAATCAAATAAAGGAGGGCGTAGAAGATGAATAAAAAAGAATTCATCATTGCATGGTTGCGGAGCAATTGGAAGCTTATCCTCGCTCTTATCATCCTTCTTTTTCTCATCACACGACTCAAGTTTTAGGGATTAATCAACAAAGTAGTTTAGAAAATGAATAAAAGAAAATGGTTATTGCTTGGCTCAAAGATAACTGGCAGATGTGCTTGCAATTAATTAGAAACACGCTTGAGGGTTCCCCACCATACCCAGAAACTCTAAATCCCATGCTAATGCAAACCGTATCAGTGGCGTATCACCATAAGGATCATCTTCACTCGTTCCGTAAGATCTTATCAGATGTTCGTATTCTCGTTTAGTCAACTCTATCGCTTTGCTTACTGGGTTACCAAACACTAATGCATGGATTAAAGTAAAACAAGCTTTCTTAAATGGAATTGCATTTTTGTCTTTATCTGGAACATTGATCCTTGAAGGATCGGTTACTATCATAAATTCTGCTCTATATCCAATGAATGCTTCAGTACCACTTTCAATTGCTGAAACTCCTAATTCCTGCAGACAATCACAAGCTAACGCGTAAATTATTTTCTTTTTCGTTAAGTCAATATTATTTTTATCGAGTATAACCTCATTCCTATGGCCACAAACTGTTTCTTTATCACCATGACCATTAAAAAACATTAATTCAGGGCATTCTTTAATAAGGCGTCTTTCTACTTCTTTTCTTGTTGCATTTTTACCTTCGAGGTCTGTTACATGAATATCCTTTGTTGATTTCACTATTTTTAGAATATCTTTTGTAAATGCATGAAGGTAAGAAGTATTGATATCATGATTAGGCCTTGTTACAAGAAATTTCTTTGCCACATTAATCTACATCACGAGCCAAAACTTGTAGCATCTTTATTTGAGCTCTTACTACATTCTTTCCAAACTCGTCTCCTTTTTTGATATGGTTGATAAGTTCTTTTACTGTTATTTCTTTATCGCCGCCTAAAATGATCTTTGCCTCCGAATTCAGGGTCTTAAACCTTGCTAATACTAGCTTCTTCTGCTCGTTAAAAATAGTATTGTCTTGATTCATAGTATTTTTAGTTCTTCTAATTTCTTTAAAATCTTTTCTCCTAGTTTAGTGTTCTGATCGATCTCATTGTAAGCTGCATTCCAAGAATATGGCTTTTCATCTATAATCGCTATAATTTGAACCCTTTCTGGTTCTGGCAGATTAGCAAAGACTTTTAAAAACTTCTCTCTGACTCCCATGTATACTTTTATAGTCTAGTTACTCTTAAAGCTTTCTGTTGAAAAAGTGGATATTACACAATTTCTTTGGAAGATTTTTGTTTTATTTGATGATATCTAGCGTCCTTCAAAAATAGGATAATAGAGGTCTTACACAAAACTTATTCTTCTTTTTTTGATCTTTAGATCCATCTTAAGAACAAGATTTAAATAGCTCATCTCAAACAAGTTATCTTCATTGGGCCGGTAGTCTAGTGGTTATGACATCGCCTTTACACGGCGAAGGTCGGAGGTTCAAATCCTCTCCGGCCCATTCCACTTTTTTAAGAACTTTTTCGTATAATCGTATGATCCCTTTCCGGACCTGTTGAAACCATCACCACAGGAGCACCTGTAAACTCTTCAAAATCATGCACAGCATTCTGCAAACTCTGTGGAAGCGATTCATACTCCTGCACACCCGTAATATTTCCATATCCCTTATATATTTCCAGTATCGGCTTCACTCCCCGCAGCACACGTTCACTCCTTGAGAAATCTTCAGTTACACCATTATTAGTATTATATCCAAAACAGATGCTAAAATCATCCTTTCCTGCAATCGCGTCAGCTTTTGTCACCACAAATACACACTTATTCAATGTCACAGCATATCTAGCAGCAACTGCATCTGTCCATCCAATCCTTCGTGGGCGACCAGTCGTTGCACCATACTCTCCAGCAGCCAACCGAATGCCAATACCTTGCCTCAACTGATAAGGATCATTCATCAATTCCACAATCTTTGGATCTTGGTGATTATAGCGTATCTTTCCATCTCCTATTATGTGCGGCACTTGAAACATTGCAAGCTCGTACGCAAGCCTATGTTGATCATCACTACAGTATTCCTCAGAAGCAGTTCCTCCTAATTCTGTAGGGAACGGACCCCCGCCCACTCGCGTCATAAAGGGAAACTTTGTCACTCCCAACACCAAGTCAATGCTTCGTGCAGACAATCCCACACCCATTGCAGTGCCATTCACAGAGCAATCAGAAGACGTGACAAATGGATATGTGCCACATTCAATGCTCAATAATGTTCCCTGCGCTCCTTCAATAGCAATCTTTTTTCCTCCACGAAGCGCACGATGCATCTCTGCAATTGTGTCACCCACAAAATGATGTATTTGAGCGCCCGCTTCGGTCAACTCATGCACCCATTTTTCTTCATCCACTTGAATGGAAGAATAGTGCGGAGCCAGCTTTCGAATCTTTTTGACAAGCGTATCCTTATCATTTAAATCACCAATTTTTATTCCGCGACGCGCAATCTTATCCGCATAACACGGACCAATACCTCTGCCCGTTGTTCCAATGCCTCCTTGTGCTTGAGACACATTTGACTCATCACTCAATACGTGAAAGGGCAACACCACATGCGCATCCTCACTTATCATTAGATGATTATATGGCAATCCTTCTGCATCAAGCGCAGCAAGCTCACCTTGCAACACTGCAAGATTAATCACCATCCCATTTCCCAATATCGTTCTTTTTCCAGACGCATCATGCAAAATACCTGTAGGAATCAGGTGAAAAATTGTTTCCTTCCCATTCACCACAACCGTATGCCCTGCATTATTTCCCCCTGTGCCTCGCGCAGTAATATCAGCCCACTCTGCTGCGAGCAATTCTGCTATTTTTCCTTTTCCGCTATCCCCCCACTGCGTGCAAATGACTGCAGCAACCTGCACTCCCTTCATCAATGACTCCAGGTTCATTGCCGCTCTCCTTGTGGTGGAGAATAATTTGGCGCGTCTCGCGTTATCACAATATCATGCGGATGCGATTCTCTCCTTCCTGCAGCAGTTGTTCTGAAAAATTCTGCTTTTGCTTGCAACTCAGCAATAGTTTTTGCGCCTATATATCCCATGCCTGATCGTACACCGCCCACATACTGCGCCATTACTGCATCCAGAGGACCCTTAAAAGGAACCATTCCCTCCACTCCTTCTGGAATTAAGACGCGTTCACCTTGACTATAGCGCTGCCGCGCACCGCGCGACTCCTGCATCGCACCTATCGAACCCATTCCCCGATACTTCTTCCACTGCCTTCCTTGCAAAAAAACCAGTTCCCCAGGAGATTCCTCAATTCCTGCCAATAAATTTCCCAGCATTACTGATGCAGCACCGGCAGCTAATGCAATTACTATATCTCCAGAAGATGTAATGCCGCCATCCGCACACACTGGAACACCACATTCTTGTCCAACCACTGCACACCGATACACTGCAGTCACTTGCGGACATCCAATACCTGCAATGATGCGTGTTGTACAAATAGAGCCAGGACCCTGGCCAATTTTAATACCATCAGCACCTGCGTCAAGCAAATGCATTGCAGATGCATGATGCGAAATATTTCCCACAACAACATCTACAGTGTACTTCTTCCTTATTGCACGCAGTGTTTCCAAAACAGATTTAGTATCTCCATGAGCTGTGTCTACAACTACCACATCCACATGCTCATTCACCAATAATTCCAATCTTTCAAACGCATCATCACCCACTCCAATTGCTGCACCCACCCGTAATTGCCCTTTTGCATCCAAATTGTGCATTGCAAACATGCCTGATCTAATTCTTTTGATATCTCTGAAAATGTACAATCCAGCCACTCTTCCTTCTGCATCAACTAATGGAATTGCCTTTTTTTTGTACTTCACCATTAAATTATATGCATCATCCATGCACGTTCCTGCAGGAGCTGAAATCACTTCCCTTGTCATGACTTCCCTCGCAGTTAATTGTGCATTATTACAAAAATCAAAATCATTCTCTGTCAATATACCCACAAACCTTTTCTCACGATCATGCACTGGAAAACTGTGGAAGGTGAATCCTTTTTCCGCTCTCCCTTGCAATATACTTTCAATCGTTTGATCTTCAAACACACTCACTGGCTTCTCAATAAACCCATTCATGTGATGCTTCACCCGCGCAACCTGCTTCGCCTGCTGCTCAGGAGAAAAACTCCTGTGAATAACTCCCAATCCTCCTGCCTTTGCCATTGCAATCGCAAGCTGATACTCAGTCACCGTATCCATTGCAGCACTCACTATAGGAACTTTTAACGGCACATTTCGAGAAAACCTGCTTTCCACATTCACCTGATCTGGAAGGACTTCAGAATATCCTGTTTCCAGACGCACATCATCAAACGTCAAAGCAAGACCATCACGTGCGGCAAGCTCAAAAAAATCTTTTTTCTGCATCACTTAATGCCGTTGCATGACTCTTAAATAGTTTATGGCAGTTTCTTTGTATCTTGTTGGTAATAATAAAAATTAGAATACTAACTTTAACCAGCTCATAAATCGTGCAACAATTGACTTCTTCTGAGAAGAATCATCTTCCTTTTCTTCTCTTGCCTCTTTTTTTATTATTTGTTTTTCTTTCTTATCCTTTGTTCCTGCACTTGCTGCAACTCTTTTTGTAATCTTTGGCTTTCCTGACACTGCCTCAATCACAAACTGCTCTTCTGGCTTTGGAATAACTGTAAACCCACCCGAGCACTCGTTTCCTGATGGATATTCCGGCTCAAAATCCCAGAAGAATAATGACTTATCCTCCTGCCCTGTTGAAATATGCACTGTTTTTACTACTCCTATAACCAATGTTCCGTCCACTCTTGGAAGCGCGTAATAAAAGCCGTGACTTCCTTCACGCTCTGTCATCTCGCGCGTGAAAATCTTGTATTCTCTTCCTTTTGTATCCTTCACTGCAGGAGCGCTGGAATACAACGCATCGTATAATGTAACTGCATCAAACAACGGCTCTGGCTGCTCTGCCCGATAAAAATGATCCTCAGACACAAACATGTAACTCACTGTTGCTCGAAAATCAGTCTTTGGCCCAAAATCTGGCTGCCCATTTCTATCAATTTGTGTTTGAATAAACAGCTCATTTCCATTCAAGCGCTGACAAAAGGGAAGATACGCATATGTGTCCCAGGACAAATCCGGGCGCGCATCAAACGACACTTTTCCCCGATTGTTTGACTCATCCCTTTCTTGAACAATGCCACTTTGCGGCTGATCTAGAAACAATTGATCTACAGATACTTCAATCACATTCGTTCCTGTTCGTATTGCGGATGCCTGATTCCACTGCTTCTTGTATGAAGTGCTGATTCCCATTTCTTTTCCTGGCTGCAATGTCAAATCCTTATATGTCCATGAGGTTACCTGCACTTGAGACTCGTCTTCCTTCGCATTTGGATTGTATGCATAGGTCACATCCGGATGCACGGGACGGGGAAACGCAATCGCTTCGCCATTCAAAAACACCATGCTTGCCATGACGTTTGCATTTTGAGAACCTTGCTCAGTCCAGCTGAGTTTTGCAGGCGCTTCACCAATATTTCGTATTTTGAATGCAATGTACATCTGATCATTTGGCGTGGGATGCAATGGATAGACTTGCAGATCAGAAATCACCAGATCAGGAAGCGACTCCTGTACTGGCGTTTCAACAGCTGTTTTCCAAAACATCGGAATCTTCTTCAGATTATTATCGCGATGCACATCCCCAGATTTTTCATCAGGATCAACTGCGATCTTCGCATCTGCTGCACTTGCTCCGTTAAAATCATTTTGCCGAGAAAAAGACACGGCTGCGCAATCTCCAGGGAGAAGTGAAGGCAATGGTTTGCTTGCAGAGCTTCCTGTGTCCAACCACATGGTTACTCCTGACTGCAATGCTGGAGATGCGATTTCTCCGCTATTACATGCTTTCACATCAACTTGTGTTAGATCATTCTGGATTCCTGCCAAAAATAGATCTACAAATGGTTCGTGCTTGGGAATAATTTCCACCCATATTTCTTCATTGACAATATCTTCTGGAAGATCTTTCACGTCCTCTTTTTTCGGTCTTTCGACCGGCACAATCTTAATCGGAAGATCTTGCACGTCTTTTCCTTGATCAGTCAAGACAATGCGTTCGTCATTCACTGTAATAATGGGAACAAGCTCCCCATTTTCCTCTGTTATTTCCTCAATGGTAATAGATACTTCTTCACCATCAATAACAACTGTTGTCGTTTCCTTTTCTGCAAGATTCACATCAATAACAGGAGCCTCTGCAAGGCGATCTGCAGCTATTAATGATACTCCTACAAGGAGATACACAACAATAAGACTTATATTTTTCCACATATGCATTCGTTTTCTTCCTCTTTTATCTCTTATAAAGATGCTGTTTTCCCTTTTTTTGTGTATATATAAAACGCCTTTCATTTAAGGTATTGACCTAAAATATTAATTTCTTCATAGTAGTAACAATTAGAAAGTCTTATAAAGTATGATTTTATCTTACCTTTCCATGAAAACAAAGATCAGCATCACTATTGATGAAGCAACCATACACCAAATCGAAGAACGACTCAAAGAGGGTATGTTCCGTAATAAAAGCCACATCATTGAATATTCTGTGCAAAAACTGTTGAGGAATACAGATGAACACCGGCATTAACCTCTCATTGGAACACCTGCTGGGAAGACTTGCAGAACCTTATGCAAGACAAGTTATCCTCCCTGAAATTGCAGCACTCGCACAAGACGGAAAAATAAGCGATCATGAACTCAGAAAAATTGCAGACGCTGTCGAAGCACGCGGATTTGGCGTCCTTTTACCCCCTATTACCCTCCTCGGAGATGCAACCAAAAATACTCTGGAAAAAGACGGGTGGATTGGGGAAGCAGTATTGCGATTAACTGATGCTGTTTCCATTCGCCACTTCATCAAACGCACTTCAGACAGAGAAGATTATCATCGAGCAGTTCGTCTTCAACAAGCAGCACATGACGCTCTTGCAATCACTCCTTACCATGCATCAGTTCCTGCAGTACGCTTTGCAAACAAAAAAGAACGCGTCATTATTACTCCTTCTGTTGATGGAATGACATTGAAAGACGCATTGGATACCCATCCAGAAGAGAAAGAAGCCATTCTCAGACGCGTCATTACTGATTATGTTTCTGTTTTTACCCATTTGAATGAACCTTCTGTACGAACACAACTCTCCTTTCCAGATGCTGTGCGCGACTTCACAGAAATGTTCCGCAATTACTACCTTTCAGAAATTTCCCTTCAAGGAGAAACAGCACTGCTTCTCCAGGCTTTTGCACGCGACATTGGCACATCTCTCACTGCAGCAAGAGGATCCATTGTTCACGGCGACCTTCACGCAAAAAATACATTAGTGAATGGAACAAGCGTCTTTCTTGACTGGCCCAATGCAGCAGCAAATGGATTTCCAGAATTAGACATTGGAAAACTCCTCACCAAAGCACATCTTCCCCTTGATTTAGAAAAACGGCTTGCGCGACACGCAGCAGAACAATTGTATACAACACCCGAAGAACAAGAAGCATCTTTTGTTCGCTATACACACAATCAGATCTTCCAAGACCTCATCACTGCAAAACGCTACCTTTTCCGCGCTGCACAAGCAGAAACTGCAGATGATGTGGATCGCTTGCAAAAAATGGCAACCATCTCTTACAATACAGCCCTCCGCAGAGCACACGACGCAGCAGCTCAAGGAATAATCACCACTTCATTCGTTGAACACCTTACTCAAGTACCTGCACAGCATCGAGGCTATTCCACACCAATCCTTTCTGATGAGGCATATGAGGCTTTGAAAAAAACACATAACCCTCATTTGTTAATGTCACAAGAAAATGTTGAGACAAGCCCCTCATCACTGGCACAATTAGTTGCAGAATCACAGCCTGGAGAAAGCATCAATAGAATTCGCACCCAGCTTGACAATGCACGATGGAGAAAAAGAGGAAAAGTTGCTTCCATTGTTGGAGGTATTCTCTTTGGACTAGCAGCTCTTGTTTCGAGCACTCTTGATTCAATTAATGCAAGAATGGACGCAGCGCAACAAAAGCAAGAAGTTGGAGAAGAACGCATCGGAAGATCTCATCAATGGATCTACACCCATGCGTATGACCGAGTCATGAGAAAGATCATTGATGAAAAGATTACCAACACTTTTACTCTTGATGACCCCATTGTGCAAGAGATAGCACAAAAACACGGGCTTGACTATATCATGATACGAAGAATGATCCAAGTCAGCAGATGCTATGGCAGTGGAGAAACAAGCCAAAATCCCACCCTTCGAAACACAGGAAATGTGAATATTCTTGACCCTTTTAGAATTACGTTAAGCTATCATTACACTTCAGGTCATCCTGGAGAACGTACAGGAACAGAAATCCTTGACCCTGTTGCAAACCTCGACGCAGGCGCTGCGCGAGTTGCTGGACTCATCAAAAAGCACAATGGAAATGTTGCGGAGGCTCTTATTGATTATCACACTCCCTCTTCTGAAGTAGGATTTTTCCCCTTCGATGTTCCCCAACATCATACAAATCAGATTGTTCGCAGCATTGCACGAAAGCTTGCTTATAATACACTTCATGGACTTGCATCAGCAATGGACGGCGGTATTTACTCAGTCTGGCTCCAAGACCCTCCCGCAGACTTTTGTACTCCAAAACTAGTTATAACAGAAAGTAAACCCATCAAATATAGTCCGATGATCGGAGATTTCACCAATGGCATTCCCAAATATCAGTAAATATTTAATTGCTGCGATACCAACTCAATAAGATTATGCACCACTTCTTTGTAATGCATTAATAACACAACCTCCCTCATCTCTCTTGATTTTTCAACTTGCTTCTCTATCTCTTTCATAATCTTATCATGCTCTCTTGCAAGCTTTGTCGCGTGCTCAAAACTAAAGTGCAAGAATAGTTTTTGAAATCCCTTGTGAAACTCATGGATGCTCTTAAAAAGAGTTACACACTCACTATTCAGCTTCATTTTGTGCTGATTGATGTATCTAATAATTTTCTTATAATTATCACCCAACTGCTCGAGAAGCATAATGCTACAATACAGCGCGCATCGCTTCTTGTAATCAATTGAAGGCTCCTTGTTTAACAACCGAAAACAATAATCAGTAAACTTGTTAATGTTTTCCTCTGCATCCGCCAAATATTCCAAATCTGTTTCTTTGTTGATAATAGCATTCATTGTCCCTTCAGAAATCGAATGCAACAAATACAAAGTCCTATTTAGAATATTGTGAAAGCTTTCCTCTGACACTCCACCCACAGTCTTGATAATCAACTTGTCTTTACTCTGCTCCACTACAGCCATCCCAATTAATTCATCAACTCTTTTTTGTACAATCCGCGATTTTGCAAGAGAATTGACATGCACATCAATCTCATCTACCCCTTTTATATAGCGCGATGCAAGAATACGCCGCAACAAATGATCAATAGATGTAAAATCAAGCACTTCCTTTGTGTACTGCAAGCGCTTCTCCACACTAATCACAATATCCTTGTCCTTTTCCTCCATTTCAATCTCATCACCAGGGTTCACTCCAAAGCGCTTGGTCCACTTACTCGGCAAACTGACCACAAGCGTTGCTGGTCCCAGTTTAACGACTTTTCGTTTCATCCCTTTCTTCTTCCTTTCTATTATATATAAATATTTCTATTTATCTATATATCTATATGTATATATAATATATTAGGATAAAATATATATTCCCTGGAGGTGCTCACGCGTAAGTACTCACAGAGTACACCTGGAGAAAACACATGACACACCCCCATGTTTTGCGTACGGCCACAGAACAAGAACGTTCTCTGATTTTAGGACCTTACAGCAACCGCAGGGCCTATTATGAAGCATGGCAGGGACTTCCTTCTCTTCCCTTTCAAGCTACACACAGCCGTGGCGGCCTCGAAGCAGGCGTTTGCAGAATAGAGAAACACTATGTTTGGGTCCCTCCAAACGCATGGAGTGCATTTCAAGAAGACCCTCATAGCATCTTCATTGCAGAAATCAAACCTCACCATGAATACACCATCTACGCTCCCTGGATTTCAGCTCCTCGCGAATGGACTGCGCCCGAAGCAGGATGGAAACCTCGAGGAGGAAGACCAACTGCAGAAAATGCCATTGAAAAGGTTACTCAAGAAAATTTTAGACACACATTAGAAATTCTTCGAAGCAAACAAGAATCGATCAGAGCGCATGTTCTTGCTGAGATCAGCAGAGGATTACAATGAACACCACCACAAAATGGACATTGGGCATCATCATTGGTGCACTTATTGTCATAGGAATCATTGTTGCACTTGTTTCATCCTCATCTTCTGAAAAGACTATTACTATTGGATTAAGCTTACCACTCAGTGGAGAAGCAGCAAGCTTCGGCGATGGAGCACTGTCAGGCATTGAAACAGCAGTTCATGAAATTAATAATAAAGGCGGTATCAATGGAAAACTGATTGAACTTGTTGCTGAAGACGACAAATGCAATGCAAATGGAGGCATTACTGCGTTAACCAAACTTGTCAATATTGACCAAGTTGATGTCATTATAGGACCTGTATGTTCTGCAGCTGCTGGACCTGGATTACCAGTTGTGCAACAAAGCAAGACACCCATTATCATCTGGGCATCAGCACCAGGATTGACGCAAAACAAAGATTATGTGTTTCGAACCTATCCCTCAGACGCGTTCCAAGGAAAATTTGCAGCAGATTATATGAAAAATACTTTGCAGAAGAACAAGGTAGCAGTGATCTATGTAAAAAATGACTGGGGACAAGGCATTCGCGATGTCTTTATAGACACCTTTGGACAATTAGG
The DNA here is from genome assembly GCA_964367375.1 of Candidatus Woesearchaeota archaeon. Lineage (GTDB taxonomy): Archaea > Nanobdellota > Nanobdellia > SCGC-AAA011-G17 > UBA489 > CAYIXG01. The sequence goes on along the minus strand of CAYIXG010000006.1, from coordinate 21,928 downwards.
AGGAGAGATTACATTTGATGAAGGCATCCCACAAGATGCGAAAGACTTGAAGACAACACTCACCAAAGCAAAAGAAACAAGCCCAGACGCTCTCTACTTCCCTGTCTATCCTGGTATTGGCATTATTGGATTAAAACAAATGAAGGAACTTGGTCTTGACGTGCCTATCTTAGGTGGAGATGCATTTGCAACTGACGAAATCATCAAATCAGGAGTCGCAGAAGATGTTATGTTCACCAATGGAGTTATTCGAAACCCTGACGACTTCCAAGAGAAGGTAAACAAACTTTCCACAAAGAAGGTTAACAACTTAATCACACCTTTAGGATATGACGCAATTTACATTTTTGCAAACATTATCGAAGACGTAGGAACTGACAAAACAGCAATTCGAAACGCACTCGCTTCTCTCTCTTATACTGAAGCGGTGTCACTTCCATTGATTGAATTTGACAACCAAGGAGATTTGAAAGAAGCAACATTTGAAGTCAAAACCATCAAAAACAAAAAAGCTATTGGAGGCTAACATGCACAAATCATTCATCATTAGTATCATACTCATCCTCGGACTTGCACTCTTAACCGGATGCGGTTCAGACACGCAAGACACAGACACCACACAGAAAACATTCACTCTTGGCGCAGTCGCTCCCCTTACTGGAGACGGCGCAGCCTACGGGCTTCCAACCCAAAAAGTGATCGAAGCTGCAGTCTTAGACGTCAACAAGAAATGGGCAGACGCTGGAAAAAAGTATATGCTAGACTTGTACTTTGAAGACGGCAAATGCAACCCAAAAGACGGATTAACAGCAGCACAAAATCTCGTTAACTTGCGAGGCGTCAAAGTGATTTACGGAGGCCTTTGCTCTGGAGAAACACTTGGCCTTGCACCCTTTGCAAACGCGCAGAAAGTCATTGCATTTAGTGCACTTTCCTCAAGCCCAGACATCACCAACGCAGGAGACTACATCTTCAGAAACTACCCTTCAGATACTGCACAAGTAGCAGCAGTCATGAAGAAAATCAAGAAAGATGGGCCAAAAAAGATAGCCATCCTCTCTGAAAACACAGACTATGTACAAGCGCTTCGCAGAGGCTACAAAGCAGTGTTCCAGCAAGAAGGCATTCAGCTTGTTGGGGATGAAGTTATTGAATCCTCTGTCAAAGACTTGAGAACAGAACTGCTCAAAATCAAAAGCAGCAACCCTGACGCAGTCATCCTGATTCCCCAAACCATTCCCATGGGAGAAATCATGGTCAAACAATACACAGAATCAGGCATCGAAGCAACTGTGTACAGCGGAGAAGTGCTCGGCCTTGGAGAAGTCATTGACAAACAAGGCAGCCTCATGGAAGGATTTTACTCTGTCCGAGCAAAATTCAACGAGAACAACAACGAGTTCTTGAAACTGAAAGCACGCACCGGCTGTGACTTGGGCATTTATTGTATCACCACCTATGACGGCATTTTCCTCTTAGCAGAACTCTTTGAGGAATGCGGCGAAGACACCCAATGCTTAAAGAAAAACCTCTACGACACAAAGAACTGGCGCGGCTTCACTGGCGCGAGCTACAGCTTTGACAGCAATGGAGACGTTGCCGGAGAATTCGAGGTGTTCCAAATAACAAACGGAGAAACAGTCGTTGTAAACTGATTTCTCCTTCATTTCTTTTTTTACAGCAACGACACCATGGCCATATTCACCCAACTCTTGGTTAACAGCATCATCGTAGGAGCAATCTATGCGTTAGTCGCTTCAGGATTTAGTCTGATTTACGCAACCAACAGGTTTGTCCATTTTGCTCATGGAGCTGTCATTATCGTTGCAGGCTACATCTTATACGGCTTCACACAAGGACTTGGAATTCCTATTTCTGTTTCTATTCTTCTTACGCTCCTCCTCACAAGCATCTTCGGATTTCTCCAATATAAATGCATTTACCTTCCCCTGAAGAAGAGAAATTCATCCACCATCATCATGCTCATTGCAAGCGTCGCACTCATGATCTTGTTTGAAAACTTGATCTTGCTCTTTGCAGGATCTTCAGTTAAAACCTTCAGCTTCATCACCACCCAAAGGGGTGCAGAAACACTTGGATTTTTGATTACTCCCATTCAAATAACTATCATTCTCACTTCACTCGTCATCTTTACTCTTCTCTGGATACTATTAAAGAAAACAACACTTGGCAAACAACTCCGCGCAGTCGCAGACAACCCAGACCTTGCCAACATTACCGGCATCTCAGCAACAAAAATAGCATCATTCAGCTTTTTCATTGGAAGCGCAATGGCAGGACTTGCAGGCATGCTGATTGCCATTGAACAAAACCTTGAACCTTTTATGGGCACCCGACTCATCATCAAAGGATTCACTGCTGCCATCATTGGCGGCATCAACAGAGTTGAAGGAGCCATCTTAGGAGCACTCATATTAGGATTAACAGAAAACTTCGGCATCTGGTTTTTACCATCAGGATACAAAGATGCAATTTCTTTCACCCTCCTCATTGGATTCTTGATCTTCAAACCTACAGGAGTATTAGGCATTAACAAGGGGCACAAACAATGATCGAAAACTACCTAATCCATCTTGGTATACTCATTTGCATCTATCTCATCTTAGCGGCAAGCTTAAACATCACTTTAGGATATACAGGCATTATCAACTTAGGGCATATTGCATTCTTCGGCATAGGAGCATACACCTCAGCACTCTTAACTTTGAACGGATTTCCCTGGTTCTTCGCATTCTTGATTAGCGGATTGCTTGCAGCGTTCCTTGGATTCCTTCTTATCATCGGAGTGAGCAGGCTGAAAGGAGACTACCTTGCACTCGCAACCCTAGGATTCAATTTTATTATTTATGCATTAATGCTCAACTTAACCTCTGTTACCCGAGGACCACTGGGATTACCAAACATTCCCAAACCAACCCTTTTTGGCATTGTCATTAACAGCAACCTTGCCTACTTCATCTTTAGCATCCTCATTGTGTGCATTTGCCTCTTCATTATGTATAGACTGGTGAAAAGCCCCTATGGAAGGCTATTGGAAGCAGTAAGAGATGACGAATACGGCTTGTGCATGCTCGGCAAAAACACCTTCCTCTTAAAGACACAAAGCATCATGGTCAGCGCATTCTTCGCAGGACTTGCTGGAAGCTTATTTAGCCATTATATCACCTTTATTGATCCAAGTGCATTTTCACTGCTCGAGATTATCCTTATCTTCACCATTGTCATCATTGGAGGCATTGCATCATTCAAAGGAAGCATCGTTGCAACTTTCATTCTGTTACTTGTTCCAGAACTCTTGCGATTGCTGCCTTTAGCATCCTCTGTGCTTGGACCATTACGGCAAATATTTTATGCCATCATCTTACTTCTCGTGCTTCTGTACCGACCACGAGGATTGTTTGGGAGGGTAGACTTACACTAACATGCTGCAGATAACAAATGTATCCAAATCCTTTGGCGGGATCAAAGCAGTGCAACACAGCACCTTCACTATTACGCAAGGAAAGATTATTGGATTAATCGGACCAAATGGAGCAGGAAAGACAACGCTCTTTGATATTATTACTGGATTCACGCACGCAGACGAAGGAAACGTTACCTTCAAAGGCATCCCCATTCTCGGCAAATCAACAGCAACCATCGCAAACCTTGGCATATCCAGAACGTTCCAACAAGTCAGACTTTTCCGCTATTTAACCATTCACGATCACCTCTGCATGGCCATGGATCACGGAGACACACATCTCCTGAAGAATATTTTCATGAGACATGCACACAGCAAGGAAAAACAAGAAGGCGTTCATAGCATACTGAAACTTGTCGGATTAGACAAACCAGTCACCACACTTGCACAACACTTGAGTTATGGACAACGCAAACTGCTTGGGTTGGCAATGGCAATCGCAAAAAAGCATGACTTACTCATGCTTGATGAACCTGTTGCAGGAGTCAATCCACAATTGAGAAAGGAAATCAAGAGAATACTTCAAACGCTGAAAGAAAAAGGAGCAACCATCTTGATTATTGAACATGACATGAACTTTATCATGGACGTGTGCGACACTATTATTGTCCTTGATGCTGGAAATGTCTTGGTTGAAGGAACTCCCACAGAAATTCAAAACAACCCAAAAGTACTGGAAGCGTACTTAGGAGAAAACTCACATGCTTAGCATTACCTCTTTATCTGCAGGATATGAAAACCTTCAGGTGTTAAAAGATGTCAGCATCACAGTGAAACCCGGAGAAATCGTCGCTCTCATTGGACCAAATGGCGCAGGAAAAAGCACAGTCTTAAAATCCATCTTTGGATTAACTCATATCATCCATGGCACTATTGAATACGAAGGAAAACATCTCACTCGATTACAACCCCATCACGTGGCAGCTTTAGGCATTAGCTACGTGCCTCAAGGACGAATCAACTTCTATGATTTAACAGTGGAAGAGAATTTAGAAGTAGGCGCAATTGGAAAAGATAGGGAAACCATCAAGCGCATGAAACAAGAAGTGTACAAGAAATTCCCTCTCCTGCATGAAAAGAGAAATGCGTATGCTTTTAGCTTAAGTGGCGGGCAACAACAAGTCCTTGCACTCGGAAGAGCACTCATGCAAAACCAGCAACTGCTCTTATTAGATGAGCCTTCACTCGGATTAAGCCCAAAAGCAACCACTGAGATTTTCAAAGATATCAAACGAATCGCAGATAATGGTATAGGAATCCTCATCGTTGAACAAAACGCGAAGAAAGCAGTCGAACTTTCTGATCGAACGTATCTTCTCGAAGAAGGCACTGTTGTCTTGGAAGGAGACAGAAAAATATTGCAACATACAAAAATAAAGAGTGTCTACCTTGGAGGACGATATTAATGCATTCCTATGACACCATCAAACTTAGAAGACACAACACAGCAATCTCCATCTGGAAAAACACTAAAAAATATTGTTATTGACGCTTCAGCATCCATTACTTTTGGAACAGTTGTTGGCGGAGCAAATGAATACCTCATTGCAGGAATGACATTAGACCAAGTTTTTCACTCCCGCGGCATGATGATGATACCAAACCTTCTTGTTGGAAGACCCTATGGTGTGTATAGAGACTGGATGTTTCGCAAAACAAAGACACGAAAAGAAAGTCATTGGCTCAGAAAAGGGTTATTAGACATTTTTACACTCACCACATTTCAATGCCCTATCTATGCAGGCGTTTTAGCACTCGCAGGAGCAGACAAGGAACAAATCACAGCTGCTGTCACTACTGTCACTCTCGGCGCACCTCTTATTGGGGTTGCATATGGAAGGTATCTTGACTGGTTCAGAAACGTGTGCGGAATCCAATCACACTACTAACTTCACTCAGAGGGATTTCCTCACCTTTTTTCTCTCACAATAAAGTTATTATAGAGCAAGCTCTTCTTCTTCATTTATGCAGAAAGCAACATTTGCAGCAGGATGCTTCTGGGGCGTTGAAGCAGCTTTCAGAAAAGTCAAAGGCGTTGTTTCCACGAGAGTAGGATACACTGGAGGAACAACACTACAACCCACATACAAACAAGTGTGCTCTGGCACAACACACCACGCCGAAGCAGTTGAAGTTACCTATAATCCCACAATCGTTTCTTATCGGCAACTCCTTAACATCTTTTGGACATGCCATAATCCTACAACCCTTAACAGGCAAGGACTTGACATTGGCACCCAATACCGATCAGCGATCTTTTATCATACGCTCCAACAACAGAAAGAAGCACTCGCATCACAAAAAGCTCTTGCAGTAGCTCATATTTATACCAAACCTATTGTCACTGCAATTGTCAAAGCAAAAAAGTTCTACCCTGCAGAAGAATATCATCAGCAGTACCTTGAAAAAAAAGGACTTGAATCGTGCCATATCTAAAAAAGTTATTTGACACAAAAGAGATTCCTCTGCATTTTCTTTTTGTATATATTATATAATCTCCTCCTCATAATAGTGCATATTCTTCCTATTCGCAAGAGTTAAAAATAGTCATTCTCTCTTTCCTTTCATGAATGATCCACTTCGCAGATTTCAAGAAGAAGGACTGCCTCTCCACGAGAGACTTCGCGAACCAGAACCATCCTTTGGATTCTTGAAAGGACTCGGACTTGTTCTTGCAGCTGCTGTACTCTTTGCTGGAGGCGCATACTGGAAACATCAAGCATCCCGCGCCGAGATTGCACGCGCAGCACAAGAAGCAAGAGAAGCACAACATCACGAAGATAAAGAAGCAAACCCGACACGAATCAGCTACACCTTTACACTCGACGAAGCACAGCGAGGCATCGAATTTACATCCACCGCATATACTGGGAAAAAACTTATCCGCAGACAAAAACCAAAACTCCACTTTGCAGATACTGTTGTCGATGATGATGTGATTACTTTTCTCACCAATGAAGTGATATGCAAAGGCGTCACAACCCCTGTCGAAAAAACCACCCGCATCATGGACTTTGTCACCCAAAACACACGCTACATTCCTGATACGTTTGGAGACGCACCAAAATTTGCCATCGAAACTCTTATGGAAGGCGGAGGAGACTGCGAAGACCTTTCCGCACTTGTCAGCACCATGCTCAAAGCTGCAAACGTCTCCCATGGCCTACTTGACCACCACAAAAAAGAAAAAAATGGACATGTTTCAGTAGCTGTCAGCTTTGACGAAAATACGAGTCATGATTACTTTCCAGACCTCCAAACATTTGGCAACTATCTCAAAACACGCCAACAATTCACTGTAGACAATGTTACTCTTGAACGAGATGTTCGACCAATTGTTTATCTTAATCCAAATAGCTTCCCAAACTTAGACGACCTTCTTACCGAAGCATACACTCATGCAAAAATGGGCAGACGAGCATACTCTAAGATTCAGACATCAGATAACAGAGACATTACCTTTCGATTTGCGCTCATCCCTCAAGGAGAACAACCACGAGGTGCTTATTTCCCCTTCACCAATGGTGATGCATTGCAAGTGCTGCCTATCCATCTCAGCGACACTTATACCACTGTCGCGCGAAACTTGGCTGGCTGCAGCACGCAAGGAGATTTCTCCGCTGTAGATGGTAAAGACAAGATCATTGCTACACATGCGTATCATTGTTTACTCTCCATATTACAAGATCAAGAACATCAAGAGCGAGTCGCAGAAGAGAGACGCAGAGAAGAAACTGAAAAAGATCTTCCTCCTGGCACAGGATTCACCATTTTAAGAGCTCCTGTCCTTGTCCGCGCAACACCACGCGTTGGAAATGCACGCTACCGCGATGACGGGATGTGGGGACTTGGCAAACGCTTTTATGTTTTAGAACCAACCCTTTCCCAAGACAAGGGAAACTGGCGCTTTAGCTCTAATCCAGCAGAATCAGGATTTGATTTGAGTTATTTCATACCTATTGTTGAATAATATTATTCAATGCAGAAACACAACATTTTTCATCTGTTTAAAATGCTTGTCCCCAGTCACTACTTTACAATTTAACTCATTTTGTTTTATGACAATAACCGCATCTATTAATCCAAAATCTTTTTGTGTTTTTTGCTGTTCAAAGCGTTCTTTCCCTGCATTAATCCAGTTCATTTCATTTACTGAGAGTAATTGCGAATTTGTTTTTATTACTTTCATTATTGCAACACCATCTTGCTTATACCTCAATGACCATCCTATAATCTCTGCGAGACAACATTCAACAGTGAAAAACTGGTTGGTACTATTTAAGAAAAGCTTTTTGAGTATCTCTCCTTTTTTAGAACCAAGAACATATTCTATCCATGCATAACTATCAATAATAAATTCCATTATTTCAAAAATTCAGCGTGACCTTCTCTTTCTTCCCTAAAGGATTTTCCATTTTTGCACATGCCAAACCCATTACGTCTCTTTTTACTGACAATGTCTATTACTACTTTATCTCCTTCATGTAATCCCCATTGCCGGAGTTCTTCCACTGGCACAATCACTCCTACTGAATTCCCCCATTTCTTTAGTTCCACTTCTACCATGTTTAAACATAATGTATAACTCTTTAATAAAGCTTGCGGTTCCTTTTCCGAAAGGCTTTCAGTCTCATACGAAGAATATTCATTCATCCATTCTTAGAAAACCTTAAAAGGAACTCCAAAGATGCATTATCTTTATGCGCCAGTAGTATAGCCTGGTCCAGTATAGGACGTTGCCAACGTTCTAACTCGGGTTCAAATCCCGACTGGCGCAGTCTCTTTTCACAATTAAGTAGTCAGAAACTTATTTATACTTGTTCCGCTCTTCTTAGAACTAGTAAAGGGGGTTTTTGAACATTCAGCATCTCAAACAGATCATTCTTCTTCTCATAACTGTTGGACTTGTTTTAATATCTGTTTCTGCGGTTTCTGCTGCGTTTCCTTTGCCGTACACGTTTAATCCTGCACTGCCTACTGACAAGGACTTTGACACGCGAGAAGCGTTCATCACGGACATCCAGAATGGAGCAGCAGTCTACACATACAATCTTAAACTTTCTCCTGGAACGAACAGCCTTGAACCAGTAGTGAGGTTGTCTTATTCGAGCCATGGTTCCAAATCAAAGCATGACATTCTCGGTGACGGATGGACACTCTCCCAAAGTTATATTCAGAGAGATGTGAACGCGACTCGAGACGAACCGAACAACGACTTCTTTATTCTCGTGTTGAATGGTGCTTCCCATAAGCTTATTCCTGACAGCCAAGAACAAGACAGGTACCACACACAAGTTGAAACCTTTACTCACATCCAAAAGTATAATGATTCTTCTAGTAATCAGAAAGGAGACTATTGGATTGTACGCACTCCTGAAGGAACATCCTACCGCCTTGGATTTACGAGTGAGTCAGAAACTGTTGGAAGTAGGAGTAATTTGGTGTGGCGGTGGAATCTTGACCTCGTGCAAGACACACATAATAATAGCATTTTCTACACATATCAGGAAAACCCGTTTCCCGCGGATAATGGAACAGCGTACTTAATGAATATCTCGTACAACAACGATCAAAGGCGTGTTATCGAATTTGGTTACGAAACTTCTAACCGGCCAGATCTTACTAAGTCGCTGTTTGATAATGGGAATGAGATAACGTACTCTCGCCGGTTGGAAGAAGTGCGTGTGAAAACTGACGATACTCTTGTGAGAAAGTATGTGTTGGCGTATGCTTCAGACTACACAGGCATGAACAACGCGCGCAGCCTATTGAAGAGTATTACTGAACATGGTAGTGACGGCAGTAGCTTGCCTGCAACCAGTTTTGGGTATTACACTGCTGATGAAACTCCTGTCTTTTCCACTGATTATTCACAGACTCCTGAATGTCATGATTCTACTTCTCAAGGATGCTTTGTGTCTGCAGGAGGAAATGATCGAGCAATTCGTGCAGTAGATGTCAACAACGATGGTTTCGTGGATCTCATTCTTGCCAGTTCAGTCATGGATCCAAGTGTGAGCCCAAAAACATGGTTATATAATGGAACTGACTGGGAAGAAAACGCTTCCTGGGACGTTCCCCAATGTGAAACCAGTCAAGGCTACATTGGATGTATTATAGACAGTGGAAATGATAATGGTATCAGATTCATAGATGTGAATGGGGATAATCTCGTTGATGTGGTGAAAGCCGAAAGCACTATCAAAACCTGGCTTAATAATGGGAATGGGTGGAACCAAACTTCAGACACTGAATGGGAATTCACTCCCTGCACAGATATGGACAATCCAGGATGCTTCCTCGCTGGCGATGGTTCAGATAATGGCATTGCGACTGTTGATGTGAATGGTGATGGACTAGTTGATTTTGTGAAAGCGCGAGCAGGAGCAATACCTTACACGTGGCTGAACACTGGGAGAGGTTGGGTACGAAATGACACGTGGCGATTTCCCGAATGTATTAACCAGTTAGAAGATAACTATTATGGGTGCTTTGTTAACAGTGGAGGAAATGATTTAGGAATGCGTTACGCAGATGTGAATGGTGATGGACTAGTTGATTTTGTGAAAGCAACAGAATTACTACGAAGAACCTGGATAAACACGGGAAGCGGGTGGCAAAATCTAGGTATTTGGACTGTTCCAGACTGTGAATCATTACCAGGAACGACAGAAGCCTGCTTCCTAGATCACGTCACTTCAAATGATAATGGTATACGCCTTGGAGATATTAATGGAGATGGACTTGTAGATTTGGTTAAAGCAAGAGATGGAACTGCAAAAACGTGGCTGAATAAAGGAAACGGATGGCAAAACTTTAACACGTGGAAAATACCCAACTGTGATGCAGGAAGCCACGAAAACTGCTTCATCGATAACAACCCTAACCCATTTACTCCAAACGGAGTATATTTCGTTGACTTCAGTGGAGATGGAATACCTGACTTGATCAAGACACACGAGGACATCTCAAACTCATACAGCAAAGCATATGTTAACAACGCTGAACGCGTGATGCTCCTCCGAAACATCACCACAAGCTTCGGAGCAACCATAGACATCAACTATACTACTTTGTCCTATTTTGAGAACGATTTGAAAAATCATGTGAGCGGTGTTGGCCTTCCATTGTGGGTTGTAACAAAAACACAACAAGATAATGGTATTTCTGGTTTACAAAACGTGCATGTCAACAATTCTTACACATACACAAAAGGATTCTTTGACTACTTGGAAAATGACTTTCGCGGATTTGGCTTTGCAACAGAAAACAAGACGAACAATATTACCATTAAACACAGCTTCTACCAAGATGTTGGCAGACAAGGACAAACATACAAAACACAAACTTTTGACACTGACAGCTCACTCTTCCAACAACAAGACTTCACCTGGAACACCACAACCAACAGTGACAACGTACACACCACACTCTTATTGGAAGAAAACGAATCAACTATTGATGGCACCTCTGGAAATCCGAAAACGACCAAGGTTGAGTACGTGTATGATCAGTATGGAAATGCGGTTGTCAAAAACTCGCTTGGTGACCTTGCTATTTCTGGAGATGAAAAGTATGAGTATTCAAACTTTGTTTATAACATAACCGCGTGGATTGTGAACACACAAAGTATATACACTTTGTATGACTCTGCGAATGTGACGAAGCTTCGAGAAACACAGTATAGTTATGATGACCAATCATTCGGCTCTTCTCCTGTGCGAGGAGATGTTACCAAAAAAGAGAATGTTCTGGAAGGAGGATCAAACAGCATCATCACCTATGAATATGACTTGTATGGGAACGTGATTAACGTCACCGACCCCGCAGGAAAAACAACACTCTACACGTTCGGCATCAAAGATATCACGTTCACGTTCCCTGACCAGGAAACGAATCATAAAGGACACGTGAAAGAAGCCTCTTACGACCTTGGCACAGGAAACATTCTTTCAGTTATTGACGCGAATGGTTTCGTAACGAATTACACGTATGATGTTTTTTCTAGGATTAAGAAAGAAATCCTCCCTCTCGATACTGTTTCACAGCCGACGCAAGAGTACACATACACGTTTGACGGCACAGCACCAGAAACCATCAAAATTGAACAACGCGAACAAAACGCCACCGGAAACACGTTCGACACTTACCAATACCACGACGGCTTTGGAGAAGTCAGCCAGAAGAAGAGCGAAGCAGAAGGTACCTTCCTCAACAGCAAACAAGTGGTCGAGAACGCGTACCGCGACGAATCCTACAGGGTGGAAGCAGCAGACAACAAGTACATCGTCTCCGCAGACAGTCAGTACGCAAGTCCTGATGGAAGCATTAACCAAACCTTATTCACGTACGATCCGCTGCACAGAGTAACAGTTGTACGGAATCCTGACGAAACTCTCAAAAGAACTGGTTATGAGTTGTGGAACGAGACGCAAGTTGATGAGCAAGGCAACGTGAAAGTCATTGTGAGAGACGCGTACACTAACATCATTGAAGTGAAAGAATATAACGCTGGTGAAGAATACGTCACCCAGTATGAGTATGATGACACAGATCAACTTACTAAAATTAGTGATAACGAAGGAAACCAATTCCAATTCTTCTATGACACTTTGGGAAGACAAACAAGCATCGTTGATCCTGATCTTGGTATCATTAACTACACGTACGACGCTGTAGGAAATTTGTTAACAACCACTGATGAAAGAGGAATCACAATCACCTCCACTTACGATGACCTCCATCGAGTATTAACAAAAATAGTATCCAACCAAACTTTCACTTATATATATGATCAGGAGCTAAACAATACACTTTCAAGCGTGGGCACAACAGACTTCGCCAGAAACTACTCATATGATCCTCGACTTAGACTCATTCGTGAACAAAAAACTGTGGACAACTTCACTTTTGTAGTGAAGGCAGAGTATGATAGTGCAAATAGAATAACTTCAACAGAATTGGAGGAGTACGAAACCATCACCTATGCCTATACAGATCAAAGCCTTCTCGATTCCATCAGCGGGATCATTTCTTCCACAGACCATAACGAAGCAGACAGCCCAACAAAAAGAGAATACTCCAACAGCTTAACCACTGACTTCTCCTACAATCTTCGCAACTTCCGACTCGAAAGAATACAAACAAGCACTGTGCAAAACATGACCTACTTATATGATAACACGTCAAACGTTTTAGGCATTGAAGATGTCACCAACAACCGCATCTACACCATGACCTACGACGCCCTCTCACGCTTGATAGCAGCAGTGCGACAAGATGGAGTCACAACAGCATTCAACTTCACCTACACCTATTCAAGCATCGGAAATGTGATGAACCTCTCCTCTGACGACAAAGGATTAACATTCACCTACAACGCAACGATTGCGCACGCTCCCCACCACCTCTCATACAGGCAAGGCAAACCCTTAAGCATCGAATCACTCAGCCAGATCGGAGTCAATGGAAGCGTACGCGTGTTTGAGATCCAAGTCTTAAACAACCAAAACGTCACATTGAGTGATGTCAACTGGACGCTTGACACTGGCTTGGAAAATGTGACCGCAACAGAAAGCATCACTCTTGACGGGTTAGAAGACATGTTCGTCTTCATCGAATACAACTATACTTCAACTGGCGAGTTTAACGTGACAGCCCTTGTGCAGTCAGGAACCCTCTCTGACGTGGAGGTGACGAATGTCACTATCTAACGCTTTCCATAAGATGAAGGTACAAGCCATTGCCTTAGTATTATCTTTACTTGTGGCTTCCCTGAGTATTCCCGTGACAGGATTGGTGACAGAGTATGACTTCTCGTATGACGAACGAGGCAATCTCCAACAAGGAGTGAACGAGTATTTCGAGTACAACGAGCTCAACCAACTCGTTAAGGTAAGACAGGGTGATTCTTCAGGAAGCATCCTGGAAGAATATGCGTACGATCAAGAAGGAGAACGCATCAAAAAACACGACTACGTGCTGAATGAAACAACATACTACGTCAATGACAACTTCGTCGTTGTGATGAACGAGACTGGCAACTACACCACCACACACTACTACGACGACGAAACTCAAGTAGGCAGAAAAGATCCTAATGGCGACAAGTTCTACTATCATCCTGATCATCTGGGAAGCACGGCTATTGTGACGAACCAATCTGGAGACGTGGTTGAAGAAACCCTGTACGAGCCCTACGGAGAAATCTTGAGTGGGGGAGATAGCAGATTCCTCTACACGGGTAAGGAATTAGATGATCAATCTGGATTGTATTACTACGGAGCACGATATTATGACTCATTCTTAACAAGATTTACGCAACCGGATGAGAACATTCCCGACCCCTACAACCCCCAAGATTTAAACAGATACAGCTACGTGAGAAATAACCCTTACAAATATGTAGACCCGACGGGTGATATACCTATCGACGTCATTGTCGATGTCGGCTTCATTGCCTATGGCATTTACAAGTTCACCCAAAGCCCATCCCTCAAAAGCGCAGGAGAAGTAGGACTAGACGTCGCATTCGCCTTCGTGCCGTTCTTACCTAACATAAAGAGAGGAAAAGAACTCGCAAAAGCATTAAGCAAAGCTGAGGATGTAAGGGATATTGGGAAAGTAAGTGATGCTTCTAAGCTCAGTCCTCAAGAAATAGGAAAACTTGGTGAAGAAAAATTAGCGAAAGAATTTGGTGGAGATCTACAAAAACCCTTCAAGACCCCATTAGGCGAAAGAAGAGTGGACCAATTCTCTGGGGAAACTATACGTGAATCAAAAGTCGGATATAAAAGTTTAGATAAAAGAACAGCATCTCAGATCAATAAAGATGTTTCTATAATTAATGATCCTTTGTCAGGTGCGAAAAGAGGGGAGTATCATTTCTTTAGAAGTCCAGTGACTAGTAAGATTGGACCAAGTAAACCTTTGCAAAGTACCTTAAACAAAGCTGGTATAAAAACTGTAAAACATACAAGAAGTTTTAAGCGATTTAGATCTAGAAGTGGGAGAAGATGAAATGCTAAAGAATTATATCATAATACAATTACCTAATAAAGAAAAGAAAATTAATGAGTTAAATGAAAGAGAAGCTAAGGAATTCTTCCAATGGTTCATTAATATTATTCCAGAAAGATTAAAGATGCTAAAATCTTCTATTGAATCTAATGATAAAAGAATAGCATCAAAATTAGATTTTAGTCCTAATTCATTAATTTATCTTGGTGAATGGTTTTCAAAGAATATTTCTACAAGAAAGAGAACAAAAAAAGAGATAAGAAAGGAAAAATCTATGCTTATTAAATTTCCAGGTGTAAAACCAAAAAGCTGGACACTTACAGGAGAAACTATGTCTCTCTGTTTTGATATCGGAATTTATCTTGGAACTGTTTTTACAAAAAAATTTCCAGAGATAAAATGGACGTATGTCACTAAACCTAAAAATTATATTAATAGAAACTGGCCATTGTTAAATCAGTTTAGGGTTAATTGGAGTCCTATCAGAGCTGTTACAGGTTTTGTTTATGGTTTACTAAATGGTGATGACAATTCGAATGGCTTAAAGAAAATATATAATTATGGCGTAAAAGAATTGGAGGAAAATTGGAGAAAAAGAGGCAAAACATGGATTTACATAGGTCCTAAGAAATATCAAAAACATTTAATGGAATGGGAGAAGATTGGAAAGAAATGAAATCAATCAGCAAATCATTAATTGTATCGATCTTAGTATTTATCTTACTATTTTCTTCAATATCCTATGCAACCAGTCTGAATTTAGATTATCATGAAGATGATACACAAGTTGGAAGGAAAGATCCTAACGGAGACAAGTTTTATTATCATCCTGACCACCTCGGCAGCACTACCGTTGTGACCAACCAAACAGGAGACGTAGTAGAAGAAACCCTCTATGAACCCTACGGAGAAGTCCTATCAGGCGGAGACAGCAGATACCTCTACACCGGTAAGGAATTAGATGATCAATCTGGATTGTACTATCTTGGTGCACGGTACTATGACCCCTTCTTAACCAGATTTACACAGCCAGACGAAGAAATACCAGATCCTTATAATCCGCAAGATCTCAATAGGTACAGCTACGTGAGAAACAACCCGTATAAGTATGTGGATCCGACGGGTGAGATACCTATCGACGTGATCGTCGACGTAGGGTTCATTGCGTATGGTGTGTACCAGTTCGCAAGAAACCCGTCGTTACGAAGTGCAGGAGAATTAGGAGCAGATGTAGCTTTTGCTTTCATTCCATTCTTGCCTAATATAAAAAGAATTAAAGAAGGAGCAAAGGCGTTAGGCAAGGCTGAAGATGTGAAAGGTGTTGGAAGAGCGGGGGAGAAAGCTAGCGATACTGCTAGAGCCAGCAGAGAATTAACTCAACAAGAAAGTAAAATAATAAAATCGCTCGATAGGATTGAAAAAGATGTCCTAGACAGAAAAACAATTGAGGCAGTGGTAAGGGAAAGTAAAGGAGAAATTGTTGGTCGTGCAGCTGGTGATTTAAGACCATCAGATCATCTAAAAAAGATTACTGATGCACAAAAAGGTCTTAGGAATGATTTAAGTGTCTTACAGCGTAGCTTGAAAGATCCAAAATTAACTGGAACACAACGCCAAGCAATAGAAAAATCTTACGGAAGAACAAGTAAGCAGTATGATCTAAGCAAAAGAATCACAAAAAAATACAAGAAGAAAAAATGAAAAAACTAATTTATAGCTGGAATGAAAAAAAATTACGAACATTTAAATCAAAAATAATGGATAATGTCCTTGCTCGTCTAGATGGTAAAATAAACTATTTCTATACAAAAAATCAACAAAAAGTTCTAGAAGAGTTGACATATCACTTAGATAGAAATAAATTGCCTACTGATGATATTATTCAGATTTTAATAATAATTGAGGAAGCAAAATTTAAGAATGCACAAAATGCAGTAAAAAAATATCTTAATCATAAAGATGAATGGGTAAGAAAGCTAAGTCTTCGTGCTTTGACGATGGGATTTAGATTGAAGAAGTATACAAAAATAGCTATACAGTTTCTTTTGACAGATCCAGAAATAGACTGTAGGTGTGAAGGCGCATTAGCATTAGGAGTCCTTTATTTTAATACTAAAAATAAGAGAATCATTAAATTATTGTTATCTGAATTTTATAAAAGAAAATATAAATCTTCTAAAAATGAATATATTCGTGGGTCAATTTATGATGCTATATTAGACATCTATGGACTTGGACGAGTTGCTAGAGAGTATTTTGAGAAATATAATGAACAGGAACTATATTTAAAAGAGCTCATTAAAAATCCCTCTGCCGTTAAGAAAAAATATTTTGAGAATTTAAAAAAATTACGTAAAAAGCAAAAGTTTACTAAGAATGAAAACTAAGAGAAACACAATAGTTTTTGTATTCATTTTGATACTCGTACTGATCTCCACTCCGTTCACATCGGCATCAAACGTTTTAGGGTCTTCGTACGAGCCTTATGGAGAAGTCTTATCAGGAGGAGACAGTAGATACTTGTATACTGGCAAAGAACTCGACGACCAATCTGGATTGTACTATTTAGGTCAAAGATATTATGATCCCTTCCTCACCAGATTTACCCAACCTGATGAAAACATCCCAGACCCCTACAACCCCCAAGACCTCAACCGGTATAGTTATGTGAGAAACAACCCGTACAAGTACGTTGATCCGAGCGGTGAAAAGGCTGAACTTGTGACTAGAGGTCTTAATTTCAATAACCCTTTTAACTTCTTTATAACTCCTACTTTTTATACAATTGCACAATCTCCCCAACTCGGTGCTCATTCTTATATTGACATTACTCCAGATAATCCTTCAGATTTTAGTGGCGTAACGAACTTCCAGTTGGGAGCCTCAGAACAAAATAGAATTTTACAACCACGAGTGAACCAAGAAACAGGTTATGCTAATGTGATTGAATATAGCAGAGTACCTCTTACGACTCCACAAGGAAAAACAGATACACAGTTCATTAACACTTTATTTTCAGAAGCAAACAAAGTTGGTCAGGCAAGAATACCCTATAATATTGTTCCAAATGCTGAAAAGGGCACAGCAAATTCGAATACTTTCGTTCGGACTGTTATCGAAAATACTGGTTCTGGACTCCCACAGGGAACGAGTTATAGTGATTTGACACCTCGATTTGTTCAACATCCAGGAATAGAACAAACAATCAATTATAATTATAATAATGCAAAGAATGCTCAAAATAATCAGGTTGCTCAAAGGAACCAGGCACAACCCACCTCTAGAAGTAATGCTTATAAGAATTTCTTTAATCGAATTAGATCTAAATTTAGAAAAAGAGGAGGAAGTTAAAAAATGAATTTATTTAAACATAAAACAATTCCAAAAACTGTGATCATAATTTCTATTATTATTGTTATATTAACGACTCCTAATGATATAACTATTAATATAGCTAACTATTTAAGTGTCTCTTTTTTCGAAGGAGAAGCTGTTGATTTTTTCGGACTCTTAACATTATTTATAATTATTCCATTTATAGAATTTATCATCATTGCTTTGGTACTTACTTGGCTATTTAAAAAATTTAGAAAAAGAGGAAAAAATGAAAAACTCTTTTATTAATTTCGGATTTGTGATGATTTTCTTAGTTCTTTTTATGATTCCAGTTACTGCGATAGAGAGTGTGAAGAATTATGATTAAATATGTGCTGGTGAAACGTGCACATTAACAGTGTATTCATATCCGAAGTATTACAAGAACAATGGCGCATGGGAAGTATTAAATGAGAATTTTGCTGATTGTGGAGATTCTTTTTGTAACGACCAGTTATTTAGTGTGAGTGTAAGTAAAACGCTAAGTCAGAACACAATCAGTTTGAATGAAAATAGTGTAAGTTTCACTCCTCTTAGTGTTGGAGGAGTAAACCTTTCTCATACTCTTTCATACACTGTGGAAGGGAATAAGATCACTTTTTATGAAGTTATACCATTTGTTGATGTAGAATACTATTATGTGTGGAATGGTCTTAAAGAAGTGTTCGTGATCAAAAATCCTGCAGCACTCACCGCCTTTACAACAGCAGTACCTCTCACCTTCATATCTCATCTGAATTCAAATTTTCAGGCAGTACAAGACCAAGAGCACATCACACTCACCACGCCAAACAATGACAAGTTCATCATCAAAGAAGTAGTTGTGTATGATGCGAATGGCTCTCTTATTGAGAGAGCGAATCTCACACTAAACAGTCAACAAGTAGAGTTTGCCATAGACAGCACAAACCTCCTCAACCCAGAAATAGCATATCCAGTTTATGTTGATCCTACTATACAGATCGACTTCGGAAACATCAGTTGGAATGGAGATCTCTACAGGGTAGATCGAGGAACAGGAAACATCCCTTATTCTCGCACGAACAACCCTTCAGACAAACTTCATGTAGGAAGATACAACACTTCCACATTTGGTATTGAAGAGAAGCACAGGAGCAGTATCGAATGGAACATCACCATCCTTCCACCAAACATCGGAAGTGTGGACGATATTAACTTCACTTTTTATGTCGAACAAGTCGGAGAAGATGGTAACGAACGAATTGACTTCGTAACCCAAGAACAGAACAACGACTTTTATGAGCCAGAAAACATCACCGAGTGTGGTTCTAACTGCCAATTTTGGGGAGATCTCGGAAACGAAACAGCACTCTTAAACACATCCATAACATCCAGTTTCCAAAGCATAAACCTCAGCGTATTCACCACTAACCTCCTGAACAGCATCCAACAAGGTTTAGAATGGTGGGGATTTGGCATAGCATCACTCAACGGAGAAACATCAAAAAAAGGAAAACAAGAAACCACACATATTAGTCCGAGAGATGATGTATCCAGCAACCAGCGACCACTCCTCACCATCACCTACACTCCAACAGCAAACGAAACGGAAGGCAATGCTGCAATTGAGCAAGGCATCCTCAACCAAATACCCACCGCAACAATCTATGACGAACAAAAGACCTACACGAGAGACATGAATAACCTTCAAAAACAAGGACAATTCGACAAGCTCGCATCATATAACAACCAACGATGGGCTATTAATTACGTTACTGATGGAGAGTCTTTTGTCAACATGTCTAACCTCAGCACCACATTTTTCACCTTGGAACTAGCTAATCTCACAACCACCCAAATCACGAGTGAAGTGGAAGCGTTCATCAACGGAACACTCATATAATAATCATACACTTACTTTTTAAATATTGAACCTCAACAAGTTGATTATTTTTTAGGAGATTTATCAAATATTTATCAAACTTTTTTTCTTTACTTTAAATCTTTTAATAATTTCTCTTTCTCCTCACGCACTCGTGTTCGTTGTGTTTGTGCTTCCAATAATTCCCTCACCAAAGAAACGCTTACTTCCAGGCACATTAAACTGACCAGGACCACGACCCTTTGAACCAAAAGTAAACAAGAAGGTTCCATTTGGGGTGTATGCTTTCACCCGATGATTAAACGTATCTGCAATGTACAATGTTTCATTTATCACCCACATTTTTGACTCAAACTTGAACTCCAAAGCATCCTTCCCATACTCCCCAAAAAGAGACAACAATGTTCCATTTGTATCATACACCTTTATACGATGATTCTGCGTGTCAGACACATACACTGTATCATTAAACACTGTAATCCCATACGGAAAGCGGAAGCCGTGCTCCTCTCGCGTCAAGGTTCCCCACTTTGTGATAAAATTTCCTGAAAGATCAAACTTCTGAATGCGCTGATTGTCTGTGTCTGCAACATATATCATTCCATTCTCTACTGCAACATCACTCGGTTTCCGAAACTGGCCAGGACCATACCCTCGTGACCCAAAATTTGTCACAAATGAACCTTCACGCGTAAACACTGCAATCCTGTTATTTGACGTGTCTGCAACTATCACTTTGTCATTACTCATATCAAACCCATGTGGATACAGTAATGACCCTCCACCCTTTCCCTTCCCTCCAAAATCCCTCTTGAACGCTCCTGTTCTGTTGAAGATCTTAATCATACTATTTCCTTTATCCAAGACAAACAATTCATCTCCCACAACAACAACATCTGTCGGAATCTTCAAATTTGTTTCATCCTCCCATCTTCCTCCAAACTTTCCCACAAATGTTCCATCAAGCTCAAAATACTGAATCCTATTATTAAACGAATCAGGAATGTACACCCATTCCTCTGGTACAACCACAACAGGTTCTGGAATAGGAATTGATATGTTCACATGTTCCACAATCGGCTGCTCTGGAACTTTTTCCTGAGAAAAGAGAACAAAAAGTACTATTCCACATATTATGATACCAATGATCACACCTTGAGAAATTTTCACCTTTTTTCCCTGCAACTCTTTTTTCATACCCCTTCTCAAACAAATCCTCCTTTTATACTTTTCTCGAATCTCTTTAACACTTCTCTCCTTGACACCCATATATATCGCCTCTTGTTCGCACTTCAAATCCACATTCTCCAAACAATGAGTGAACTTCTGTAGCAAGTACTTCTTTTCCCTCATGATCATATCGCGCAACAGGAGACTTCACAACCACCCCCACACCACCAGCATGCCTTTCATGATCATCTTGCTTTGCCTCACCAATCACCAGAACAGATTTTCTCCCCCTTACTCTTATTTTATTATTCTTCATCATCACATCTCCTCCACTCCCTCTCATATGATCATACACAGGGTTCACCCACCCTTCATTCGTTATAAATCGTGTTACTTCACTTCCTTTCCCATACGTAAAAATACTCATTATTCCTAAACCCACAATCCACGCAGCAGGCAACATGAGCAAGCGCATCTTCATGCTTTCTGCAGAGAAAGGATTATTCGACACATTTGTTAATTGCATTCCCAGAGCCTCTGTGGATGTTGCGCCCACCACACACCCAAACTCTGTTGAACACGCATACATCAATGCCTCCTTCTTTGAAGCATGACAATCCTCTTTTCGCGCATCCTTCAACACATGCGCATAGGCATATGACGCACCTGTCGCCACCCCAGAAATCCACCCTATGAGATTTTGCATAGATAATGCACCAAAAAATGAAATGTTATCCCCCACAAATTCTCCCACCTCACATGCAAGAATACACTTTGTTTCTAATACCATATTTGAAACAAGCTGCCTCCTGTATGCTCTTACTTTCTCTTGTACTGTATGCTCTTTGTTTAATATCTCAACAAGCTTTCCAACATGTACATTTGCCATCTCTGCAGTGCAGAGCACTCACTTTATAACCATTATCTCCTTCCTCATAATAATAATGTTACACCCAGACTTTGAGAATCATTCTTATTATAAGGCATTCCAAAAATAATCCCTTTTTATCCAACACTTTTTTTAATTGATATTCTTC
>CAYIXG010000005.1:0-112522 GCA_964367375.1 Candidatus Woesearchaeota archaeon | reverse complement strand
AAGAACCATATTATCATTCGTGTTCGTCGCAACAACAAAAAAAGCAGCAAACAAAACCAAAAGAGTTACAAGGACGTAACTAAAACCCCCTTTTATGAGACCTCGAATTTTCATAGGGATTTTAACATATTGGCTTATTTATAAACCTTTCTGTCAAAGTGTGAGTGTATATTAAAGAGGTTCATGAAAAGTCTTTAATAAAGAGAGAAGGTGTGTGTTGTTGGGAAAAAGAATGAGTCCTTCTGCAACAATTTTTTGTGCAGTTGCAAGATCATGAAGGTGATAATAACACAAGCTCATGCCAATAAATGTGGTAATATTTTTTGTGTTGAGTGCGAATGCTTTGGTAAAGTAGTGCAGTGCAGTGGTGTAATCTTTTTTGAAGCTGAAGTAGATGCTTGCGATGTCGCGGTATGCTTTTTCTTTGTTTGCAAAAGTGTCAATATTGTTTTCGTAGATGTGCAGATAATGAATTTGTTTTTCCTTCTGTACTGCAAGTCCTTTTTCAAATTGGTAATGGTGAATAGAAAGAGGAGCATGCACAATTTTTCCAACGCGTTCGCAGCTGGTACGCACACTTTCATGCACAGCACCTTCGTACTGGATATGAAGATGGTTGCGGAAGAGAACAATTCTGTTGCAGCTAATAAATCCACTGAAGTCTTTACTTTCTGGTGTTTTTTTCTGAAGAGGAGTATATCCAAGATAAGTGCCATCATTTGTGTAGCTTACTTGGGTGAGTGAATACGCAACAACAGATGGTGGAGCAGAAAGAAGTTTTTTGATTGCAACATGATCAGAGTGTGCAATAATTTCGTCAGCATCTAATACCAAGATCCAGTCTCCAGTTGCTTTGGTGAGAGAGAAATTGCGTGAAGTGCTGAAATTGTCGCACCAGGGAAAGTCAAATACCTTGTCAGTAAATTGGCGCGCAATTGTTTTTGTCTTGTCCTTACTTCCTCCATCAACGATGATGATTTCATCAACGAGTCCTTGGACAGACGCAAGGCATTGGGCAAGATATGCTTCCTCGTTTTGCACGATCATGCAGAGGCTGAGTGTCATGAGAAGAAAGAGGAGAGAAGAGTTAATAAAGGTAAATGGTAGAAAAAGAAAGAGATGCAGGCAGAAATAGTGGTTATGGGAATACTTATTGTAATCTTAATAATAGTGTCCATTCTATATAAAATAACGCGAAAGCAGTTGCAGGTCATGTATGAAAAGTATGAGGAGGTGGTGCATGATCATCGGAGCACGCAGGTGAAGCATGGCATGTCTTTCGAGCAATTATTTCCGTTTATGGAAAACTATCCCTATGATCCGAGGAATTTCAGGTTTTTTGGGACGCCGATTGATGGAATAAGTTTCGAAGAGGACAAGGTCGTCTTTGTGGAATTTAAAACAGGGAATGCAAAATTGTCTGCAACGCAAATAAAGATTAAGCATCTTGTGGAGAAAGGAAAAGTTGCATGGGTGGAGATTCGAGAGAGTGACAAGAAGATTTAAGAAAAGAACATTATTCCAAGGTGATGATGGAGCAAGTATTTCCAACATACAAGAAGCACGTATTAGTGTGTTGCAACACAAGGGAAAATAAATCATGCTGTGCGAACGTGGGAGGAATGGAAATTTTTCAGAAAGTAAAAGAGTTTGTCATGATGAATAATTTAACAACACAAGTGTGGGTGACAAAGACAGGATGTTTAGGTTTTTGTAATGATGAGGGTACAACCGTCGTTATTTATCCAGAGAAGGTGTGGTTTCCGCAAGTGAAAGTAAAAGATATTCCAGAATTGTGTCAGATGATTAAGAAAGGATGGTAAATCATGGAAAAAGTGATTGAGTTAAAAGAGGTGTGGAAAACATATCGAATGGGGAAGGATGATGTGCATGCTTTGCGGGGCGTGTCGATGCATATTAAGAAAGGAGAGTTTGTGGTTGTGGTCGGTCCAAGCGGCTCGGGCAAGAGCACGATAATGAATATGATTGGCTGCTTGGATATTCCTTCAAAAGGTCACGTCTTATTGAAGGGTCATGATGTGACACGAATGCAGGAGTCAGAGCTTGCGCAGTTGCGGGGCAGAACCATTGGGTTTGTGTTTCAGCAGTTTAATTTGATTCCGACATTGTCTGCTGCAGAAAATGTCATGCTTCCCATGGTGTTTCAAGGATCATCATCCCAAGAAAGAAATGCGCGGTCAAAGGAAGTGCTGACAAGGCTAGGATTATCAGACCGGATGCAGCATAAGCCTTCTGAATTGTCTGGCGGTCAAAGCCAGAGGGTTGCGATTGCGCGCGCGTTGAGTAATAAGCCAGAGATTATTCTTGCAGATGAGCCGACAGGAAACTTGGATAGCAAGACAGGTGCAGAGGTGATGAAGATTCTTGCGGAGATTCATCAGAAGGAGAAGAAAACAGTTATTTTGGTGACGCATGACGTGAGCTTAGTGCGACATGCGGAAAGAGTAATCTACTTAAAGGATGGGATGATTGAAAAGGAGAAAGAGGTGAAATGAGATGAGAAAAATCGTGTTTCTAGGAATCCTAAGTATTATAATGTGTCAGATGGTGCTCGCGCAGGGTGTGGTGACAACCTTTGTCAATCAAGATCCGGATCCTGTTCGGGCTGGGGACGTGGTTGAGGTTCGGTTTAAGGTGGAAAATTTTTGGGAGGATACGCGAGATGAGGTTGCAGTGGAGATTCTTCCGGAGTATCCTTTTTCGCTCTATTCTGGTGTGCAAAAGAAAAACCTGGGAAGGTTGACAGGAAGCCAGTTTGGGGGTGATGAAATCATTGTGGATTTCAAATTGTTAGTGGATCAAAAGGCAAGTGATGGTGATCACGTGCTAAAGGTGAAGATGTATCAAGGAGAAACAGAGTGGATTTATGACGAGCAGTTTTTTGTTGATGTGGAGAATGAGAAGGTGAAGCTTGTGCCGTATATTGTGTCATCTGATATTGTGACTGCAGGGTCTGCAGGAAAGGTTTCAATAGAGATTGCGAATGCAGGTGGTTATGATGTAGAAGCATTAGAACTTGAATTAACAGCATCAGCAGATTATAAGTTATTGTCAACAAGCAATTATGTGTACTTGGGAAATTTGGATGCAGATGATACAGAATCTGAGGATTTTTCTGTGTTTGTGAGTGAAGAGGTGAAGCAGGTGCGCATGCCTGTCTTGTTGAGGTATGAGGTGAATGACTATCAGTATGAAGACAAGACAGAGTTGGTATTAAATTTGCTGAGCATGGACGAAGCGAAGAAAATAGGGTTGGTGAAAAAAAGTTCGTGGCCGATAATAGCAGTAATTATTGTGCTGGGCCTTCTTGCAATCCTAGCGATTCGGAAGTTTAGAAAAAGATGATGGGTGAGTATGGGAGGCTGGCAGTTCGCTCGTTGCGAAAGAGAAAGCTGAGAAGCTGGCTCACAATGGTTGGTGTGTTAATTGGTATAGCTGCTGTTGTCTCGTTAATCGGTTTAGGTGAAGGACTACGAGCTGCGGTGATTGGCCAGTTTAATATTTTGAATGTGGATATTATTACGGTGCAAGCTTCTGGCTTGCATGCAGGCCCTCCAGGTGCGGGAGTGGTGAATCCGTTGAAAGAAAAATACATTGAAAAAATTGAGCACGTTGCAGGTGTTGATGTTGCGATTCCGCGGTTGATTGAAAGTATCACACTACGTTTTAATGGGGGTGTGGATGCAACATTCGCAGGCAGTGTTCCTGCAGGAGAAAAGAGAGATGAATTGTTGAAGATTGCAAGTTTTGAGATGGATAAGGGAAGAATGTTGAAGGATAAGGATAGGCTAAAGGTTGTTGTGGGGAGTAGTTATGCAAGCGGGGAGCATTTTGGAAAAGCAATTACCACAGGGGAAAGAGTTGTTATCGGGGGAAAGGAGTTTGATGTGATTGGAACGTTAAAGAAGAAGGGAAGTTTTATTGTGGATCATGTTGTTTTAATGAATGAGGATGTGATGCGTGAGGTGTTTGAGAATGACAATGATATTGATCTTATTGCAGTACGTGCAGATCCAGGAGCAGATGTGAAGAGTGTGAGCGAAAAGATTGAGAATGTGTTGCGAAGAGAAAGGGATGTGAAGAAAGGAGAAGAGGATTTTACTGTGGAAACATCACAACAGCAGTTGCAGGATGTGGATGCTGCTGTCTTTGCAGTGCAGATGTTTGTGTATGTGATTGCTGCCATTTCCATTGTTGTTGGCGGTTTGGGTATTATGAATACAATGTACACCTCAGTGCTTGAGCGGACAAAGGAGATTGGGGTGATGAAAGCAATCGGTGCAAAAAATCGCGACATTTTTATGATGTTTTTTATGGAAGCGGGGATGATTGGCTTGCTTGGAGGTATTGCAGGAATCATTATTGGTATGGGGTTGGCATATGGCTTGTCTGCTCTGGGAAGGAGTGCGTTGAATAGTGATTTGATTGGTGCAGAGATAAAGGCAAGCATGATTGGAGGTGCCTTGCTCTTTTCGTTTGTGATTGGTGTTGTTTCAGGGGTGTTGCCTGCATATCGTGCCTCATTGTTAAAGCCAATTGATGCGTTGAGGGCAGTGAAATGAAAACAGGATTAGTGAAGTACGCAGTAGAGAATGTGAGAAAGCGGAAGCTAAGAAGTTGGTTAACAGTCCTTTCTATTGTGATAGGAATCGCTGCCATTACTGCGTTGATTTCCTTTGGTCAAGGTATTCAAGGATATATGCAGGAGATTGCAGAGAAGATGGGCGACGATAAACTAATTGTGCAGCCAAAGGGTTTTGGGTTTGGTCCTCCGAGTTTGGAGACAGATGTGGCGCTGGATGAGGATGATGTGAAGGCAATAGAAAGGGTGCATGGCGTTGCAGAGGCAACGGGAATGTATGTGCTGAGTGGTGAGGTGAAGTTTAATGATCAGGTGAAATATGGGTATATTATTGGCTCTGATATTCAAGAGCATCGGGAATTGATTGAAGAGGTGTATGCATTAGATATTGCAGAAGGCAGGCCGTTGCGGGGAAATGAAAAGTCTGAGGTGGTGTTAGGATATAATTACAAAGAAAAGGATAAAATATTTGAAAAGCCCGTGCGGCTACGTGATAAAATAGTGGTGAATGGAATTGAAATGAAGGTGCAGGGATTTTATGAGGAGGTAGGCAATCCGAGTGATGATGCAAATATCTACGTGCCTGCGGATGCTGCAGAGCAGTTGTTTCATGCAAATAATTTCTATTGGATTTTAGCGCGGACGCAGCAGGGAGTGGATGCAAAAAAGCTTGCAAAAGAGGTGAAGGAAGAGTTGCGTGATCATCGCCATCAGAAGGAAGGGGCAGAGGATTTTTTTGTGCAGACCTTCGATGAGATTATTGCAACCTTTTCGACAGTGTTGTCTGTCATTACTGGAGTGGTTGTTTTAATTGCGTTGATTTCTATTTTCGTTGCCGCTGTGAACATGACAAACACAACATATACTGCAGTGCTTGAGCGGACAAAGGAGATTGGGGTGATGAAGGCTATTGGAGCAAGAAATCGTGATATCTTGTTTATTTTTGTGGCAGAGTCAGGAGTATTGGGAATTATAGGGGGATGTATGGGCGTGCTCTTGGGATATATTATTGCAAAGTTTGCGGGAAAGATGGTGGCTGAGGCAGGGTATGCAGTGTTAACTCCGGTGTTTACAGCAGAGTTAGTAATTGGGAGCATTCTCTTTGCAGGTGTGGTGGGAATTCTTTCTGGGTTTATTCCGTCATATCAAGCATCTAAATTAAACCCGGTGGATGCATTGCGGTATGAATGAAGAATAGATCTAGTTTTCTTTAATGGAATAATAAAAAAAGAATAGGAAAGTTTAAATATTTCAAAAAAGAAGTTTTAGAGTGGTGATACGAATTGCATAAAAGGTGGCCATTCAATATATTTATAGTTATAGCTTTTTTGCTATTTGCCTATGTAGTGTACTCTTTTGATGCTGGTACAATAACAATCGATTCTCCTGCAGACTACGCAAATATCACAGGTACTAACGTCATTCAGGTGACGATCAGCAACGTCGTCGAAGGAAGTAATGTTACTGAAGTTATCTTTTCTTTTGATAATGGGACAGGCGAATTTCAGACTATTGGGACGAACGATACGCAAAATCTTACTGAGTATACATTTAATTGGGATACTACTACAGCAGGGACTGGTGAAGGAACAAATTTTACACTTTTGGCAAATGTAAGTTTTTTCAACGAGACTGGAACTGATGTAAATTCATCTATAGATACGAACGAGAATATCACTATTGATAATAATGCACCAGATACTTTAACGTTGAATGCACCAGAAAATGTGACGAACTCTTCTACTCAGCTGATCACATTCAATTTTACCGCCACTGATACGGTTGCCTCTATTCTGGATTGTAATTTAACATTAGATCCGACAAATACGAGTGGAGGAGAAGTCATTAATTCTTCAACCACTGTACCTAATGGGACGGAAATGACATTTATTAACACGATAGAAGAAGGAATCCACACATGGAATATACTCTGCCTTGATTCAGTCAGTCTCAGCAACCAGTCTGATAACCAGACATTAACTGTTGATAGTAGTACACCTTCATCTGTTACATTAAATAATCCTGCTGACGGAGCAAACAGTTCAAGCACCTCTTTTGACTTTAATTGGACAGTGTTTGATAATATTGACTCCTCTTTGTTATGTAATCTTACTATAGATTCTGTTGTGAACCAATCCGATGTTGAAAGTACGAATGGAACTGACACAAATTTCACATTGGGAGGGTTTACTGATGGGGCGCATGATTGGAATGTTACTTGTGTTGATGATGCTGGAAATACAAATAGTTCTTCTACTTTTAGTTTTACTGTTTCAACAAGTGCTCCAACTATAACTCTAGATCAACCTTTAAATGCTTCAACAATAAATACGTCTGTAGTCACTTTTAATTTTACTACAGTGAGCAATGTTTACGCCACAATAGAGTCATGTAATTTAACATTAGATCCAACAAATACGAGCGGAGGGGACATTATCAACAGTACTACGGACATAGCAAATGACACAGTCACTACTTTTGAAAATAGTATAGTTGATGGCACCCATATATGGAATGTACAGTGTACAGATTCTGCAAGCAATATCGGATTTTCAGATAATAACACATTCACATTAGATTCAATTGCACCAAGTGTTAGTTTAGAATTCCATAATAGTAATGACAATGTGCAGACAACCTTTGAGTATGGAGAAACAGTCACTCTTCGTTGCACGAGAAGTGATGCTGCTGAGTTTAATAAAACTATTTTTGAAGTGCAACCTCCTGGAGGTTCTTTGAGTACTAAATCAATCAATTTGAACACGGGTTCATCTTCTTCAACATTGGAATTTGATTTAGTGGGTGAAGAAACACGAGAATTGGGAGATTTCCTCGTATATTGCACAGTAGAAGACACAGCCGGTAATTCTAATCAGTCAAATGCAACGTTTAAAACACAAAGAGCTATAATAAATGAAGGGGGAAGTGCAGGCATTAAAGGATTCTCCAATCCTATTAGTAAAATAAAGGTGAAGGAAGGTATCAATGATGTTGGTACCATAACAGTTAATGGGGTAAGCAGGCTTGTTGGAAAAGGTGCAAGTCTAAAAATGAGTATAAATGGAGAAGAGCATACACTCACTGTAAAAGAGATTAGTGACAATGAACTTATCATAACCTTACAGTCAACTCCGATGGATGTCACTATCAAAAAAGGAGAAATGAAGTTAATTGATCTCAACAAAGATGGTATTAATGATTTGAGTGTTACCTATCATAAAGAATTCCAAAATACCGCAGACATTAGTTTAGCACTCTTATCATCTCCACTGAAGAAAGAAGAAACTGAAAAATCAGAAAAAGTGAAGAAAAATTCTGAAAATAAGATAAAAGAAAAAGGAGGTGCAAAACCACTTATTCTTGTTTCATTCATTGTTCTTGTTATTATTGTTGCAGGATATTTCCTCGTGATTAAAGAAAAGAGGAGAGCACGAAAATAAATTAGGCAATACCAGAGTTATCAAAATCTGCATGTGCTAATCCATTATCTCCTACTCTAAGGATGCGGTAAGATATAAGTATGTCTAGACGCATTGTCCTAGTGTACAACTAGCAAAATGAGAGTTCATAACATAGCGACAATCTTTGACTATAATATAAATATTGTTTTGGATTCCTGGAATGCCAGTATCGCTCCCGCAAACAACATCAGTTGCCATAAAGAGCGGGAAGCTCGTCCCGTAACAGATATCAGGCACGAATAAAGAGGTCGGGAGTCCAGGAATTGGAGGATTTAATACGCCGTTTGCGCCGCTGGAAGAGGGTGGAGTGAGGAAGTTTGCTCCTAAATTTTGAATGGTAAAGGGAAGAGGATCGTTATCGATGCATGAGCTCACGCCATACGGACCAAATATGAGTGGATTTGCAGAGATGAAGGTAACTGTTTTTGTGGTGGAGGCTGTCTGTAATGGATTGGATGTTTTTGTTGCAGTGACTGTTTGCTTAAATACTTTACTTAATAAGATTGCCTCGTTTATTCTTTCATTCCAATAAGAGGTGTAAATGGGAATAGGTCTTGACGTATCCTATGGAACTGAAGAGGCATGTAACAACATCAAAAGTCTGTGAAGGTTAAAATTATATGCCTAGAGGAAGAGTCATGCTATATCCATTGCTTAAGAGAAGTTCATTGCCATTCCACGCGACTCCTTGAATGTAAAACGTTGCTCCAAGGACTGATTTGGGAATGTCAATAGTAACAACACCATTTGTATCAGCATCTTGGTAAGGAGAGCTAGTTAAGTTGAAGTGTAAGATTCCAAAGAGGAGTGGTTGTGTTAAAGGAAGGACAGGAAAGTTATAATAAACTGGTGTGTTGTAATTAATAATGTCTCCGTAATAGCGAATGACAAAGTTTGTTCCAGCAAATCGTGAAGTTGATGTGGTTAAAGTTCCAACAACAGTTTCTGGGGGAAGAGATGAAAGGTTGAAGAAGTTCGAATTAGGTTGGAAACTAAATTGTGTTTCAAAAAGATCTCCGAAAACATGAGATAGGGGAGTGCCACTTCCTCCTCCAATATTGGTTACGTTTAAGAAAGGTATTACTGAAAGTTGAGGATCATTTGTTATAATAATTTCATCAATGATACCATGAAAATGATAATTTTGACCAGGTTCACCCCAAGCAATGTAAAGATTCTGACTATTAGAAGAGCTTATAGGGACATTTTGAGCAGATGTTTCTTCTTGTCCATTAACAAAAAGTTTCAAAATATTTCCATCATAGGTCATTCCAACATGATACCAAACACCTACTTGTAAAGTTGTTGTTCCATTAAGATCAGTCCATGTAGAACCACTTCCCGAAAAAACTCCCCCACGAAGTTTATTATTATAAATTTGAAGATAATAAGGCCCATTACGAGATATAATTGTTCCGTCAGTAGAAGAATCTCTTTTTATCCATGCACTAATAGATAAAGTTGGTAACTGTAAGAAAGGTGAATAAGGAACAAAAATTTTGTCATCAATCCCATCAAACTGCAAAGCGTATCCAGAGATGCTATCGCTAGTCCATGTAGGACTTCCTTGAAAAGTTCCTGTATTCCCGTTTCCACTAGCATCAAGAACTGTTGTTCCATTCCCTTCATCAAATGGCCAATAGGCAACAGGAGCAGCAGTAACAAGAGAAGTTCCAAAAATAAAGAAGAGAACAAATAGGATAGAATGAATAGGTGTACGAAGTGCCCCCATAGAAAAAGAAAAGGAAGGGTTGTATTTAAGAGTTATGATAAGAACCGCTCCTGACGGGATTTGAACCCGTGTTCTGGGATCGAAAATCCCATGTCCTAGACCGGACTAGACGACAGGAGCTTTGAACGTTTTCTGACGGATTGTATTTTATAAAGGTTATGCAGAGGGAAACCAGTAACTATTTAAAGATTAAAGAGCAAGAAGAGGAAACGATGAAAGTAAAAGAGGTTATGACGAGGAATGTGATTACATGTATTCCTGAAGAGACAGTGAAGGATATTGCTGCACGCATGGGGAAGCATGATCTGGGAATGCTTGTTGTGGTTGAAGATAATTATTCAAAAATATTGCAGGGTGTGGTGACGGATAGGGATATCTTAAGAAGGGTGATTGGAAAAGATTTGGATGCACGGCGTGCAAGAGTTGAGGATATCATGACAAAAAAGATTGTGAGCGTCTTTCCAAATGACTCATTAACAGATGCAGTGCGTTTGATGAAGGTGAATGGGGTGAAAAGATTAGTGGTGACTGATGAAGCGAATCAGTTGATAGGAATCATTTCAAATTCTGATATTGTGAAGGAGTTCATGGAAATCAGAAAGAAGATGGTTGATTTGACCATTGGGTTCTAGTTATAAAAAGAAGAAAGATGGAAATGAAGAAGGTTCAAGAAAGAATTGTGCATTTTGCCGAACAACGAGCGCGAGCAAAGGGTGTTGAGTACACTCCAGAGATAGCATATATCCATTTAACAGAAGAGCTCGGAGAAGTGGCGCAGCAGTTGTTTAACAAAAAACTCAGGCCAGACTTGTTTGACGAGGAAAATTTACGAGAGGAGATTGTCGATGTTATTTTGGAGTCTCTAATTCTCGCAGATCTATGTAAAGTCAATCTTGATCATGAAGTAGGAAAGAAAATAGATAACCTATTTGAAAAGCACAGGTTTAAAGAAAAAGCATTTTCTTGATTATTTGTTACCAGTGAAGATTGCATACAAAAACAAAAGGATTGCAATGATTACTAATGCAAATAAGATAACATCTTTAATTTTTGATGACATATTCATACCTCCTATGAAGATAATAGAAAAAGAAGACGAGTATAAAAATGTATCCTCCCAAGAGTCCTGTAAATCCTTCAGGAGAGTTGTATTTGGTAATTGAGAGATAATATCCTAATGCTGCAGCAGTTCCTATAATAGTTACTATTGCGGTAAGGGTGGTAGCAATTGCTGAATCTCTTTCATAGACTTGCATAAAAAAAGATGGAAAAAGAGGTTAATAAAGTGTTATACGCAAAAAAGAAAATATTTTCGGGAGAAGGAATAATATTTTCACAAAATCAATAAATCTGGGCCGGGACGGATTTGAACCGTCGACCACTAGCTGTCTTAGAGCTGTTCTTCCTCTCACGTGGGTGAGGAAGTGTCGTATAAGACTAGTGCTCCAACCAGGCTGAGCTACCGGCCCATGGATATAAAAAGGAGGTGAGTTCTTTTTAAAGGTTGTGAGTTCGCTGCGCTCACGCGTTAGGGTTGTGATTGTTTCCAGAGAATGTTGAAGTATTCTATGAAACTGGTTGCGATGTCTTGTGATTTAATGTAAATAGAAGTTATTTTTTTGCCAAAGATAATGATAATTGTTCTGTCTTTATGGACGTTAATCGCAACAGGAGATGTATGTTCAATAAAGCGTGTTGTTGTTCCTTTATATTTTTTTGAAGAGTAGAGTTTTCTGATGACGTCTCGTTGATCAATATTATAAAGCATTTTTGTTTTGATGCCCTTTTGTTGTCTCCAATCATGGACGCGAACAAAGAATGCAAGTACTGCTGCTTCTTCATTACTTCCGATAGTTCCTCCAATCACATAACAGGTTTCTCCTGGTTTGAGGAGGTCTACTTGTTCTCTGAACATAATTTCCAGTCCTTTTAATCCAGTTAACATTTCAACTTCTCTCTCTTCTTTTGAAGAGTAGAATGTGTCTAACAAATGAGGGAGAATGGACTGTGCTTGTTTTTCTACAGTTGTGATGTGTTCTTTTTTCTCGTGAAGATAGGTAAGGATTTGTTTTGGGTTTGTTGGTTTGAAGTGTTTTACTTTATCTCTAATGTAAATAGAAACAAGTCCTTTTTCTTGCAATTTTTCCAGGAGCTCGTATACTTTAGAACCAGCAACGCCTGATGTATAAACAATAGCCCCCCGTGTTGAGTCTCCTAATTCGAGGAGTGCGAGATATACGTTTTTTTCTGATTCTGAGAGTCCAATTTCTCTAAGGATGTTGTCATTCATAGTCCCCCTATAGGGTAACCTAATATTTAAATATTATTTAACTACTAATTAGTGAGTAATAAAAAGGAAATGATAAAAATGAACAGACAAAAACAAAGAACAATAAAAATAGCATTAATCATAATTGTAATAATAGGCATAATGTTAATAGAAGGATGCAACAGAAAAGACGCGGTAAAAGAGCCTATAAAAATAGGAGCAGTGCTAAGCATAACTGGATTTGGTTCAGTATATGGGGAGAACTCTCGAAATGGGATTGAACTTGCAGTAAAAGAAATAAATGAAGCTGGTGGAGTAAAAGGAAGACCTCTCAAGGTAATTTATGAAGATGATGCCACCGATGGAAAAACAGCAGTAACTATAGTGAATAAGTTCATAAGTGTTGATAATGTTGATGCCATTATTGGAGGGACATGGGATTTATCTTTAGAGCCAATTGTTCCTATTGTTGAAGATGCAAATTTGCTTATTATAAACCCATCAACAGGGAACACAAAAAAAGATTCAAGATTGAGTCCTCAGTTATTTAGAACATGGCCTTCTATCCATTATCAGGTGAGTAAATTCGAACCGATAGTAAAAAAAGAGAGTATCAAGACAGCAGTCATCTTTAGGAACAATGGTCCATGGGCTTTTTCGCACAAGACAAATCTTGAAGAGCTTTTGGAGAAAAACAGAGGAAAACTTATTGAAGATTTTGTTGGAGTCAATATAGACAATAATGATTTCCGTTCAGAAATTAGCAAAGCGAAAGTACTTCAACCTGATGCAGTCTTCTTAGCAGTTGGTTATAATGATGCAGCAAATATTGTTAAGCGTATGAAGGAACAAGGGTTTAAAGCAATTATTCTAAGCAGTGAAGGTTCGTTAAATGACGCACTTGATTTAGGATTAGTATCTGTCGAAGATGCGGATGGATCATATATGATTAGTTTACGTGCGCAAGATAAAGAATTTATTGAAAAATACAAGAAAGAATATGGAAAAAAACCAGGAGTATCTGCAGATACCGCATATGCAGCTCTTAAAATATTAGCTGAAGCGTATGAAGAAACAGGGACAACAGAGACTAATATAATTCGGCAATATCTTCAAGGGTTACCTCTATTTGATGAGAATGGAGATGCATTGCATGCTGTACCTATATATAAAGTAGAAAAAGGAACACGCATATTACAAGAAGAGTAAAACTCTTTAGCTAAACAACCCTTTCAGCCACTCCCAAAATCGTGTCCAGAATCCTTGGGGAGGTGTAGGCTGTTCTATTACAGGTTGGCAGTCTTGGCTGCACGTAAGAGAATTTTCTCCAGTTTCGCATTGTCCATTCCCGCAGACAGGTCCGGGAGGTGTGCAGTCGGCAGGGCAATTAGTAATGTCTTCTCCTGCATCGCAATCGTTATCTCCGCACACAGGGAGTGCTGCAGGCGCATCGCAGTCTTGTGCACATGTTTCCCATCCTTCATCAATATCACATATAGTATTCCCGCAGTCATCAAGAAGAGTGCTTTGGGGAATATTAAGGATGGAAGATGTTCCACTGGTGATGGCCACAATCACATCAGCAAATGCTTGACCAAGGGGATAATAAATGTCAAGTGTGTCCGGATTGTCATCATCTTTTTCAAGTCGCACGCCATAATCGCTGAGTGCAACGGTTAAGTCATCATCAGTTTCAATGGTCAAGGAGCTTTGACTGGGAATGTCAATGTCTACTTCATCCCCATTGCGCACAAGGGAAAGGGTAATGACTTCATCTCCGCTACTTCCGTCAAACTGTTCTGCTTCAGTTGTTAAGGTGATGGCGAATGTTCCTCCAGGAGTGATGCTGCTGCCAAGGTCGAAGATGGCTCCTCCTTGGGTGACAAGCTTGACTTCACTCCCATCAACGTCGCCATCGTTGTCCATGTCAATGGCAAGGCTGTAGTCAGGTGCTGCACCAACAAACACGCGGTAGGTTGTTCCTCCAATGATCAAGTCTCCTGCTGCGTCTATGCCTTCAGTGCCTTGGTAGTTCACAGCGATTGAACCTTGAGCAATGTCATCAAAGGAAAGTTGGTTATCTTCTGCATCAACGCTTTCATATCTGAGGATGTGTGTTCTTCCGCTTCGGTCATTGTCATCAGTCACGATGAAGTAATCATTTTCTCCGATGATGAAGTTGCTGGTGCTTGTTCCTTCAATGAAATGGAGCGCGTCAGACCCGTCTCCAAGCACGAGGTTGCCGCCATCATTTGTTACAAGGTCAACAATGTACGAATCGCCTCTTTGGTTGGCGAAGCGGAGCTGGTATTGGCTATCGCCAGAGGGGTCAAAGGTGATGAGTGTGGGTTCAGTGTCGTCGCTTCCCTCTCCTCCATACACAATGTCCCAGTCGAACAGCAGTCCTTCAGGTTCGTCAAGGTAATTGCTCAAGCGTTCCCCTACAGGAACATACACATCAGGTCCATCAATGCCGTCTGCTTCAAGTTTGTAGGTGATGCTATTCATGCGAAACACGTTGCCGGATGTGCTTCCTTTGATTTTGACAGATCCCTTGTCTATGGTTTCTCCATTCACCATGACGTCTGAGGAGAAGGAATCGTCAGAAGCGTCATCACTAAAGGTGATTTCCTTTGATCCGATGAAGAATTCAACTAAGTCTTTGCCGTCGCCTGATTCTCTGAGGAAGACGCGGAGCACGCCAATTCTGATGCCATCAACAATATCAGATTGTCCTTGTTCGAGTTGGTTCGTGAGTTCTCCGTTCACTTCAAAGGTTGCTTCGCGTGCGTTATCATCGATGATAAATATTTCCACAGTGTATGGTTGTCCATTGACAGTGTATTGTTTTGCTTCTCCCTCTTCAAGGATGTCAGAAAATTCTCCGCCGACAAAAGACATGCTGATGGTGTTGCCATTTTTTCGTGCTTCAGTGATTTGGTAGACGCTGCCAAGCATGTTAATGTCTTCCCCTTCATAATCATCAATATTGCTTCCGTCAATCTCGCTTTCGAACGGTCCTGAGAAAAGCAATTCATACTCAAAGATGTCTTCATCAAAGAGGAGGTAATGTCCTACATCATTGTCCTCATTTTCTCCAAGGATGGCTTTGCCGCTGTTGAGGTTGTTGTTAAATCGAATGATTTGTGAATACTCACTGCTTCCTCTTGCATTGGAGACAGTGCCGTCATCAAGTGCTTCCAAGTCTTCATTAGTGAGGCTGTTCACTACATCTCCGATGCGCTCGTTGATTTCGAGCTGGTCATTTGTGGTGCTGATGGAGAACGTTTCAACTGCTCCGTCAAGGGCAGAAGGCTGGCTAGGCTGTTGGGTGAGAGGTGCAGGAATGCAAGCGCCATCCTCGCAGCTCCCGCTGCAGGTGATGAATTGAAAGATGAGGTTGTTGTTTTCGCAGAGGAATTCTTGGACTAATGGCTCGTCAGAAACGCACGTGTCTTCCACATCATTGAATCCAGTGCGTACTGTCCCTTTAAACAGCGGGTTAAGACCATCTGAGTCAACGCAGGGTTGCAAGACTTGGTAGCCGACATAGGAGAGTGATGCTGAAAAGAATCCGAGGAAGATGATGATGAGGCTGATGAGGATGATAAGGTTGTCTTTAACCAATGGAAATGCACCTCTGTTGATGGAAACAGATGCGTTTCGTCGTATTTAAACCTTCGTATGGGAACAAAAGGCTTTTTAATGATTCAAAAAAAGAAGAGAGTATGATTGTCGGAATTTGCGGAAAGGCGAATGTGGGGAAGTCTACCTTTTTCAAGGCAGCAACCTTGGCAGATACTTATATTGCGAATTACCCTTTTGCAACGATTAAGCCAAACACAGGGGTTGCGTATGTGAATGTGGAGTGTGTGGATAAAGAGTTTCGCACGCAGTGCAATCCTCGGGAGGGTTTTTGTGTGGATCATAATCGTTTTGTGCCGGTGCAATTAATAGATGTTGCAGGGTTGGTTCCGGGTGCGCATGCAGGCAAGGGTTTGGGCAACCAATTTTTGTCTGATTTGAATCAGGCAGACGTCTTGATTGAAGTGATTGATGCTGCGGGTGCAACGAATGAGAGGGGGGAGCCAACAGCAACGAATGCGAGAGACCCTGCAGAGGATATCAAGTTTTTGGAGTATGAATTGGATATGTGGTATGCACAAGTGCTGCAAAGAAGCTGGGATAAGGCGAAGCAGAGGATTCATTTGAAAGAGGATGCAGTAAAGGTGATAACGCAGCAGTTATCTGGGATGAAGGTGACTGAGGAGATGGTGAAGGCAGTTGTTGCAAAGCTTCCGGAGAAAATTAGTGAATGGAGCAGTAAGGTGATGGAAGAAATAGCATCTGCATTGAGGAGGACGTCAAAGCCGATGATTATTGCTGCAAACAAGGTGGACATTCCGGAAGCTGAAGAAAATGTGAAGCGCTTGCAAAAGCAGTTTCCGCAGCTGAAGATCATCCCGGTTGCCGCGGATGCTGAGCTTGCCTTGCGCGAGGCGACGAAGAAGGAGCTCATTCAGTACATACCAGGGAGTGGTGCATTCGAGATGAAGAAAAGTCTTCCGAAGGTGCAGGCAGATGCGCTGCAGTATATTAAGGATAATGTGCTGGGAAAATGTGGGTCAACAGGAGTTCAGGAGTGTTTGAACATTGCAGTGTTTGACGTGTTGAAATATATTGCAATTTTTCCAGGTGGGGTGAATAAGTTAGAGGATAAGGATGGGAATGTGTTGCCTGATTGTTTTTTGTTGCCGCAGGGTGCGACTGCGCTTGATTTTGCATTCCGCATTCATTCAGATATTGGGAATAATTTTGTCAAGGCTGTTGACGTAAAGACAAAGCGTGCAGTGGGGAAAGATCACATCTTGAAGCATCGTGATGTGATTGAGATTATGACAAAGAAATGATATTATTGGTCAGTACGACCGTAATGATATCGATCCCAACTTAATCCTGGTGCGACAGGCAAAGGCTGTTGTGTTTTATATCTGTTCCAGCTTAATCCAGGTG
Source organism: Candidatus Woesearchaeota archaeon (assembly GCA_964367375.1). Taxonomy (GTDB): domain Archaea; phylum Nanobdellota; class Nanobdellia; order SCGC-AAA011-G17; family UBA489; genus CAYIXG01. The sequence goes on along the minus strand of CAYIXG010000005.1, from coordinate 95,444 downwards.
CAACAGGAAGTGCTGCGGATTCTGGAAGAGGAGTGTTTGAATGAACAGAGGAAGTTAAACGTTCTTCCCAGTAAGCAACTTCTTCAAGGTCAGCGTTGTTGAATAAAGCTGCAACGCAGGAATCGAGTTGAAGTGGAGCTGGTGCAACGAGTGCAGCAGGAACGCTTCCATGATCCGATAATTCTAATGTGGTGTCTTGCATGTGCAGAGTTCTCCAAATAAGATAGGAAATGAATAACATTTCTAAATATATAATAATTTATATATATTCATGATATAATATGTATGATTTGGAAAGTTACGTGACTTTGAAGATTGCTGAAGTTTGCTTGCCTGATCCGTCAGTAAGGACGAGTTGGTAATAATTGTTTGGCTTGTAGGAGCGGACGCTGAGTCGATACTCTTTGGTGCTCGTACAGAGGTGGTTGCATTTTCTTGGGTCAGTACAGAGAGGTTCACAAACTTTGATGGCTTGGATCGTGCGAAGAACAGTGCATGTTGTGGGGAATTGAGAGGGTGCTGCGAAGATTGATTGGGAAGTGTCTGTTGCGCATTGGTCGACGCGAATTAGGTCTGCATAACCTTTAGGTGAAGGGACTACAGTGAAGGAAAGTCCTCGGTCTTTTCTGTTGATAATGTTTCGGGGGAGAAAAATGAAGCTGACTGCGGGTATTTCTTTAGGAATGAGAGGAGTATTAATAAATTTGCCAGTGCTCGCTTTCGCGACAAAATGTCCGGTGATATTATTTCCCTGGTTAATGAGTGTCATGAATCCTATGAAAAGGATGGAAATGGCAAGAATGATGATCAGGTTTTGTTTCATGGTTGGGAAGGTGTTTCTTGAGTTTCTGGAATGATAACAGCGCATATGGGTTGTTTGTCTTCGATGAGTGCAACGGCGCAGTCTATAGCTTCATCTCCACAGTAGGTGTGTGCGGTGATGCTCCATCTGATAAGGTCGTTGTCAGGTGCATGTTTTTGGCAGGTGATGTAGGGAAAGACTTTCTTGGTGAAGCACAAATCGTCGAGTGTTGCAACGGGTCGGAAAAAGAGTACTTTATCGACAACGTCTCCTTGCTGGATGGTCCCGCGAAAGTCTCCTCCTGCCCTGTTAACATTGCAGAGGTAAAAAGCAGTGTTTTTTTGGTAGATGTTGGTGCCTTGGAATGATTCTCCAGTGGATGCGCTCACGCGTTGACCGAGGCGGACTTGCATGCCTGTAAGTGAGGCAGGTGAATGTGTAGAAGGGGTAATGGAAACAAAGACAGCAATGCTGAAGATGCCGATGGCAAGGATGACAAAAGGCTTACTGTAGTGGAAATGGAGAGAGGAACGATGTGTTCGTCTCTGGCGGCGCGAGTGAACCATAGGTAAAAGGAGGGGTGAGAATATTTAAAGTCTTTGGCTGGGGAAGTGTTATGATTTCCTGATGAAATGGAGAAGTTTGGCAAGAGGAAGCGTGTTGATCACATCTCGTGTTGTTGCCCATCCTCTACGTGCTTGTGCAATGCCATACATGATAAAGGGAAAGTGATCAGTTGCGTGGCTGTCTGTGTTGATGCAAAGCTTGACGCCTTTTTTGACTGCAAGCTTTACATGACTATCTTTCAGGTCAAGGCGATCAGGTGAGCTGTTTATTTCAATGGCAACCTTGTTCTTTTTTGCTGCTGCAAATACAGCGTCAGTGTCAAAAAGGTAGGGCTCTCGTTTGTTGATGAGTCTGCCAGTGGGGTGTCCAAGGATGGTGACGTGTGAATTTTCGAGTGCAGTGGTGATGCGTTTTGTCATGGCTTCTGGTGATGCTTTGAATCGGGAGTGGACGCTTGCAATAACAATGTCAAGTTTGTCAAGAAGTGTATCATCGTAGTCTAAGCTGCCGTCAGGAAGAATGTCTACTTCTGATCCGGTAAGGATGGTGATTGAAAATTTCTTTTGCAGTGTTTCAATTTCTTCGATGTGCTGTAATAGTCTTTTTGTATCAAGGCCGTGTGCGACGTGTAAGCTTTTGCTATGGTCGGTGATGGCAACGTATTGGTAGCCTATCTGTTGGGCCGCTCTGATCATGTCTTCTGTGCTGTGCGCACCGTCACTCCAGGTGGTGTGGACGTGGAGGTCTCCTTTGATAGAATTGTAAGGGATGAGTGAAGGTATGGTGTGTGTGCGTGCAAGGGTGATGGATGCAGGGTCTTCGCGGAGTTCTGGGGGGATGTACTGCAAGCCAAGTTTTGTGTAAATGGATTGTTCGGTTGCTCCGGCAACAGGTTTCGTTCCTTTATAGAGCCCATATTCATTGAGTTTGTATCCTTTTTTGATGGCGATGTTGCGCAGGAGGATGTTGTGGTCTTTGCTTCCGCTGAAGTAGAGGAGTCCCGCGCCGAAGCTTGGGGCAGGAAGGGCGCGAAGATCGCAATTGATATGTTCTTGGAGGACAACAGAAGCTTTTGTTGGTCCTTGGGCAAGGATGCGTGTAACAAGGGGAAGTGAAGTGAAATGCTTCATGACCTTTTCTGGTGTATCTGTAACAACAAGCAGGTCAATGTCGCGAATGGTTTCTTTCATTCGTCTGAGGGATCCTGCAATCTCAGCGCGTTGAACTGCAGGGTGTGCGCGGAGGACGTGGACGAGGTGGAGTGCAAGGGGAAGGACTACGCCGAGGAGTTGTCGTTCATTTCCTTGAGCAACCAATCCGATGCCTTTAAGGATGTCGTGTTCGCTTTTTTTGCCGAATCCTGGGAGCGTGCTTATTTTTCCTGTGTGCGCTGCCTTTTTGAGTGAAGAAAGGTCTTTGATGCCTAAGGTGGTGTAGAGTGTCCATGCCTTTTTTGGTCCAAGTCCGGGGACTCGCAGCAGATCGTATAATCCTTTGGGGATGCTTGCTTTGAGTTTCTCAAATTCATGAATGTGTCCTATGGTGATGTATTCAATAATCTTGTGCGCGAGCGCGTCTCCAATGCCTGGTATTTCTTTCAGTCCGTTAATTCCTCTCTTTATGTAGGTGTCAGACAGTTCTTCGCCGAGCGTGAGGATGATGCGTGCTGCTTTGCGGTAAGCCACGGGCTTCCAGGGGACGCGTTGCATGTCAAGGATGTCTGCGATGGTGTTGAAGATTTCAGCGATGGCAGTGTTGGTCATGGGTAACCTCTTTTCTTGAAAAGAGAGAACAATGAAATTTAAAAGAGTTTCTTCAGCAAAAAGGTTATAAATTCGGTTTGTTTCGAAAGAAGAAATGAAGGAAACGAACATTCGCATTACAGAAATAGGAATGGAGGGCTATGAGCCGCGAGATGGGGGGGCAAGTATTAAGGTGTCGTATAACCGCGATGGTCAAGAAGAAAACATGTATAAGAAGGTGAAGATAGAGAATCCGGAGAAGTTGTGTGGGGAGATTGTCAAGGATGTGAAGGGCAGGTGCAAGTTGGAGATGAGTGAAGTTGATGATTTGGTGGGAAGTATTTTCGTGATTCGGGTTGTTGATGAGGACAAAACAGAGGAGAAGTTGTTTAATTTCTTTGCGAAAGTGTGTGACAAGGTAAGAATGTTGCGTCATACAAGGGATCATGTGATGTATATGCGGTTGTATGACGAGATTAAAATGGAAAAGATGAAGCTGTAAGGGAAAGATGGGTTCTCGTGTGGTATGTTGTGGGATTGAATCGACTGCGCACACATATGGCATTGGCATTGTGGATGAGAAGGGAAACATATGTGCAGACCAGCGTGCAACAGTGAAGCCAAAAAAAGGCGGCATTATTCCGACAGACGCTGCAAATCATCATGAGAAGGTGAAAGATGTCTTGTTTCAAAGTGCGCTTACTGAGGCAGGGATAAGTGAAGAAGATATTGATATTATTTCTTTCTCCCAAGGTCCGGGATTGTCGCCTTCGTTGTCTGTGGGTTTGCGGTTTGCGAGGGCGCTTGGGCAAAGACTGAAGAGGCCAGTCATAGGAGTGAATCATTTGTGTGCGCATATTGAGATTGGAAAGGCAATCACAAGGGCAAAAGATCCTGTGTGTATTCTGGTGACAGGTGCAAACACGCAAATGCTTTCGTTAGAGGGAGGAAGATATCGGGTGATGGGAGAATCGTTAGATGTAGGGTTGGGAAATGCGTTGGATAAGTTTGGCAGGTGTATGGGCATTCCTTTTCCAGCAGGTCCGGTGATTGAAGAGTTAGCAAAAAAGGGTGCGTATGTGGAATTACCGTATACAGTGAAGGGGATGGATACTGCCTTTGCAGGATTGGTCACAAAGTGTGAAAGTCTGGTAAAAAAAGGAGTGAAGAAGGAAGATCTCTGTTTTTCGTTTCAGGAAACAGCGTTTGCAATGATGACTGAGGTTGCCGAGCGTGCTCTTGCGTACTCTCAAAAAAAGGAGTTGTTGTTAATTGGGGGTGTCGCGGCAAATCAGCGCTTGTCTGCAATGATGAAGATGATGTGTAAAGAAAGGAAAGCAAAGTGTTTTTTGGTGGGTGTGAAGTATGCGGGTGATAATGGGGTGATGATTGCACAGCTGGGGATACAACAGTGGAAGAAGGGAAAAAAAGGTGTGAGCGGAAAATCTCTTGATATCAAGCCTGCATGGCGTTTGGAAGACGTGGACGTAACGTGGGAGAAAAAATGAAGGTTTATATAGGAGAATTTCAGCACTCAGGGAAATGAAGAGGGGTTTAGTGTTGCCTGATTATGAGTATGATGATATTGTAGATATTGATGATGCGTTGTTGAAAGGGAAGAATCTCATTATTTTTGACGTGGATAACACCTTAGTTTTTCCAGAAACGACAACGAGTAAGAAGAAGATTATCAAGTGGGTCAGGAAGAGAGCAAAAGAGTACACCTGTGTGTGCGTCTCAAACAGCAAGACGATTGCAACAAGAGCGCGAAAGATTGAGAGGTTAGTGGGGTGTAAGGTTATCATTTCAAGGCATAAAAAGCCGTGGAATGGACTATTCAGAGACATCGAGAGAGTGCAGCCAGTAGTGCCGAAAAAGACGGTGTTGATTGGAGACAGGATATTAACAGACATACTTTTTGGGAATGCGCATGGGATGACGACAATATTGGTAAAAAGGTTTGCAACAAGGGAGAAAGTATCAACAAAAATATTGCGTGCCTTTGAAGCAACAATCAAGTGGGTGTGTGAAGCAATGGAAGGGAAAGTTAATATAGAGAAAAAGGCACAAGAGGAAGATGCTTAATGAGGTGCTGATTGTAACAGTGATTATTGAAGTGATGACAGTGGTGTGTCGGATAAAGTTTGGGTCGAAGAAGGAAAGGATACTCCAGCAAAGGAAAAAAATGAGGGTGCATCACAGTTACATTGGTGTGGGGGTAGCAGGAGTATCGCTTCTGTTTATTAATCAAATAGTATTAGTAATAGGATTGTCACTGCTCTTTTCTGATCTCTTGCATCATTTTGTGGTGTTGCCGTTGTGGGTGAGGAGAACAGAATTTCCTTAGATAATGAGGCGAGTCATGATGAATCTGCTGGGCACAATTTCAGTGCCTAAGGTTCCTTGAATTCTGAAGTCTTTGTATGTTGCGTCAAGCACAGGATCGTCAAGAGTGACTTTTTGGTAGGTTTTTTGCGCGACATCTAAAATGAACGTGTTCAATTCTTCTTTCCCGGGAAAGGTGATGGTTGTCATAAACTTTTTGTCTTCTCTGATAATAGAGAGGGGTATGCCTTGTCCTTCGCAGATGATTTTTGTTATTTTCTTGTCATTCATGAGTGCGCGAACAATGCCAAGGTGAAGAAGGTCTCTGTTGAGGTAGTAGCGGATGATCGCAAAGTCTTCATCGTCGTAGTCGACAGATAATTTTTTTGCTGTTTTTGTGATGATTTTGGAAAGGGCGCGCTCGTTTTTGAGGAGTGCAGGGTTGGTAATTTGGGGTTTGATGTCGATCAGGAGTTTGGTGATGACAGGATCAATTGTTGGTTCAATAACAGCGTACTTGTTTCCTTCGATGTCTGCGCGTGCGACAACGGCATGAGTATTTTCATCGATGACGAGCGGGACGTGAATGATTTTGATTTCGGTGATTGAAGGCTGTGGAGGTAAGGGAGGTGTTTCCGGAGTGAGTGCAGATGCGGTGAATGCTGGCAGGGGTGTAATGATGCGTGGGGGTTGAATGACGCGCCTTTTTTCGATGCGTGGCTGTTGAAAAACAGGAAGAGGGCTTGGGGGAGCTGCTCGTTCTTCAGGAAGTGGTTGTTGTGTTTGATGAGGGGAGGGTTTATGTTTTTGCGCAAGCGCGTACGCGACTTGCGTCACGAACGTGTTCAAGATGTGGAGGTGTTTTCCCACAAGAGGATGATTGATGCGAAAGAGTATTTCATGCATGTCCTTGTCAAGAGTTCCTTTAAGTTCATCATAGATGAAGTGAATGTTTGTGTCGATGTCTTGTGCTGGTGTGTGCGTATCAAGAGGAATGAAGTGATCTGCAGCTGCGGGGGGTTGTTCGTGATGAGGGAGAGAATCGTCTGTTGTGTGTGGTGGTTGTTTTTCAGGTTCAGGAACATCAAAGAGGTGGTTTTCTAGGGATGAGGGTTCTGGAGAGGAGTCTTTCTTTGGTGATTTCATGAGAAGGGTTAGATGCGGGGGAGTTTTCTTGGTTCGTATTCTTCCCTGCTGAATCCGACAGATGTTTTTTCTCGGATGAATTTCTCAATTAATACGAGTCCTCGTGCAATAATCTTGTTCTGTTCAAGTAAGGCTTCAAGTTTTTTTGATAATGGTTCAGACATTTCGCTGCGTTCAATGTTTTTCGCTGCTTCTTCAAAGAGCGCAAGGAGTCTATCAGTGCGTTCAGTCATTTTTTTGACTCCATCGACGAGTTGGATGCTCACTTTTTGGAGAGTGATGTTGTTTTTGATGAGTTCTTCAAGAACGTCTTTGCTGACTGTAACAGTTGACATTAAGGATTGCCTCTTTTGAATAGGAATGTGCGGGTTGCATAATATTTAAATGTTTTCATTGAAAGAATCATTTTTTTGTGCGGAGTTTGCGGAGTCGTGCGGATGTCTTTTGGGAGATGTCTTGAATGTATGACTGGATGTCAATGTTGGAGAGGGTTTGGGAGAGGCTTGTTTGGCGGTCGTGGACGCGTTCTTTGATCATGCTGATCATGGGAGTGTGTGAAGAAAAGCCAAAGGAGGCAAAAAGATCGTTGTAGAGTGTGGGGATGACTGCACTGATGGTTGTGATGCCGTGTTTTTCGCAGTAATCTAAAGCTTCGTGGAGGAGGGTGTGTACAAAGGTGGATTGTTTTGAGGTATGAAGAGTAATGAAATGATGAATTTCTGCATTGGTGTCGAGAAAGCGCAGCGTCACATAACCGAGAACGCGCTTGCCATGGACAAGGATGAATGGTTTGTCTGTGGGTGATGATTGGATAAGTCGCTTGAGAAGTGCAGGAGAATAGTGCTTTCCTTCGAGAGAGTAGTAATGGTGGAGAAGTGCACCAACCTGGCTAAGGTATTGCTGAGTAAGTGGTTGAAAGACCATGGAAACTCCCCGGAAAAAGAGAGGATAAAGAAATATATAAAGGTTCGTGCGTTAGTAGTCCATGCCGCCCATGCCAGGAGGCATGCTAGGTTGTGGAGCGCTGCCGCCTTTGGAGCTTCCTGCGATGACATCATCAATGCGTAAGATGAGTTCTGCGACTTCGCTTGCACTTTTCACTGCTTGTGTTTTGATCTTTAAGGGTTCGATGACTCCTTCTTTCCACGCGTCCATGACTTTTCCAGTGAACACGTTGATGCCTGCAAACTTTTTTCCTTTGTCGTGCTCTGCTTTCAGGCTTGCAAGGACATCAATAGGATCTAATCCTGCGTTTTCTGCGAGTGTTCTGGGAATGACTTCCATCGCGTCTGCGAATGCGCTGACTGCTAATTGTTCTCTGCCACTGAGTGTGGTTGCGTAGTCGCGGAGTTGTTTTGCCAGTTCGATTTCTGGTGCTCCTGCGCCACCGACGACTTTTCCTACTTTGATGGCTGATATGACATCGCCAACCGCGTCTTTCACCGCGCGTTCCACTTCGTCAACAACATGTTGTGTGCCTCCCTTGACAAGGAGCGTGACTGCCTTCGGATTTTTACATTCTTTCACGTAGGTGAGTGCTTCGTCATTGACTTTTATTTCTTCAACGATGCCTGCGCTTCCCAGGTCTTCCTTGTTGAGGTCATCTAAGTTCATCACAATGCGTGCTCCGGTTGCTCTGCTGAGTTTTTCCATGTCGCTTTTTTTTACTCGTCTGCAGGCGTATATTTTTGCTTTGCTGAGGTAGTGTTGCGCAATGTCATCAATGCCTTTCTGGCAGAAGATGACTGTTGCTCCGGAGTTGATGATTTTCTGTGCTTTTTGTTTGAGCATGAGTTCTTCTTGTTCTAAGAATTTTCCCATCTGGCTGGGGTCGCTAATCTGGATTTTTGCGTCTATCTCGGTGTTTTTGATTTCGACTGCTGCATCAATGAGTGCTATTTTTGCATTTCTGACTTGTTTGGGCATGCCACTATGCACTCTATCTTTGTCAAGAACAATGCCTTTAATCAATTCACTTTCTTCAATGCTACCGCCGACTTTTTTTTCGATTTTGATGTCATCAATGTCAATGCTTGCATCATCAATGACTTGTCTGACTGCATCAACGGTTAGTGTTGCGAGGTGTTCTTTGCTGCTTTCCGCTCCTTTTCCTGTCATGGCGGTGATGGCTATTTTTTGCAGGATGTCGATGTCATCTTGTTTGACGTTTTCCGCGATTTTGTTGAGAATATCCAACGCGCGTTCGCGTGCAATGCGGTATCCTTTTACAATCATTGTAGGATGAATATTTTGAGATATTAAATGTTCGGCATTTTTCAATAATTCTCCTGCAATAACCACAGCTGTGGTAGTTCCATCGCCAACTTCTGCTTCCTGTGTTTTTGCTACTTCAACGAGCATTTTTGCTGCAGGATGCTCAATCTGCATTTCTTCAAGAATAGTCACACCATCATTGGTGACTGTAATGTCTCCCAAAGAGTCCACAATCATCTTGTCCATACCTTTAGGTCCAAGGGTAGTGCGAACTGTTTCTGCAACGAGTTTGGCAGCCATGATGTTTGTTCGTTGAGCGTCTTTGCCCATCATGCGCTGGTATCCTTCAGGTAAGATGAAGACTGGTTGAATTTCTTTGCTCATAATAATAATGCCCCCATATAAAATGACTGAATAAGAAGGAATTCTCAATATGGTATATATAAATATTTCGTTTTCAGGGGCTTTGCACATTATGGGCTTTTTGCACATGATCAACAGAGTTAAGGCTTCATGGAATGCAAAGCCGTTTTCAGGAGAAGCAATTGGTGATAAGAGAGGATGAATAGGGAGAATAGTGAAAACGTTTATTAATGATAAATCAAGAAAGGGTTCATGAATCTTTCATTACAGCAAAGTCTTGGGTTGCGGCAAGAAATAAGCCTTCGTCAGGAGCTCACGCTAAAGCAGAAGCTTGCGTTAGAGCTTGCATTGAAGCTAAAGATAACAGTCAAGCAGCTCTTAAAATTGTTTCCTAATTTGGCAGTGTTGGATGTGCAGAATTATGTGAATTATTGCCGGCAAGAGGAAAGAAGAGACGAAAGGGGTTTGGAAAGGCTTGTTGATGAGCATCGAAGAGTGCAGGATTTTTTGTCAAGGAATCCGACTGCGTATGAGTTCAAGAGGCAGTTTGCTTGGGCGCGGGAGATGTTTGAAGACGCAGAAAGGATAAGATATCAGAGGGTTCAGGAGCAAAGAAGAAGAGAGGAAAGCAGGATGAAGCTGTCATTAGAACTAAGGCCTGCAATAACGCTTACACAAAGTATGTACAGTTCTCTTCCAGGGTGGAGTTTTGTTGAGGCGTATGACACAGGAAAGAAAACAAGTGATTTTCCAAAGAAAAGGATTTCTGGATTCAAGGATCATTCTCTCGTGGAGAGATTAAAAATGATTGATAAGGAGAACGAGGTGTTTCGGTTTAGGTATATAAATGCTGAAGAAGCGAAAGAACTTGGATTGCCTTCAGGGTGCTACAGAGTGCCATTATTGAGAGATAGAAACATTGCTATTGAAGATATTGCGGAAAGAATCCAAGAACGAGAGTATAAAAGTGCGAAGAGAAAAAGAGATGGCGTTTCTGGGTTGGATAGGATTGCGCGTGCAGTGCCATACACAGGATTGCATTTTGCAGTGAAGGAGTTTGTGGAGCAGAATGGTGCAACGCTTGACGATGTGGTTCTTGTAGGAATTGATAGGGGTGGAAGAGTGCCAACATTAATCATGAAGCATGCGCTGGGAAAGCATATTGCTTATTTTGTGAAAGTTGACCAGGGAAGTACACAATTGGATTATCAGGCGTTGAAAAGATTGATGGGGGAAGGAGTGTTGAGGGATAAGTTTGTTGTGTTTGTTGATTCAACAGTTGACAGCGGGAGGCAGATTGAAGCGTTAAAGCATGCAATGAATCAAGCTCAATCATCTGGTTGCAAGGGGTGGGGTGTTGTGGGAAGCAATGAGAACGGTCTTGACTTGCCTTATCATAAGAATACCGATTGGGGTCTTGATCCAGACAAATCATTTGAAGATGATCCTCGGTTGATGGGTGTTGATTATGCAGAAGGTTCTCACGTTCGCGTAAGGGCAGTTCCGTCAAAGACTGCGAGCACGATTCGTGCGGCAATTATGGAGGTTCCGAAAGGGATAGTGTTTGATTTTTCAACAAAAATGAAGAAAGAAGAGCAGGCAGGAAGTCTTGAGAGAAAGATTGAGAGGACAGTGCATTCAAGAGTATGGGAAAAAATAGTGAATAATGCCATTCCGGCAGAGGAAGTTGCGCTCGAGCAGCTTGGAAATGAATCAGGGAAAAAAGTAAGTGTTGTGGTGTCTGGTTCGTCAAACGGGATGAACAGATTTCATGTTTCTTATCTTGAAGGAGTAGGAAGATCGCTTGCTCCATTTGTTGAAGTGCTGTATGTGGGGACAGAGAAGGGAGCTCCGGGTGCAGTGATGAGGGGTGTTGCGAGTGGAGTTGATGAAGTTGTTGTTCTTCGTCCAACATCTGAACAAGAGAGGATGCAAACAATAAGAGCGAATGCAGGAGTCTCTAATGTAAAAATATCATTTGCAGGAAGGGATAAAGAAGAGCATCACAGGAAGCTTGCGGAGAAGGGAGAGGTGCATGTGGTGCTGGATGGCGGAAGAGGAACACTCACAGAGGCAATGTATGCGATGAATCAGGGAAAGCCAACGATTATCCTTTCATCTTCAAATGTGGGAAGATATGTGGGAAGGACGCAAAGCTTGAGGGCAAGGGATAATGTGCGTCTTGTTGATGATTTGAATGGGGTGGTGAAAGCAGTAAGGGATTATGGGATAAAATAAAATCATGAAAAGATATAAAGTCAAGTGACGCAATGCGCATATTGGTGATGTGCACAGAAGAAGTCTTACAATCCTTAAAGAGGAATGCGAAATCGCGCAACGGCTTGTTGCAGTGCTTCATGAGGAGGAACACCTTTATAGAGATTCAGGAAATTGGCATAGTGCGTTATGCTAAAGAGTGTAAGTAAAGAATTTCCTGTGTGAGTTGTTTCTTTGCGAAGGGTGAGGTAAGTGGCGAGTTCGATAATTGCTGATTGTTTGATGTGAGCAGCATAATCAGGTGGCGGAGAAAATGAAGTGAGTGCAAGGTGTGTGGCAGCGTCATGGAGGAGTGTTCGCGTTGCAGGCATGTCAAGGGAGATAATCATGAGGGATGTTTCTGCAGGTGATGCAGAAGAAAGAGAAGTGGCTGTGAAATCAAGTGGTGGGGGGTATCCAAATCCTGCGCGGAAGAATCGTCCAGGTTCTCTTTTGACAGGTCCAAGTTCAAGATTGAATGAGCTGACTAAAGTATCGAGAGATGCGAGAGGGTGTTGAGCAGTGCCAAAGAGAGCAGCAACGCAAAGATCTTGATGAGTATAGAGAAGTGTGTGTCCGTCGCGCGATTCAGTAAGAGCGTTTCCAGAGAAATGAACCATAAAGGAAAAAATAAAGAGGGATTTATAAGGGTTCAGTTATTATGAGGAGGAGAAGATTTATAAAGAATCTCGGCAACAAAAATAAAAGTCTAAAAGGGGTCGCCTCAATGGATCAGACGCAGAAAAGAGATCTTCATTTAATTGTCCCGACATTGTTGGTGGTAGCAGCCAGTTTTTTGGCGTACAGTTGGGCGTCTGTGGATATTTCTTCTCCGTCAACAGCGTATGTGGTGCATGATTCGTTTTTTGAGGATCAGCCAAGAGTGTTGCAGCAAAAGCCAGTGGAGAAGCCGAAATCATCTTCCAGTCTTTTGACAGGTCTGGCAATTGTGGAGCCTGCAAATTGCACAGGTTCTGTCTTGTTTCGAGTGACTGCAGATAATCAGGCGCACGCCTGTCATCCTGATGCATCTTCTACAGCGTGTCCATTAGTTGCATGTAATGATTTGGGATTACCAGCAAGTCCTTCGTATGTGTGTGATCCTTCATGTGCTTCCAGCCCTTTTAACCAGTCGTGTAACAAGGTGATTGGCATTGGAGTTAATATAAGTCAGCAGTTTTCAGCCTCTGGGCATGCGGAGACGAAGAACTTTTCAAATTATGAGGTGAATGTATGCGTAGAAGGGGTGTATTGTGATTATTATAATATTCTGGATATGCCAAATGCTTCATGTAATTCCATTGTGAACGGGTCGCAGTGTGTCGCTTCATTGTCAAGCTACACGAATGCGCATGTGGGAAGTTGCGGACAATATCCGATTAACATTTGTTGCCGAGGTGCTCCGGGATTCTTCGGCCCATTGGATAGTGATGGCGATGGCATTCCGGATGACGGTGATACTTCTGGTATTGCAGGTGATCATTCCTGTCTCAGCGGTCAATTGACAAACTGTGATGATAATTGTATTAATATTCCCAATGGTCCTGTCTTGGGAGCGTGTCTCAATAATACAGCGATGAATTGCACGTCAAGCGCACAGTGTGCTACAGGTATATGTGAGCAGGCGCAGTTAGATACTGATGGTGACACGGCAGGTGATGTGTGTGATCTTGATCCATTCAGTTCGTGCACGATTAATGCTCCTGCAAGCAATTGTCCAGGCCTTATTTCATGTAGTTTGACTGGCGCTGCCTGGGCTTCCACAACAAAGAATGAAGGAAGCAATGTCAATCTTGCAGTATATGGAAACAGCAATTGTAATGGGTTGAACTTCCAGTTTGTCGTGACAGATACAGGTGATCCCACAGTTCCCACAGTCAGTCCGCAGCCAGCAACCTTTTCTGCAGGCTCTGCTTCCTCATCGTGGGTTGCCGAGTTTAGTAATGATCCGCAGGCAAATAATCAGTTTGTCTTCCAAGCATCAACAGTAGTAAATGGTTCTTCAGTCACGATTGCTTCCTCAAACGCGCTCACAGTGACGTCGAATGGTGCGAATGCAACCTGTGGTAATGGAATAAGAGAAGGCTCGAATAATGAGGAGTGCGACGATGGAAATAGTGGGAATAATGATGGCTGTTCAGGAAATTGCACGTTAGAGGGCATTCTGGGTTCACAGTGCAGTAACGAATGCGCGTTCAAGAGTTTGGGAACGTGTCCGACTGAGGGTGGTCCTTCAATTAAGTTCTGCGGGAATTATGATCCTGATCCATGTTTGGAGGGAAGTACGCCATTGAATTGTGCCTCGGGCACGAAGTGTACGTCAAGTAATGGGGATGCTGCGTGTACGCCTCCGATTTGTCAGGATGCGTTTGAATGTACATTAGGTGCATGTGTTAACGGTATTCAACAGAGGACATGTACAAATACAGGCCAGCACGTGTGTAACTATTATTTCCCGCAGACGCAGATTCAGTGTGTGAATGCAGAGCAGCCAACGCAGATTCCGGGCTTTACAATGGTGAGTTTGATGACATCTATTTTATTATTAATAGGATGGTATGGTATTGTGTTGAGGAGAAAGGATGAAGAGAAAAGGTGAAGCAAGAGAGAGTCCTGCGCCGTTGTGGCGGCGGGTTGTTGCGTATCTTGTTGATGTGTTGATTGTTTCTATGGTTGTGTATGTGCCATTGGAAATATACGCGTTACGGGGAGGGGATAGTGAAATCTCGTTTACTCAAATAGTGGATGAGGCGACGAAAACAAAGAGGTCAGTAGAGGGTATTTTTGTGATTATCATGGGTGTTGTACTGACAGTGGCGTATTTTGTGGTGTTGGAATATAAATTGCAGCAAACATTGGGAAAGATGTTGATGAAGATAAAAGTGGTTTCGAGTGGTCCATTAAAGGTGCAGCAGTGCATTGTGAGAAACATCACTAAAGTAGGTTCGTTTATTCTTCTGCTAGATTGTTTGTACATGTTCAAGTCAGGGCATTTGCGATTATTCGAGGCTTGGTCAAACACTGAGGTAGTGCAGGTAGAATCGATGATAGAGGTAAGGAAGGGAAAATGAGGAAGTGGGGGGTAGTTATCACAGTGCTTGGAGTCTTGTTTCTAATTAGTCTTATGTTGGGGCGATTGGTGGATGAGGAGAGTGGGGAGAAAATTGCTATTATTCCTATTAAGGGAATGATTGTGTCAACAGATTCCATTTCGCCGTTGTATGAGTCGAGTATGAAGTCTGAGGATATGGTGAAGTTTATTGAGGATGCGGATGATGATGATCGGATTAAGGGTGTTATCCTCGAGATTAATTCTCCGGGTGGTACAGTGGTTGCGTCAAAGGAGGTTGCTGCTGCGGTGAAGAAGATGCAGAAGCCGGTTGTTGCAGTGATTCGGGAGGTGGGTGCGTCTGGCGCGTATTGGATTGCGTCTGCTGCAGATGTGATTGTTGCGGATGAGCTCTCTATTACAGGTTCGATTGGTGTTCTCGGTTCCTATGTGCAGGTTGCTGATCTGATGGAGAAGTTTGGGGTGAAATATGAGGGGTTGAAGGCAGGAAAGTTGAAGGACGCAGGTTCGATGTTGAAGGAGTTAACTGAGGAGGAAAGGAAGATCTTGCAGGAGAAATTAGATAAGATTCACAACGTTTTTATCAGGGAAGTTGCAGTGAATAGAAAGCTAAATGAGAAAAAGGTGAAAGAGCTTGCAACAGGAATATACTATTTAGGAAGTGAAGCAAAGGAGCTTGGTTTAGTGGATTATCTGGGTGCGATGGATCTTGCGATGAATCTCACGAAAGAGGCTGCAGGTATTGCTTTGGATGATGATGTGGATGTCATAAAGTATAAGAAGGAGAAGAGCGTTTTTGATATCTTGACAAGTGTGTCTGAAACGTCATTGATGGGTGTTGGAAGGGGAATGGTTGCGGAATCGAGAAAGATATCAACAAATGGATTCATCCCTTTAGTAGTATAGAAAATAAAGAGCATTTATGGGGAGGTAAGTTCTCTCACGCTTGCAAATCCTTTATGATGTAAGATTGCAGCAAGTTCTTTGTTGATGCGTGAAATGACTCCAGGTCCCTCGTAGATGAGTGCGGTAACGAGTTGGATGAGGGATGCTCCGCTTTTGAGTTTTTCATAAGCGTCTTTCCCGGTGAACACGCCGCCACATCCAATAAGAATTTTGTCTGTGAGTGTGCGGACGATTTTGATGGTTTCTGTGCTTTTGTGTTGGACAGGAAGTCCGCTAAGGCCTCCGGTAAGGGATAGTACATCAAGTTCGCGTCGTGTGGTGTGCAATCCGTCGCGGTTGCGGGTGAGGTTTGTTAAGACAAACCCTGTAATCCAGTCATAGTGTTCAGCAAGAGCGACAATTTCCCGAAGTTGTGTGGGTGTGTAGTCTGGTTTTATTTTCAAGAAGACAGGTTTGAGATGTTTTTCTCTATGAATGGTTTTCAGGAGTTGTGCGAGGTTGGCTGGTTCGCTGAAGAGTTGTCCATCAACATTATTGGGGCAACTGATGTTAATGGTAGTGTAGGCGCCAAGAGGGTGCATGTGAAGATATGCAATGCGATAGTCTTGAATGCTTTTGTGAATGCTAGGGAATAATCTGTTTGTGCGGGCAATGCTGAATCCGATAGGAATGCGAAAGGGTGTGTGTTTGAGGTGTTGTGAAAGTGCTGCGCATCCGAGGTTGCACAAGCCGTAGTTGACGATGATGGATCGTTCGTTGGGGACGCGAAAGAGTCTGGGTTTTGCGTTTCCTTGGCACGGCTCTCCAGTGATGGAGCCAAGTTCTGCAAATCCAAATCCAATGTCAGGAAGAATGTTGTATAATTGGGCGTTTTTGTCAAATCCTGCAGCGAGTCCGATAGGATTATCAAAATGAATGCCTGCAACGTCTGTTTCAAGTGCTTTATCTGTATAGCAAAAAAAAGTTCTGATCATGCGTTGGGTGAGTGAAGATTTTCCGAGAAAGGAGCCGAGTCTGATGACGCGGTTATGGACTGTTTCAGGGTCCATGCGAAAGAGAACAGGTTTGAGGAGTGAAGTATACAAAGTCATGGTGTGTCTCCTACGATGATTCTTAAATAAAGAGGAGAGAGGTTCAAAAAGGTTTGGATTATAAGAGAAGAAAAGAAATCATATTTTTGTGGGAAGAGCAAGAATATCTAAAAATTGTCTATTTTCCCATGTCTGGGATGAATAAAAACCTTTTTAAAACCCTTTAGGAGTAAGTATTACTGACAGACTAGCCTGGAGCGTTAGCCCTGCTCTGTAACCACAAACGGGCTTCATGGTGGGGGTGAATGCCGAGAAGCGGTGTCGAGTGAAGTGGTAGTCTTGGCCTGTACGTTGAAGCTTTGTCCTGATCGGTTGATGGATGTGAAAATCAAGTCAGGGCAGGAATGCAGCAGCTGTAATTGCAGTCATCGGCGCTTTCAGGGACGCGAAGTGGAGGAAGGGCCAGGAACTTCCTATCACGGATCACGATCTTCCCATTCTCGGATGTCTGTCGTTTTTCTTTAAAAAAAAGTTATGAGGGGATTGCGTCTCTCGCTTGTGCCATGATGTCTGTTATTTGTCCGACAACGTTGCTGTACACTCTTTTGATGATGATTTCATAGAGTCCCTCTTTGAGGATGCCATGGCAGTAGTGCATGTAATTGGAAAATGCGTCTAAATTGAAAGTGGAAAGTTCTTTTTTAGGAATGCTACATATCATAGATGTTCCTTCGAGTGCTTGGAATTCTGCTGGTGCTCCTGCTTCTACTCTACTGAGGACGATATGGATAGTACATGCAGTGATGCTGCTTCTGATGCTATAGGTGTAAATATTATTATCTTGCATAACAATGACATCAGTGGGTTTGCACTCTTTCGCGCGTGCAACAAAGCAGGCAGTGTCTTCACCGCAATTCTCTCGCAAGTATCCGGTGTAGTAGCCAAGAATGAAGAGAAAGAGAAAAATCCCGCCGATGATAGCGAGTTTGGAGATGAGGGTAAGTCGTCGTCTGGTAAAGATGACCATGGGATGCCTCTTTTAGAGTCACTCCAGGTCTTTGGTTGTCACAAGCTGGACTTTTCCTCCTGGACTGACATCAGAGTCCATGGCTACCAGGTATTTAACGTTTGCCCTTTCCGCTGCCATGAGGATCTCTCGAGTAATATGACCATCCATGACGATGGCGTGAATGCCAGTCAAGCTTTGAATGGTGGTGTCTAGTTCTGTGTTTGGCACTTTACCGAGGATGGTTGCGCCTTCGCCAAGGATGTATGCTCCATGGGTGCCGATGAGGTCGTCAAGCATTTTCTTGAAGGTTTCTGCTTCTTCGCCATTCAGGACAACAGATGGTCGTTGCATGAATTTGGGTGCGAATCGAGGTCTCATACGGAAGTCGCGGTCTCCTCTATTGGGAAAGGTGCGCTTCTCAAATCGTGGCTGTTCGAATCGTTGTTGGTCGATGTGTCTGTCACGTCTGAATTCACGTTGTTCAGGCAATTCTTGTTTTCGCTCTGCGTCTGCAAGGGGTTCTGCTTTTGCTTGTTCGATAGCTATTTTTGAGCGGAGCGCTTTGTGGATTTCTTTTTTGGTTATTTCTTCCACTTCTTTGCCGTCTGGTGCTTTGGCAACGTAGTCTATTTCCGCGACCATGCTCATTTCTTTGATGATTAAGTCTCCGCCTCTGTCGCCGTCAACGAAGAGGGTGATGGTTTTTTTCTTGCTCAGTTCGATGATTGTTTGGGGGACGCTTGTGCCATTGAGTGCAATGACATTCTTGATGTCATAGCGGAGCAAGTTGAGCACGTCTGCTCGCCCTTCAACAATAATGAGTTCGTCATTCTCGTCTATGTTTGGTCCTGAAGGAAGTCCTTCTCTACCATAGGATGTCACGTCCATCATTTTGACGCTGTCTGATACCTGGTCAAGGATTTCCTGCGAGTCTGGAAGAACGCCATGGGTTAATGTGGATAAGAGTTCTTTTGCGCGTTCGATGACAATGGTGCGTTTGCTGATGCGCACGTCTTCCACTTTGTCAACGCTCACAGATGCGTTGCAAGGTCCAATGCGCTGAATGGTTTCGAGTGCTGCTGCAATGAGGACTGTTTCTGTCTTGTCCATGGAGCTGGGAACGGTGATGACGCCACTGCTTTTACCTGCTTTGGTGTCTAAGTCAACTTCAATTCTGCCAATTCTGCCACTGCGTTGAAGTTCTCTCAGTTCGAGGTCGTTGCCAAGAAGTCCTTCGGTTTGTCCGAAGACGCTGCCAATGACGTCAGGTTTGTCGACAACCCCTTCGATGGTGATGCGAGCGTGAATGATGTATTTTGCTGAGACTGGGCTGATTTTTCCCATGGTGTGCGCCTCCCTATGATGGTCTTTCTTTGGTTCTCTTGCATCGAAATACACCTCTAAGGTACGCAATGATACGCAGAACAAGATGCACAGATCAGGTGTCGCCAATCGTGTGGATTGTCGGTGCCTGTACTCTATTGTGGATTCCGTGAGTGGAATGTAAATGTCCTGTGACCGTATTCCGGTAAGCGTGAATATGTGGCCCGCGACACTAACTCCCAAGTTCATTGCCTTGGCTGTTGCCGCACTCCCTTGAGTACTCTCATGGCGGGCTAAGGAGGTGAAGGGAACACCACTATATATAGGTTTCTAATGGGAAAAAGAGGGTTAAAATGTGGCTAGATATTGTATTCTGGGTCTTCATCGTCCTTATTTTTTCTGGGTAAGCTTTTTTGGTTTCCTTGTTGAGAAATATAGGGGCGCCTGTGGGGAGGGTGATATGACTGGCTGCGACTGGAATGTAAAGGTTGTGATTGTCTCATGCCGCGAAGGGGTATGCGCTGGGGAGAAACAAAGGGTTTTCGTTGGAGGGGAGAAGGATGCAAGTGTTCTGCCGATGGTTTTGATGTTTCGTCAACTCTCGTGTATTTTTGCTTGAGTTTGTAGAGTTTATGATACAATGGATCTTTGCTGTCCATGATCTCGATCATGCGCATGATGATGAATTTTTCCCAGTTCTTGCTTTCTTGAACAGTCCAGTTGAAGACGTTAATCATGTCAATGTTCAAGGATTTGTAAACAAGCTCTTTCTTCTTGACTAACTCTCGATATTGCTCGTCTTCCATCATGCCAAAATATTCAATGACAATGCTAAGCTCAGGGATCCAGAAGTCCGGATACCATATTCTCATTTTGCCGTCATCATCAATGACCATGAGGGGGTATTCATAATGGTATTTGAGTCCGGTGTCTTTCAGGAACTTCGCAATAAGGTTTTCTCCTCTGGATTTGTAGCTGGGTTTTTTGGGTGTCATGGGGATTTGGTCAGGTTGAGGTATGATTTTACTTCTGCAATGAGGTCTTTCAGTGTCATTTCAAGGGCTTTTTGGTGTGCGGCATTCTTGTTGCCAATGATGAATTTGTCATAGCATTCCCTGAGGAATTTCAGCCAGGATTTGGTGGTCCAGGTTTCCTCATAGTCATGCAAGAGGTATCCAGTGAATGATATGACAACACTGCAGTTGTATTTCTTTTTTTTCTCGACAATAACCTCTTTCACGTCATCTGCTTTGAGGGTGATTTCGTAGTAGTATTTAAGGTATTCTGATTGTTTGCGGTCTGCTTCCCATTTGATTTCCAGTTTGTTGATTCCGCCTTCTTTGAATTCGCGATAGTCAATTTCTCTCACATTGCTGCTATCATGTGCGACAAACCATTTGTAAATAGTTTTGTACAACTCATCAATATCAATAATGCCTTTGTATCCAACAGTTAAAATACCAACATAGTCTCGTTCGGGCATTTTTTTTATCTCCTGAATTTTTGAAGAACTTCTCCGATGAAGTCAAGGAGCTCCTTGGTTTCGTCCCTCAGTTTTGCTTCATAGTTGTCCAGTTCTTGTTTGATGACATATGCTTCATAGGTTCTCCGGAAAAATTCTTTACCTCGTCCTTTAAAAGTCATTCGGTAGTTCTTTCGCATGAAGGATCTGGTGCGAATTTCAATGTCCCCCTTTTGTTTCTTGATTTGTCTCCCATTTTCTTCAACAAGGACGTCAACTCCTCTCAGGATGTCTATTTCTATTTCGATGAAGAATCTTATGTATTCATTAACGTTTCTGAAGGGGATCATGATCATACGCACATTAAGTCCGGCGCTGGTGACGCCTTCAGTGTGTTCGCTCACGATAGGCGCGTATTTGCGTCGCGAAAGCCATTTGGAGATGTTTGCAAGGATTGTATCAATGTCATAAATGCCAGAATACATGATTCTGAAGTAGCGTCTTGGTCCTCCGGTGACATAAACGTCTTCTGTTCTCTCTTTTTTTCCTATCATTGATGCATTCTAACTGGTGCTATTGTATAAAAACCTTGCGAGGGGAGTAAAGGAAAGGTGCGGTGAAGAGTAATGCATTTAAAGAAGTGCATGTTATGGAAAGGGATGACTGTCTTGATTGACCCTTGGGGTTCGTTGTTGATTGAGAATTATGAGAGGTTGATTGGTGAGTTTGGCTTGACTTCATTTTCTCCTCTGAGTTTGCCGAATCCGAACAGGATGATGCGGCGAGGGGTTGTATTTGCAGGAAAGGATGTGGACGTGATTGCTGAATGCATTAAAAAGAAGAAGCCGTTTTACGCGCTTACAGGAATTATGCCGACAGGTGACAAGATTCATCTGGGGAACAAGATGGGTATTGAAAATATGGTATATTTTCAGCAGCACGGCGCAGAAACGTATGTGCTGGTTGCGGATTTGGAGGCTGCTGCTGCGCGGGGTGTGTCATTAGAGCAAGCAAAACAAAGGGCATTGGATTTTCACATTCCCGCATATCTTGCATTAGGTCTTGATCCAAAGAAAACAATATTCTATTTTCAGTCAGAGAATGTGGAAGTGATTCGGATAGCGTTTGAGGCTGCGAAGAAGTTTACGCATAACGAGTTTAAGGCTGCGTATGGGACAAATGATCCGGGAAAGGTGATGAGTGCATTGACGCAGATTGGGGATATGCTCTTTCCACAGGAAGAAAAGAGAATGCCGGGCATTATTCCTGTGGGTATTGATCAGGCGGTGCATATTCGATTGTGTCGTGATTATATGAGGAAAGCAAAAGATAAAAAGTTCATGACGCTTGCATCTCTCTATCATAAGTTTATGCCTTCGTTGGATGGCTCATCGTTTAAGATGTCGAAATCTCGTCCAGAGTCGATGATTGAGTTGCCTGAGGATGCAAGTGCATTCACACGGAAGATTAAGAATGCAGTGACTGGGGGAAGAAAAACATTGGAGGAGCATCGGAAGAAGGGTGCTGAGGTTGAGAAGTGTATGGTGTTCGAGCTGTTGAAGCAGCATGTGGTGGAGGATGACAGGGAGTTGCAGAAGATTTACGAGGAGTATAAGTCAGGAAAAATGACTTCATCAGAGATTAAGCAGCTTGCAATTGAGAAAATGACTCATTTTATGGATGACTTTGCAAAGAAAGTGGAGAAGTATAGGAAGCAAGTGGATACGTTAAAATTTATTAGAAGAATGTAGCTCTTTCTCATAGTAGTAAAGGATAAGGCTATTTTTTATAATCAAATAGTAGTAAAAATACCAAAAGACTTATAAATGATTTTCTCATTTTTAAGTAGTAACGGTTCGTGAAGAAAATGATCGTCAAAGATAATCTCTTGAAGAAATTGCGTTCAGCATTTGATTTGAATATTTATGAAGTGAAGATATGGACCGCCTTGCTCTCCAGAGGGTTAGCAACAGCAGGAGAATTGTCAGATATCTCTGATGTGCCTCGGTCAAGAAGCTATGATGTTCTTGAGTCATTGGAGAAGAAAGGGTTTATCATGATGAAGTTAGGCAAACCCATCAAGTATCTTGCAATTAAGCCAGAAGAGATTGTGAAGAGGATGAAAGAGCACATCCAGACAGATGCAGATAATCGAGTGTCGTTCTTGGATGATGTGAAGAAGGAAGAAGTCTTTAGTGAACTGGAGTTGTTGTACAAGCAGGGAATTAAGCGGGTTGATATTTATTCCCTTTCTGGTGCGTTGAAGGGAAGAGATAGCATTTACGCGTATGTGAAAACCCTCTTAGAGAATGCGGAAAAGTCTGTAGTAATTGTGACAACGACAGAAGGATTAACAAGAAAAATCAAGAGATACAAATCTACGTTAAACAAAATCAGCAAGAAAGGTGTGAAAATTAGAATTCTCGCGCCAAAAGCAAACAGCATTAAGGGAATCAATGAGATTAAGGGATGCGCAGAAATCAAGAGTGTGGAGAAAATAAATGCGCGGTTTGTGATTGTGGATGATCAGGATATTGTGTTTATGGTTGCGGATGATAAGTTGGTGCATGAAAGTTACGACACAGGTGTCTGGGTCAAAACGCCGTTCTTCACAAAGGCATTGAGCACAATGTTTGAGAGCACCTGGCAGAGTATATAAAAAAGTTTATATAATGTGTGCAGTCTGATTCTGGTATGATCAGTGAGAAGGAGGTTAAGGAGCTGAATGAATCATTACATCCCTTAGAGAGGGCTGTCTTGCCAGTCTTAAAAGAGGGGATATCAACAAAAGAGATTGAGCAGGCAACAGGATTGCAAGAGATTGAGGTGAATCGTGCAGTGCAGTGGTTGGAAAATAAGAAATTGATAAAGATAAAAAGAGAGGAGACAGAAGTTATTTCTCTCGCACGAAATGGTATGGTGTATAAGGAGAAAGGTCTTCCAGAGCGCAGGTGTATAAAGGTTCTGGAGCGTCCGCTCACATTGCAGGAGATTCGGGAAAGAGCAAATCTTGATGCAGATGAGCTTTCTATTGCATTGGGGGTGTTGAAAAAGATGGGTGCGATAAGCGTTGGTGAAAAAGTTGTGGTAACAGAGAAGGGAAAAAGTTTGCAAGAGAGGGAATTGCCAGGAGAGCAGATGATGAAATGCCTTCCCATGAATAAGGTGCATTTCAGCGCAGAGCAGCGGCAAGTGTATGAGGAGCTGAAAAGAAGAAAGCAGATTCTAGACTCTGAAAGGAAAACGCTCGTAACGGTAAATCTGACTGATCTCGGGAGAAAGCTTGCGAAAGAGAAAAGAAGTGACGAGTTGATTGAGCGGGTCACGCCTGCAATGATGAAGTCGATGGACTGGGAAAAAAAGAAGTTTAGAAGGTTTGATGTGAAGGCAAAGGTTCCGGAAATAATGATTGGAAAGCGTCATCCGTATGCGAGTTTTTTGGATGAGGTAAAACAAAAATTAGCAGTGCTCGGTTTTCAGGAGATGACAGGTCCTATTGTGGAGACAGAATTCTATAATTTTGATGCCTTGTTTCAGCCGCAAGGGCATCCTGCGCGGACATGGACAGATACATATCGTTTGAAGTTCCCAAAAAAAGGATATCTGCCAAGAAAAGAAGTGGTGAAGGCAGTGAAGGAAGCGCATGAGCACGGAGGAAAAACAGGAAGTAAGGGTTGGAAATATACATGGAATCCAGAAATTGCGATGCAGTTAATGCCGCGGGCGCATGACACAGCTATTTCTCCACGCTATTTGTCTCAAGGGGTAAAGATTCCAGGAAAGTATTTTAGCATTGTGCGCTGTTATCGTCCGGACGTGATTGATGCGACGCATGGCGTCGAGTTTAATCAGTTAGGCGGGTTTGTGATTGATGAGAATCTCAATTTTAGGCATTTGCTTGGGTTGCTGAAGCAGTTTGCTGAAGAAATGACTGGCGCTTCACAAGTGAAGTTCCTTCCAGATTACTATCCATTTACTGAACCGAGCGTGCAAATTTCAGTGAAGCATCCGGAGTTTGGGTGGATGGAGCTTGCAGGCGCAGGAATCTTTCGGCCGGAGATGACAGAAGCCTTGGGAATAAAGGAGCCAGTCATTGCGTGGGGCTTTGGAATTGATAGGCTTGCAATGCTAAAGTTAGGAATAAAGGACATTCGGTATTTGTTTAGCCAGAATATTGCATATCTGCGGTCTGCGAAGATGGTGATGATGTAATGCCAACCATTGAAATATCATATAAGGATATTTGCAATCTTATCGGGAAAAAAATTCCTTTGGAAAAGTTCAGGGAAGAATTGATATTAACAGTAAAAGGAGAAATTGATGATGTAAAAGGAGATACTATAAAGCTTGATATAAAGGAAACAAACAGGCCAGATGTGTGGTCAGCAGAGGGTGTTGCTCGGCAAATAAGAACATTTCTGCATGCGAGTGGTGCAAAAGAGGAGAAGCTGAAAGATTCTGGAGTAAAGGTGATTGTAGAGAAGAGTGTGGAGAAAATTCGACCAATAATTGCGTGCGCGGTAGTGAAAAGAGTGAAAGTAAATGATGATATATTGAAGCAGCTCATTCAGCTGCAAGAGAAGGTAGCAGAAAATTTTGGAAGGAAGAGAAGAGAAGCATCTATTGGCTTGTATAACTTTGACAAGATTACGTTTCCAGTGAGATATATAGGTGCAGATCCGGATAAGTATGCATTTGTGCCATTAGGTTTTGATCATAAAGCATCGCTACGGGAAATTGTGAATGAGCACCCAAAGGGTGTGGACTATGGGCATCTCATTGCAGGTGCAAAGGTGTATCCACTGTTGATTGACGCGAAGGATGTAATTGCATCGCTTCCTCCAGTGATTAATGCGGAACATACTGGCCGAGTAACGCAAGAGACAAGAAATCTGTTTGTGGAGGTGACTGGTTTTGACGCGCAGACAGTAAACACAACATTATGTGTGATGGTAAAGGCGTTGATGGATCGTGGGGGTCAGGCGGAGTCTGTCACAGTGCAGAGGAATGGAAAGGGAATAAAGACGCCGTGGATGGGTTTAGAAACCCTCTCGTTTGAGAAAGATTTGGTGCAAAAGCGTTTGGGTGTGAAATTAAAAGATAGAGAATTGATAATTCTATTGAGAAAGGCAGGGTATAATGCAGCAATTGCAGGGAAAAAAGTGAAGGTTGCATATCCATCATATAGGCAGGATATTTTGCACCCAGTGGATGTGGTGGAGGATGTGATTATAAGCTACGGGTATAATAAAGTTGATCCGTTAATGGTGGAAATGGTGACAGAAGGGAAAGTGCTCGAGATACAGCAGATGATGAGGAAGTGTGCAGAAGTGATGGTTGGAAGTGGTGCGCAGGAGGTGTTGTCATACACGTTAACGAATAGAGAAATATTGGAAAGGATGGGTCTGAACCAGAAGAATATAGTAGAAATTGAAAATCCTGCATCAAAGAATTGGAGCGTGTTTAGAACATCAATACTTTCTTCATTGGTGGAGTTCGCGGGAGCAAATACGCACCATATGTATCCTCAAAAAGTGTTTGAGATGGGTGAAGTGGTCATTCATGATGAGAAGGCAGAGACAAAGACGCGAAATCCGACGATGTTGGGATATATGGAGATAAGCAATGAAAGCGATTATACGCGGGCGAGGCAGGTGTTGGAGAGATTGTTAAATAGCTTGAAAGTGGAATATCAATTAAGTGACGGTGAGCACAGCTCGTGTATTTCAGGAAGGGTTGCTGCAGTGAGAGTGAAGGGAAAGATGATAGGATATATTGGTGAGGTGCATCCAAGGGTGTTGCAAAAGTTTGGTATTGAGATGCCGGTTGCGGCGTTCGAGATAGATCTTAGTGAGTTGTTGAATATTGTGTAAGAGAAGTGATATACTCGTGAAGGCGAACAGGGTGCGTATGTGCAATTCGAATGTCAACGTCTTTGAGGCCTGCAAGAAAGCGTTCAAGGTGAGGAATGTCTCTGAGAAGAACAGTTTGATCTTGGGGTGCTTTTCCTTCAACAACAATGCGGGTGAGTCCTTCATCGAGTTCTCTGGAAGTCATAGGGTTTGGGGAAACAAAAATTTGGATGCTTCCATGTTCAAAGAAAGGAGTATTTGCAACGCCTCGAGTGCGTGTAAATCCTTGTCGTTCAAGAATTTTCACGATTTCAGGAGAGGGTGTGGTTGTATAAACAGTGTCTTGCATGGAAAAAAGGAAAAAAGGGTGTTTATAAATTTTAGTTAATGTTCACAAGTCCTATTTGGACGCCTGTAGGTGAAGTGTATCTTCCTTGAGTTGAGGTGAGGGTAAAGATGCGGTCAAGGTTTCGTTCGCTCATGCTGGGTTGGGTGTTACTGGTAAGATAATAGTCCAGGCTGGTTTGATAGATATAAGGGCTAAAGTAGTGTCCCCAGAAGCTACGGGGAGTGTACACATAGATAGGCACATCCCTTCCGATGCGGGAGCTATATCCAGTGTATGGTGTTTGGTAGTAATTGTAGTAGCCATAACTGGGTGAAGAATATCCTGTGTAGCCATATGCTGCAACAGGATTTGCAAGCATGAGAAGGCTCATAATTAAGAGAAGGCCGATAATGAGGAATGAATGTATCTTCATGGTAGAGAAAACAAATAAGACCCTATTTATAAAACTTACGCCTATATAGTAGTAACAAATAGAAAGGTTTATATAGAAGGAGGTCATAGTAATAACCATGATTGTTCTTCAATCAACGAGGGGTTATCGAATTCTTCAACCCCCTTCAACCCCTCGATATCTTATTTACGTCAAAGGGCAGCCGCTAAAGTCGCGTAATGCTTCAAGTGTTTGCACGCCAGAAAGGCGCTTGTCGCCAAAAATCCATGTTGGATATCCAGTGACTGATTGGGCTTCACAGCGTTGAGGATCAGCATTCTTTCCTCGCGCATCGCATTCAATATAAGTGAGATATTTGAAGCTGCTACCAAAGAGCACTTTTTGTTCTGCGCATTTGGGGCACCAGAAAGTGCCGTACATTTCCACTCCTTTCTCTGTGAGGCATTGTGCAAAGGTGTCATACGGTCCAGGTTGTTGTGCTTTCCATCCGCTATAAAACCATAATCCCCCTCCAAGAACAAGAACAATAATGATAATGGAAAGAATGAGTGTATATTTTCGCGTTTTTTGTGTGTGAAGTGTTGTTTCGTGCTGTGCAAGGCGTGCCGCATCGCGCGCTTCGCGTTTTTGTTTGTTTTGTTCATGTCTAGAGAGGGGTTGTTCGTCCATGGGTGTCACGTTACCATTTTTTTTGAGTGGAGAGTACAGGGTGATGTGCCATACTGGCAAAAAACGCAGCATTCGTTTTCAAGAGGTGTAGTCTTTTTGCAATGGATGCAGGTGAACGATTCAATGCAGACAGTATCAGCTTGAGTGAACTGTTGTGTCTTTGTGCATTGGGGGCAGCGAATGGTTCCGTTCATTGTGAGCGTTGATTGATAAGCGATGTTTTATAGAGGTGAGGAAGGTAGGGAGACATGCGTTTGATTTCTGAATGAATGTTTCGTGCATCAAGCAGCGTGCGAAGTGTATGCTCAGAGACTGCATGGTCATATCCTAAGCAAATAATGTCTGGTTTCTCATCCTGAATGACGTGCAGAAGGTCATCTGTGTTGCCGAGAACAGCTTTATCAACAAGAGGTACTGCTTGAACGCTGGCAAGTCGTTCTGTTTCTGGTCGAAGTGCTGGTTTTCCTTTGATGCGCAGAACATTCAAGTCGCGTGCAACAACAACAATAAGATATTCTCCATATTTTTTTGCTTGTGCAAAATAATCAAGGTGTCCTTTGTGCACCATGTCAAATGTTCCGAAGCACATAACTGTTGTCATCAAAAGAAAAAAGGAGAATGTCTTTTTAAATGTTGTGTGATAAAAAAAATGAGTGAAATAAAGAAAAAGTGCAAAATCGAAACATTTAAATACTAAAATAGCAACTTAAAAATAACAATTACAACATATATTCTAGAAAAATATGTGTTGAATATCAACAAGTTGCGCGTTTTTCTTTCCAAGAATAACGATGCAACGGAGGTTAAAATGAGACGAAAGTCAAGAACTAGTGCAAAGCGAAGCAGAAAAACTGCAAAGCAGAGCACTCGAGTGTCTCGAAAGAGATCAACTCAAAGAAAGAGACGAAGATAAGTGAACAATAAGTTCTAATACTTCAGAGGGACTTTATGTCCCTTCTCTTTTTTTAAAAAAGGGTGAAAATAGCGTTCAAGATTGATCATATTATTCTTAATAACAACGCCTTCTGATTGCAGTAATACTTTCTTTTCCATAATGTCGCGAGCAAATCCGCCAATATCTCCTGAAGACGAAATAACTCGATGACAAGGCACATCAGGAGCATAAGGATTTCGATGCAGAGCGTTGCCGACTGCCCGATAAGCAGTGGTTCCTAATGTATGTGCAATGGCCTTATAGGTACTTACTTTTCCTTGAGGAATCTGTTTGGTGAGTGCATATACCTTATGACTAAAAAGAGTGCAGGTCATGAGAATGTTTAAAAGGGTTAAACATTTTATATAAGTTGCGATGCGCATAAACAGGAGAAAGATCAGGTTAAAGAATGATAAGTATAGAAAGAAAAAAGGTGGCTCGGCGCATCTTGCGCGAATAACCTGCAAAAAATGCAAAAATTTCATTATGCTATATCAAAAAGATGGAAGAGGGTACTTGCTGAGATGTTACTTAAACAGAATATTATTTCCTCCAATACTAGAGCGATTACAGTATAAATGGACACAAAAGAATAGGAGTAATATGCCAAAGTTAAAATGTAATGTTTGCAAGAGAGTAATTGGCATACCAATGGTGCATAAGGATGGAAGAATTGCGTATGCATTAAAGAAGAAAATGATTGATAAAAGGAGAATAGAATGGTAAAGTTGATCACTATTGGTCTGATCTTGTTGTTCCTCGGAATAATCCTTGTATTTATCGGTTCTTTTTTTGAAGCTGCAACAGCACAGAAAGGAAAAGCTAATATAAAAACAGCAGGTGGAGTCTTTATTGGTCCGTTTCCATTATTTGGATGGGCGTCTGATAAACAGATGTTCTACACATTAATGGCAGTAGCAGTTATCTTCTTTTTAATATATACATTCTTTTTAAGAAACTAGTTTTTGCAATATAGTTCAGGATGCAGAAAGAGCATGGACGGATCTTCAGTGCGTGTTTTCCAGCGAGTGTGTCCCTCATTCCCACCCATTTCTGATGTTGCATGAAACAATTCATGCGTGCGGATTGCTTCTAAGGGTTCTCCAGTGAATCGATCTTGTGCCAGTCCTCGTTTGCTGTATCTGTTCATGATACCAAGAATGTCAATGTCTCCGATGACATACCAGTGTGCCACTCCTACACGAGCGTCATCAGGATAAAAGTGCTGTTGGTGTGCAGCAACTTCATATCCTGGAGGAAGATGGTGCACATCATAAGAGTTCTGAGAGGGAAGAGATGATATTTCTTGAGAAAGAAGAGAATCAATGCTAGAAGGTGATGCAAAGAGATGTTGTGCTGCAGGAGTAAGTGTAACCATGGTTAAGGGGTGTGCTCTGATGGCTGAACACGACTAAGCTGAACGTATGAAATGCCATGAAGAATATGTTCTCCAGGCTGTTGGTCATAGGGTTTTTGTATTTGAGCAGTGTAATAAATGAGTGCTTCTCGAATGCGTTTTCCAAGGTCGCCTTCACCGTGAGCAATAACAACGGCATGATCTGCACAGAGAGTTGCAATAGCATGTTCTAAATCTTCTGGTTGAATAGGAGGCATATGCTCTTTTGCACCCTCAAAGATAACTTGGGCATGAAAATGATTATGAACGAGGGGAATTGGAGTTGCATCAGGATTTATTCTTTTGAAACCACGAACTTGAAGAGATAAGGGAAAGTGGCGATAAACTTTACAATCTGAATCATAAACAAGAAGGAGAGGATGAGGATGATCTACATTTTCAATGTGAACAGGAAGAGGAGGGTGATGAGTGTTCATAAAATGAAAAAGAGAAAAGTGTTTATAAAGTTAAGTATATTGTCCAATAAGAGTAATAATGGTGTCTATTGCTTCTTCAAGTGGTTGTCCCTTGTGAATAGGAAAGTCTGGAGCAACGCGAGTAACTTCAGTAACATTTGTAAAATCTAAACTAGTGAATGCTCCTTGTTGAGGAGAAAGACTCACATAAGCAATTATAGGTTGAGGTTCAAAAGAGAGTGCTGCAAGTTTTTCAGGAGTATAATAACTAGGTCGTGATAAACGAACTATCCGCTCAACTCCCCATTGTAAGTCAAAGAGGTACGGTGCGTAACCATGAGTTGCTGCTGGGTCTTGTGGTAAGGGAACAACAGGTTTTCGGGTATGAAAAAGAGTTCCACGAGTGAGTGCATAAACAAGGTCTATTTTTCCTCGGTGTTGTCCTTCGATGTGTCGGGGATTAAAAGAGCACATTTGTTCTGAAATAGCAACTTTTTTTACAGCTAATGCGTCTCGAATTTTTTCTTCAATGTGTGTAAGAAATTGGTTTAGTTGCATAAATAAATAAAAAATGAGACTCTTTTAAATGTTTGGTTATTACTATGACAATAAAAGGAGATATTTTTTGATTTCTGGTGATTGTCGAGCAGCAGTGAGAAGTTTTTTCCAGTCCTTCACATCAATGAGAAGGGGCACTCTACTAAAAGTTTTTCCATGATAAACGCAGAAGCGCAATGTTTTTTCTCCAGAATCAAACTGTAAGAGTTGGATAGTGGGTTCATGGTAGGGTGTGTGAATGCTCACTTCATCTATTACCATTCCCTTGCCAAAGTGGAAAGAAAAGGGTCTCGGAAGGATTCGTTTCATTATTGTATAAAAAGAGAACGTTGTTTTTATGTCTTCCGGCAATCCTTCCAAAGTCCGAGAGTGGTATTCTGTGCTTCTGCTTGCAGAGAGAGGAGGCGAGAATATAAGTGTGTTTTCTTCGCATACTCATCATAGACTCGTGCATATCCCTCTTCAATGAGAAGCAAGTTAACATGAGTGCCATTTTCAAGAAAGACAGAGCGAAGGAGTCTTCCATAGCGGTCAGTGTAAAGAGAGTCTTGTTGCAGATATACTACTTTGTTAAGAGTTAAGGATGTGAGCTTATTTTTCGCTTCTGTGTAGTAGCATGCATCTTTTTCTGGAGTGTCAATGCCAAGGAGGCGTATGGTATCTCCAGTGTGAAGAATAAGAGTATCCCCATCAATGACACGAGTGACAGTGAATGGACCAATAAGAGGAGAAGAAGTGCATCCAAAAAGAAAGAGAAGAATGAAAAGAAAAAACAGTTTCATAAAAGGTTATTTTTTGGTGGTTCGAGAGAAAAGTCTTCGAAGCAAGTAAGGGGCAAGGGTTGCGCTGGCAACTGCGGTAACATCTTTGATGCTTTCATGAGCAAGTGTTTCGAGAGTGGATGAGGAAAGTCCTTCTCTATAAGTGTCATAGAATTCTGGACCCAGTGCAATGCTTAAGGAAAGCAATGCAAGTCCGGGTTTTTTGATGGCTCCAAAGAAGAATCCAGTAAGCATACCTAAGGTATCTGACGATTGGCCTAAGGTGAGTGTGGTAATATAATCATCTAACCCTATTTTTTGGAATGCAGAATCAATAGTGTCTTGGTGGAGGAAAGGAAGAGGAATGTACATAAAATATCACATAAGGGTAAAGGAGGAGATTGTTAATATAGCTTTCTTGAAAAAATCCGGAAGAATATCGGATAAAAGGAAAAGAGTGGAAAGAGAAGAAATGTTAAGAACCTTTAAATAGCCTGACAGGTTCTCTCTTAAAAGATGACAAGAAAAGCAGTAAAGCATGACATAAGGAATGCACAAAGTGTATCTCAATCAAAAAATATTCTATTAGTATATCCTCAGTTTCCGCTGACATATTGGGGATTTCAGTATGCCATGCCTTTTGTGGGTTTTAAGGCAGTGATGCCTCCATTAGGGTTGATCACGGTTGCTGCGTTATTGCCAGAACACTATAAGCTTCAGCTTGTGGATATGAATGTTGAGAAATTGACGGATGCTCATCTCGACTGGGCTGACGCGGTGTTTACATCAACGATGGTTGCACAAGAGCCTGCTCTTGAAAAGGTGATTCAGAGGGCGCACGAACATGGTATTCCTGTTGTTGCTGGCGGCCCTCATCCCACAACCTTTTTTGATACGATTGAAGGGGTGTCACATTTTGTCTTGGGAGAAATGGAAAGCACAGGAACGTTAGAATATTTTCTTCGTGATTTCGAACAAGGGCAAGCAAGGCGCGTGTATGCAGCAACGGTAAAGCAAAGTGAAGTTGATGCGTTGCGGTCGCATTTTGGTGACGAGGGGGTTATTCTGTTACAGCAAGATCGCCCTAATATTAGTGGGTCGCCAGTGCCGAGGTTTGATCTCTTGAAAAAAGGTGCATATCAATCGATGGCAATCCAGACATCGCGCGGGTGTCCGGTGGGGTGTGAATTTTGTGATATTTGGAGGCGGTTTGGGACGCGACCGCGCTTAAAGGGCGCAGAGAAAACACTGGAAGAGCTTGACGAGCTCCATCGTCTTGGCTGGCGGGGTTCGGTGTTCGTGGTGGATGATAATTTTATCGGAAAAAAAGAGAGAACAAAAAACTTACTAGAACATATAGTGACGTGGCAGCAAGCGCATGATCATCCATTTAATTTGTATACAGAAGCAACAGTAAATCTTGCGGATGATCCAGAGCTTCTTGCATTAATGCGTGATG
This sequence comes from Candidatus Woesearchaeota archaeon, assembly GCA_964367375.1. Taxonomy (GTDB): domain Archaea; phylum Nanobdellota; class Nanobdellia; order SCGC-AAA011-G17; family UBA489; genus CAYIXG01. The sequence goes on along the minus strand of CAYIXG010000005.1, from coordinate 62,443 downwards.
CGGGTTTTAATAGTGTGTTTGTGGGTATTGAAACACCTGTTGCAGAGAGTTTGAAAGAAGCGCATAAGCTGGTAAACACGAAGAGAGACTTGCATGAGCGCATACGAACGATTCAAAAAGCAGGAATTGAGGTTTCTGCAGGTTTTATTCTCGGGTTTGATCACGATCCAGAGGATATTGCGCAGCGGCAGATTGATTTCATTCAAGGCTCGAGCATTCCAATGGCAATGGTTGGTTTATTGACTGCTCTTCGGGATACTGATTTGTATGAGCGGTTGGAGCGAGAAGGGAGAATCCTTGCTGCGTCAACAGGGAATAATACGCATTCCTTTGAGCTTAATTTTGTGACAAGAATGCCAAGAGAGAGGATTGTTGGATCATATAAAGAAGTGTTGCACGCGTTGTATGGCCCTGATTTGAAGAATTATTTTGACCGCTGTACATCTCTGTTGAGAAATCTCGGAGACAATCCGCATTATAATCGCCGGATAAAAGTCGCTGATGTGAAGGGTGGTTTGCGTTCTTTGCTGACACAACCATTCCATAGGTATGGGTGGGAGTATCTTGCATTTCTCGGAAGGACGTTGAGAGAACGGCCACGATACTTTCCAGAAGCTATCAGGTTGGCGGTGATGGGTCATCATTTTTATAAGATTACAGAAGGGGCACTCGCAGTTGACCATGTACAGGGCTATTTGGCAGAGAGGCTTGATCATTTTAGAGAAAGAATGACTGCAATTCGTTCTCGGCTGAGTGATAGGATTGAGGATTTTCAGCATGCAGTGCATGATCTCGAGCAAGAGAGGATAGCTACGATGAGAGATGCTGCAAGAAAAGTGAGAAGAATATCTAGGGATTACCAAGATGCTGCGCGAGTGCATTATCAGCATTTTGTGCAGATGCTTGATGGTCTTCTTTCATCACAGATAACATAAAATCAAACATAAACAAAGAGGAGTGAATGGTTTCGAGTTACTTTCTTTAGTAATCCTCTGGAGCAATTGTGGAAAGGGGATGGGTGCCGATAAATATCTGTAAATCTGCATATTTTGAGCAGGAAAAGCGTAACTCGCATTCGATGCAGTCTGCAACGTAAAGAGGAAAGATGAAAGGATTTATTTGAGGAAGATACCATGCCAAACTCGCGAATGAGGGTTGTTGGCAGATATAACCTTTTACATCAAGATAAGGACAACGAGGAATGCACATGGTACTTTGAGCAGTATTGTAAAGGCTACCAAGAGTTTGGCTTTCGAGGTTTGTATTAGTTGAAGCGCCGCATACAAGACCAGATCCTATCGAAAACTCTCCTCCACAGGGGTCTCGTATGTCATCAAGAGAACTAAAACCAGTAGAGGGTTGTGGTTCTTTGAAAGGAAAGTGAAGAAAAGACAAGGAGAGCAAACGCAAGAAGCAAAAGGAGTATACGCTCTTTTTTCATAAAAGACTAAGAGGATGAGGCTATATAAATATTTGTTGTTTTAAATGTTTTTATGAGAATTGAAGGAATATTCAATTTTTAAATCTTTATAGCAAGTCTTCTATTGCTTAATTTTATATTCATGAGAGTTATTTTGCCGCTTCTGCTAGTACTCTTCCAACATGACCAAACTGCGCGTTCAACCCAGAGTAGAGAGTCAGCAAACCCACAATGAAGAAAGCTAACAACACCAACCAAACAAATAAGAGAGATGTGCTGCTTTGTTTTTTATGAGCAAGAATTGTTGTTCCTAACGCTCCAAAACCAGATAATGCAAAAATGAGTGTTGATGCAAGGGGTGATTTAGACAAGCCATAATAATAAATTGTCCGTGCAGACCACAAGAGAATGAGTCCTCCAATTCCTGCAAGATAAGATGCTGGTTTCTTATCCCAGTTAAGGACCATACACCATCCACCAACAAGGAGAAGTAAACCATAAACAAAATAACCAACGCCGTACACTTCAATGTACTGGGGAGGTATAGGTTCGTTGATGTATATGCTGAACCCAAATACGCTTGCTATGATACCTAAAAGAATAAAAGTAATGCCATAAGTTTTTTCTTGTTTTACTGAGACCTTTTTATGTTTCCAGGAGAACAAATAACACGAAAACAATAAGGATCCTACAGAAATGAGCATTAAACCAAAAGCTAAGGGATTATGCGCCACGAATACACACCTCTCATTATGTTTATGATTATGTAATTGTTTATAAATATTCCGAATAAATTCGCTGATTAAACATTAAAAATGTCTGTGTGCAAAGTGTATTCTCCGAACTGTTTCACGTAAAATTATTTTATGAATTTAAGAAGAGCGCCGCGACCCGGATTTGAACCGGGATGCCCTTTCGGGCCAGGCTACCTAGTATGTTCTGGTGAATTTCCAGGCGTACACACCTTTTTGGTGAAATTTTTTCCAAAAAAGGTTCTGTGCAATACCAGGTTATGCGATCGCGGCATAAGTTATCGGGCGAAGAGATTGTATTTAAAGGTTCTTCTAGAAAAGGAGTTTATTCAAGCATTTCTATTTCAATAGAAACGCCTTCAGGGATGGGGACGCGCATCACTAATCGAAGTGCGCGCTCGTCAATGCCCAAGTCAATCAATCGTTTATGAACGCGCATTTCAAAGTTGTCAAAGCTTGCTTTTCCGTCTCCGCACGGGCTCTTTCTGGTGGTGTGTTTGAGTCGTTTGGTGGGTAAGGGAATAGGTCCGTGAATGCTTGTTTTGGTGCTTTTTGCGATTTCAGAAATACTGCCACAAATCTGGTTGAGTTTATCAACGTCTAAGCTTGCGAGGTTGATGCGTGCTTTTGCCATAATGAAAAAGAAAAGAAAGAGGGTTTAAAAAGCTTCTTCTTGCTTACGCAGATTTGTAAGGCTCATCAGAAGGGTTTAAAGAAGAATCTCCCTCAAATCCAGACATGCCCATTTGACCATGTCGCCCGCCAGGAATATGCTTTTTACTAGTAACATATTGGTGTCTGGGAGTTTCATATGGCTTCACAACAACGTGTACAGCAGGATCTTCGCCGTTAATGCTGATTGCTTGAAGCGCTATGCGGAGTGCAGGAAGTTCAGATCCTTGGTAAACAAAGGTCATGACCTCTTTTTCTGTTCCTCTGCGGACAAGGCTAATTCCTTCAAAATCGTGTATGGTTCCTCGGACGCGACGTGCTAAATTATCAGCCTGTCGAGAATTATTTGCAATAATTTTAACTAAATGAGATGAACCGTTTTGTTTTTCTGTCATGGTAATTCCTCCTATGATAAAATGAAAGACGAGTATTTTTAAAGGTTCCTGTTCCTAGTAGCGTCTTCTAGATTGGTGTGCATCCATAGTGGCAAGCGACTCTGGATTTAGGGGATGCAGTGTGACAGCAACAGGTTTTCCATAGAAGGGAGTTCTCTGCAAAGCGCCATTATTAAGTTCGTGATGCAGATGGTCTACAAGTGATTGTGGTTGTTCCGCGCCGTGAAGCCAGAAGCTTGCAGAATAACATCCTTTGACATGGGTTGCCTTTCCTTTTTTGCCGAGCATGGTTTTTACTGGTTCTGTATCAAGTTCGCGTTCTAAAGCGCGTCGGAGTGAATCATTATCTTTTCGAGGTAAGTCGTGCACAGGACGAACATGAACGAGATAAACAAGATTGTGTGAGGTCATAGGAAAAAGGGTATTATTGTCTAAGAAGAATTATTTCTTCACAAGGTCGATGCACATGCCTGCAGCAACCGTTGATCCTGCGTCTCGAATGGCAAATCGTGCCATGTGCGGGATGTTTTTTTGTGTTTCGATCACTAATGGCTTTGTGGGAACAATCTTGACAATGGCTGCATCTCCATTCTTGATGAAGTCAGGATTCTCAGCAATAACTTGTCCAGTTGCAGGGTCTAGTTTTTTCAAGATTGCCTCAAATTTGCATGCGATTTGTGCAGTGTGAATGTGGAACACTGGAGTGTATCCTGCAGTGATAACAGTGGGGTGATTAATCACAACAATTTGTGCAGTGAATTCCTTGCAAACTGTGGGTGGATTGTTCACCGGTCCAAGAACATCTCCGCGTGCAATGTCTTTCTTGTTGATGCCACGCACGCTGAATCCAATATTATCCCCAGGGACTGCTTCTTGGACGCTTTCGTGATGCATTTCGATTGTTTTGACTTCACCAGTGACTCCCTTGCCTTCTCTCCCAGGAACGATAATAATTTTTTCGCCTACTTTCATTTTTCCTGTTTCAACTCTTCCCACAGGAACAACGCCAATGCCTCCAATATTATACACATCTTGAAGCGGAATGCGAAGTGGTAAGTTAACTGGCTTTTCAGGTTCTTTGAAGTGGTCAAATTGTTCAACAACAGTGGGTCCTTTGTACCAGGGCATTTGCGTGGATTTGCGGACAACGTTTTCTCCTTCGAATGCGCTGATCGGAATGAACTGGACTTGGTCTATCTTGTATCCAACTGTTTGGAGGAGTTTGGTCACATCATTTTTCACTCCATTAAACTTTGCTTCGTCGTATTTGACTGCATCCATCTTATTGATGAGAATGCTAATTTGTCCAACACCAAGTGTTTTTAACAGCCAGAGGTGTTCTTTTGTTTGTGCCATGATGCCATCAGTTGCTGCAACAACGAGGAATGCAACGTCTGCTTGGCTGCTGCCAGTGATCATGTTTTTGACAAAGTCTTTGTGTCCAGGCGCGTCAATGATAGTTATTTCATATTTACCGGATATGAATTTTCGGTAGCTGAGGTCAATAGTGACGCCTCGCTCTTGCTCTTCTTTCAGGTTATCCATGACGAATGCGAATTCAAATCCTGCTTTTCCCAGTTCTTGGGCTTTTTCCTTCAGCTTCCGCATCGTTTGTTCGTCAATGATCTTAGAATCATAGAGGAGTCGACCAACTGTGGTGCTTTTTCCGTGGTCAACGTGACCAACAAAGATGACATTTAAGTGCGGTTTTTCTTTTGCCATGGTAATATAAAACCTATTGAATAGAACTGTGGGATTCTATTCGCTTTATAAGCTTTACGGTGAAGAAAAGGCCTTATTCTTGCCCTTCTTCGGTGAAATCTTCTTGTTTGAGTCCACGGCGTTCTCTAATTTGGTTTATCACTTTTTGCATGAGAAGTGCGGGTACTCTCTCAAAACTTTGGTCGACTAAGAAATAGCTGCCGCGTCCGGAGGTAGCACTGCGCAGGTCGCTTGCATATCCAAACATTTCCGCGACAGGCATTTTTGCTTTGACTGCCATGTTGTCTTCTGATTGTTCGATCTCGAGTAATTGTCCTCTCTTGTTTTGCACGAGTTTGCTGATTTCTCCTAGGTATTCTGAGGGTGCATCGATTTGAATAACCTGCAATGGTTCGTACATGACTGCTCCTGCTTGAGCCATCGCGTTTTTGATGGCTGCACGAATCGCGGGAAACACTTGCGCAGGTCCTCTATGGATGGCATCTTCGTGCAATTTGCAGTCAGTGAGTGTGATTTTCATCCCGAGGCAAGGTTCTCGACATAAGGGTCCCTCGCGCATGACTTGTTCAAATCCTTCATCAACCATTTCCTGTACTTCTCCAATGGCAACAATTCCTCTCGTACCATCAATGAGCATGTTACCATTATAGATGTCTCTAACTTTTCGTCCTTCTTTTGTTGCGACGTTTAATTTTTCGAGTTCTTTGTAGAGCACAGCATCTTTTTTCTTCACGCGTCCTTCGGATATTCTTCCATCTTTGATGGCTTCTCTGATTTCTGGCTCTAATGGTTCGACAATCATGTAAAACTTGTTGTGTTTGTTCGGGCTTTTTCCCTCAACTTCTGGGCTTTCTTTTTCAACTGTTTCTCTATAGACAACAATGGGTTCTCCTGTTTTGACTTGGAAGCCACGTTCTTCTTTAATCCTATTTTCAATGATTTCTAAGTGCAGTTCTCCCATCCCGTGGATCAAGTTTTCTCCTGTTTCCAAGTTGATAGTGACTTTCACTGAAGGATCTTCTTTCGCAACTTTCTTCAGGATTTCCACAAGCTTAGGTAAGTCTTGGGGTTTTGCTGGTTCGATAGATTTGGTGATAACCGGTTCGAAGATGTGTTTCATTTCTTCAAAAGATTGTTCTGGTTCAAGGGTGATGGTTTCTCCCGCCATGCCGTTGATGCCGCCAAGTGCAAGCACGTTTCCTGCAACAACCTCGCCAATTTGCTCTGGCTTGATGCCCTTGTACATGAATACTTGTGCAATGCGTTGGTATTGCTTCGCGTTATTCAAGTAAACCTGCATGCCCTCTTTGAGTGTTCCGGAAAATAAACGTCCTGCAGACATTTCTCGTCCAAATCGAGGGTCAATAGTTATTCGTGTGATGACAAATGCAGGTTTCCCATGAGGATTACAAGTAATCAAGTCTTTTCCTAAGGGTGAGTCTAAGTCTCCCCTCCAGATGTGGGGAATACGGTAGACTTGTGCTTCCATAGGATTGGGTAAATGCTTAATGACCATGTCAAGAATGACTTCATGCACTGGAGCGTTTTTCCATATCCATGCTTGGATTTCCTCTTCAGGCTTGCCGCTGCGATACAGTTCAATAATATCTTTGAAGTTTGAATTATTTTTTTTCATGTAGGGAATGCTGAGTCCCCAGTTTTCTCGTGCAGATCCAAATGCAACGCTTCCGTCAGCAATGTTCACTTTCCATTTTTCTTTGAATTCAGATTCTGCGATGCGTTCAATGAGCTTGTTGAATTCAAGGATGATTTTGGTAAAACGTTCCTGCATTTGTTCAGGACTGAATTTCAGTTCATTAATAAGTCGGTCAACCTTGTTGATGAATAACACGGGTTTCACTCGTTCTCGGAGTGCTTGTTTGATGACAGTTTCTGTTTGGGGCATCATGCCTTCGACTGCACATACTAAAACAACAGTCCCGTCAATGGCTCTCATTGCTCGTGTCACATTTCCGCCAAAGTCAACATGTCCGGGTGTGTCAATGAGGTTGATGAGAAATTTTTGTCCGTCAAGCTCGTGGCTCATGCTCACATTTGCCGCATCTACAGTCATGAGTCGTTCTTGTTCGTCTTTGTGCTGCCACGTAGCCATCCCTTCTTCCAATGATCCTGCTGCTTTCTCGCTCATTAATCCTGCTGCTGCAAGGAGATTGTCAGTTAACGCAGTTTTTCCATGGTGGATGTGGGCAGAAGTGCAGATGTTTCTGATATTCTTTGGATTGCTCATTAATTGCCTGAATTCTTCAATCATGGTTGCGGACGCCATTACTCTGAAAAAGCTCGGAAAATTCTTTATAAAGCTTTTGCCTCGTGTTATTCTTTTCTACTTTTTAGGTATGTTTCAATGGTTTTTCGTGTGTAGGGGTCTATGGGAAGGTTCAATGCTTCTTGAAGCGAGACCCAGATATATTCGTGACCTTCACTATCAAGTTGAACATGAGAAGAGTTGGTTTTGCAAGAAAAGTCAAAAAAAAGAAAATGCCTTTTTTTCCAAAAGATAGGATCGTTGATGAACTCTTGGAAAAGAACGAGGTGGATATCAAAAATATCGAGGTTTGTCTCTTCCTTGATTTCACGTTTGAGCGCTTCATGCATTGTTTCTCCAAGTTCAATATGTCCTCCCGGAATGATATAATGATTTTTCCATTTATGAGATTTCATTAAGAATATTTTTCCTTCAGGGTTGAAGATTAATGCACCAACTGTTGGTTCAGGAAATTGTTGGTCAGGCATAAAAACAAATTTTGTTTGTTGTATATAAAGATTTCTTCAAGAAAAGAGATGATGTTATGCCAGAAAAACAAGTGCAAATGTTCCATTAGAAATTATTTTAATCAATGCTTCTCGTTGTGTATTTTCCTGAGTATCAAAAAGGCTTTGCAATGTTCCACATAGCCTGAAAAGTTGTCCGAAAAGATCGGGCAATGTGAGCATTAGAAATAATAACAGAAATAATGGTTTCATCCTCTCCCAAGTGAATACCAACAGTATTTTGATAGATGGTAAACAGGGCAGGTGTTTCCCAGCCAGGAGGTAAAACGCGGATTTCATGAAGGGGTGTTTTTCGTTCATTTATTTTATAGACTCCTTTTTCATCAAAGATGGATCGTGCTTTAAACTTTTTCCGTGTTTGCATATCATAGATTTTTCGTGCATAATGTCGCATTGCTTCTGTGGTTTTACTTATTCCCATTGCCTCATAAATGTCAGATTGCCTAAGTTCTTCAAGTGTCCTATTGATCATTGTTTTAAAGCCGGCAAAACCTTCATAGACAACGATATTGATCTTTTGTTTTGGTTTGAATTTAAGTAAAGTAGGAAGAATGTTGTGTAAAAGTTCTTCTTCTCGTTTCAGTTCCTTTTTCTTTTTTTTAATAACACTTAATAAAGTATAGGGAGGTAATGCTTGATAGAAAAAGATACCTTTCTTTTCTATTTTGCTAACAATGCCTTTTTTGATGAGTCGTTCAAGAATATCATATACTTTTGACCGTGATATAGTAGAACTCTTGATGAGAGGTCCAACTTTTGATTCTCCAGTTTCTAACAGGGTGAGATATACTTTAGACTCACCTTCGGTAAAACCAAGATTGCGAAATACGTGAGGTAACGAAGGAGTATCCATTTTATAGCCCCCTTAGGGGGAACTAGTATTTATATAGGTTTTGATTTGATTTTATCTTGTCTAAAATATATAATATAAAAGATATAAAGGGAATAAAGTGAAAAAATGAAAAAAAAGAATATGAAAAAAACAATCAGCATAGGGGTTATTATGCTTCTTATTCTTGTAAGCGGATGCGCTTCAAGAAGTGAAGAGACAATCAAGATAGGTGCTATTCTTCCGATGACTGGTGGATTTGCAATTTATGGAAGTGATGAACAAAAGGGAGCGGAGCTCGCAGTTGAAGAAATAAACAATGCAGGAGGTATAAAGGGAAAGAATGTAGAGATGGTATTTGAAGATAGTGCTGGTGAGAATGTAAAAGCACTAAACGCATTCCAAAAATTAACAGATGTTGATAAAATAGGTATCATAATAACAGCAACAAGTTGGATAAGTAATACAATTTATGAAAAAGCAAAAGAAAGGGATGTCGTACAAGTAGTTGTTGCAAGTGCAGCATTTGCAAGATCAAGTCAAGATAAAGCTATTCGGTTTACAGTCGATGTAAGAGATGAAGGAAAGTTCCTTGCAGCATTTCTGAAAGAATTTGAAAGGATAGGAATTATTCATCTTAATAACGATTATGGTTCAGGATGGGCAAAACAACTGTCTGAAGAATTAGGAGAGAGGATTATTGGGGTTGAAAAATATGAGCCAACAGATGCAGATATGAGCACTCAATTAATAAAGTTAGGTGCAAAGTCTCCAGATGCTATTGTTATGGTAAGTACAGGAAAAGATGGGTTCTTGATTGCGAAAAAGATAAAAGAGCTAGACATAAAAACACAGCTAATCGGAACACGACCAATTCAAACAAGGGATCTACTGCAAGAACCAGTATTGGTTGAGGGATTGATATATTCTTATCCTACATATGATGCCACTCATCCATTCATGAATGAATATAAAAATAAATATAATGAGGAACCGAGTGTATTTGCTGCTGAAACGTATGATGCAGTAATGAGCGTCAAAAGTGCTCTAGATGAGTGCGGAGATGATAAAAAGTGCATAGCAGATTGGTTCACTTCTCAAGAGTATAATGGAGCTCTTGGGCATGTAACATTTGATGAAAAGAAAGATGCGCAATATGCATTTTCATTGAAACAAATAAAAAAGGGAAAGTTTGTAATATTCGAAGAAAATGAAGTATAATTAAAATAAATTATCGTGCAGCGTCAGCTTGTTTTTCAAGTTCGGTCTTTTTATTGAGGGCATGACTCTTAGGATCATTGGTTGCTGCTGCAATGATCTCAGTTGCTAACACGTCTTCAACTTTTACTTTTTTGCCAAAGCTTTTTTGGTAAGCTCCTTGGACGAACATGCGCAGGACAAGGTCTACTCTTCGTTGTGGGCTGCAGTCGACTGCTTGGGGATAGCGTGCGCCTCCGTATTCAATGGTAGTAATTTCATCTCGGGGTGCTGCGTTTTCAATCGCTTTCACCAGGACTTGGATAGGGTTTTGTTTGGTTTGTTTTTCTATTTTAAGGAGGGTGTTTTCCACTATTTTGTAAGTGGTGAAACTTTTGCCGCCGCAATGGCCGCTGCTGAGGATGTGTTTTTTTCCACGGTGTCCAGGAACCATGAGTTTGTTCATGAAGCGTTCAACAATAGTGTACTTATTTTTGTGAAATTGTTGTGTCGCGTTTCTTCCTCCGCTCCGAGGAACATAGACAGGTTTGAGATTGATATAGGGTTGTAATGAAATGTCTGTAACTTTGACTTCTCCAGAGTCCCATCGTCCGAACATTTTCATCTGTACCATTATCTGCGTCCCTTCTCAATCTTTCCCTTCACGAGTGCGCGGAGGCTTTGGTCATTGACTTTGATGACTTGCCATCGCACACCGGGAATGTCTCCTTTTGCTCGTCCTTTGGTGCCGCCGATGCATTCAATGATTACTTCATCGTGTTCGTCTATTTTCTTGATGGCTTCATTGCCTGGTGCAAAGGCAGTGACTTGTTTCCCATTTTTGGTCAGCTGGACTAAGACGCATTTTCTCATGGCAGAGTTGGGTTGTTTTGCTTCAAGTTGTCTTTTTTCAAGAACAATGCCTTTTGCCTGGCTGCTCCCACGGAGGGGGTCTGACTTTCTTTTCAGGTCAAGCGTTCTTCGAATGTATGCTTTAGAATTCCATCGAAACTGCGCTCTGCGTTTTTTGAGTTTTTTGCCTGCGCCAAGGCCTCGTGATTTTTTTCCCATGGGTAAAGGGTAGGTCGAGAAGTCTCGTTTATAAACGTTTCGTAGGGTATTACGCCACTTTCACGTGGGAATGGAAATATTTCTCGACAAGGGTATTCAGTTGGTTGAGGTTTCTTCTGTTTCTGCCGATGAGTTTTGCGCGGACAGAAACATCAGCTACTTTGACGAGAATGGTGTCATCATGAATGTCAATAGTGTCAGGTGTGAGGGGATAGATTATGTTTTTGATGAATGTGGCAACGTCTGTATTGTATTCAATGACTTTGATGTTCTTTTTGAAGAGATATGACATTTTTTTGATGTGTATTCCTTGCTTGCCAATGGCCTTGCCAGAGTCTCCTTCTTTCACGACAAAGATGAGGATTCCCAATTCATCAACAAAAAGGTCCTTGACATGAGCGTGAGTAAGAGTCTCAAAGGTGGTAATGTACCCTATAAGTTTCATATCAAGTTTGGTGCGAAGATGCATGTTAGTAGCTGAGAACGGCAATGGGATGGTTTCTCTTGCAGATGAGTGCTATTTCGTCGCTCGGTTGTTCCATGTGAATGAGAGGAACCTTTTTGAAAGTGGCATAGTAAGTAAGGGTTTTCTTCGTCTTGTCAGGACAATTAGCTGCAACGAGGACTGTGGTGGTTGTTCCCTTTTTCAAGTTCCTGATGGTTTGCGTTGCTCCATAGATGAGTGTTTTGTGTTGGAGTGCTTTGTGCAGTTCTGCGAGGCTCATGAATCATCCTTTGCCTTTGCTTTTTTTGAAGGTTTCGGTTGGGCTGCAGTGAGGCTTTTCATATGTGCAACTAATCCAGGAAGTCCGGTGCCAAGGGGAATGGGTTGGTTGAGCATCACATTCTCAATGACAGAGTTGAGCTCATCTTCTTCGTTGATGAGGGATGCATTAATGAGGTGTTTAAGTGGTGTTTCGAAGCTTGCACGCGCAAGGACGCTTCTTTTTTCTCCGGTGATTCCGCTGCGGGTGATTCCTTTGACAGTTCCCTGGGTTGTCATCACGTCAGCAACGAACATGATGTGTCTGATGTCAACGTCTAATCCTTGGTCTTGGATGACCTTTTTTGCTTCGTTGATGATGGTTTGTCGTGCTGCTTCAACGCCGAAAACGTTCAATACTTCAAAGAGGTTGTTGGTGACTGTTCTCGTTTCATCAACTTCTTTGATGTCAATGACTTCCTTCAAGTTTGATCCTGCAGTGACGATGACAAATTCATTGTTGTTTTTCACAGGCAAAACATGGGTGATGTTTTTGATGCCTTTGACATGGACGCTTTTCAGCTTTTCTTTGAGTTTGTAGATTTCCAGGAGCTCGTTTTCGATTCCTTCAATGCTGACAATGATTTTGTTGTCTTCTGTTTTTTTGACTTTCGCATTCTTCAGGTGTTCAGTAAGGGCTGTAACAACATTGTCTGGGGTGATGTGCAGTTCTTGTGTTTTGTTTTTGTTGAGTTCGATGATGATTTGGAGTTTGTTGAGGTTGATGCTGAATTCGGATGCTATTTCTTGGAGTTGTGTTTCTTTGATGAGTGCGGCAACGCGTTTCACGTCCTTCACTTCCTTGTTGTAGGGTGCTTTGAGGAAGATTTCCATGGATGGCGTGCTGATTTCTTTGCGTGCGTCAAGGATTTCAATGAGTCTGGGAAGTCCCTGGGTGACGCTCACCTCTGCAACTCCTGCGAAGTGGAACACGTTTAAGGTCATCTGGGTTCCTGGTTCTCCAAAGCTTTCTGCGGTGATGATGCCTATAGGTTCTCCAGGGGCGATGAGTGCTTCTTTGTATTGGTGGAGGAGATGATCAAGAATCTCCTGGACTTGTTTTTTGGTGAAGGTTCTCTTTTTTGATTCTTTCCTCAATTCGTCAAGGATGATTCCAGGGAGTTTGTCTTCGTAGCTCTTGATGAGGTCTTCCATGGTTACAGTTTGAGCACGTCAGCGATGGCGCGGACGACGCTGATTTTTCCTCCTTCGCTTCGGGAGACGTCAACGCCGTCATCCCCATATTGGAATTGGATGATTTGTTTGTTGGAGTTGCGGACAGTGTTGTCATATTCTACTTTGAGGTCTTGGAGCGCGTTTGCAAGTCTTCGGTAGAGGTATCCTGATTTTGGTGTGCGAAGTGCAGTGTCCATAAGTGCGTCTCTTCCAGTCATGGCGTGGAAGAAGAATTCTCTGGGGTTGAGTCCGCTCTTAAATGAGTTTTCAACAAAGCCGTGTGCTGATGGTCCTAAGTCTCCAGGTTTGAATGAGGATAAGCTCCTATTCTTGTAGCCGACGCTGATGCGCAGTCCACCAAGTGCTTGCTGGCCAACACATGAGCTCATTTGCGCGAAGTTGAGGATGTTTCCTCGTGCTCCGGATCGTGCCATGAGAATGGTAAAGTTCTCATCGCTCACGCTTTCTGCAACGAGCTCTCCAATCTTGTTTCTCACTTTATTGAGGAGTTCAAGGATGCGTGCTTCGAGTGTTTCTCGAAGGTTTTTTCCTGGTAAGAGCTCAATATCTCCTTTGTGATATTCCTCAATGAGCTTGTCCACTTCTTTGTATGCTGTTTTGAACATCGTGGTGACTTTTTCTTTCATGTCTTCAGTGAGGTCTGTGTCTCCGATGGTTGTAGTGAATCCATATTTGAGAAGAACACGAATGCCAAGTCTGGAAAGGTTGTCCATTAAGATGAGTGTGTGTTCTTTCCCGTATTTTCTGTAGAATTCTCTGAGGAGTTCTCCATTATCTTCCCCAACGCTATTCTTGTCAATGAATCCATCAACGAGTTTTCCTTTTTCGATTTTGATATAGATGTCTCCTTTTTTGGTGAAGCCAACGAAGTTGAAGTCCGTTGGGAAAAGTGTGCTCACAACTTCTTTTCCAGTGACAGTTTCCTTGGAGAAAGTAACAGTGTCTATGCCTATGGAGGTAAGAATATCAATGGCATCCATGCGGGAGAGTGATGCATACTTGGTGAGATAATAATTGCCAGTAATGCTGTCTTCAATGCATCCGATGATGTTATATCCATTTTTAGGAGTGATGATTTGGGATTGGACTTGCATGAGGATATCTGCTTCAGTGCGTGCTTCTTCAGTTTGGGGGACATGCATGTTCATTTCGTCTCCGTCAAAGTCCGCGTTGTACGGATGAGATACACTCGGGTTTAGTCGGAAGCTTTTACCGGGAAGTACTTTGATTTTGTGGCACATGATGCTCATACGGTGAAGACTGGGTTGTCTGTTGAAGATGGCAATGTCTCCGTCTCTTAAATGCCTTTCAACGATGAATCCTTCTTTGAGTTCTTCAATAATTTGGGGAATGGTTTCTGCAGTGATTTTCTTTTTTTTGCCGTCTGGCCAGATGACATAGTTTGCTCCAGGATAAATCTTTGGGCCATTTTTCGCAAGTTCTAAGAGCCATGCCTTGTTCCATTCGGTGACGCGTTCAGGAATGGTAATTTCAGTTGCGACTGATTTGGGGATGCCGAATTCATTGAAGTCTATCTTTGGGTCTGGGCTGATGACAGTACGCGCTGCGTAGTTAACTCTTTTTCCAGCGAGGTTGTGTCTGAAGCGTCCTTCTTTGCTTTTGATGCGTTCGACCAGTGTTTTAAGTGCTTGGCCGCTGCGGTGTCGTGCAGGAGGGATATTAGTGAGTGTGTTGTCAAAGTAGGTGGTGATGTGGTATTGGAGTAAGTCCCACAAGTCTTCAACAATGATTTCTGGTGCTCCTGCATTGATGTTTTCGAACAGTCTCTGGTTGATGCGAACAATGTCTCCGAGTTTGTGGGTGAGGTCGTCTTCGCTTCGTTCTCCTGTTTCGAGGGTGATAGAAGGGCGCATAGTAACAGGAGGAATGGGGAGAAGTGTAAGGATGAGCCATTCAGGTCTTGTGAGTGGAGCTTTGTATCCGATGAGTGTTGCGTCTTCATTGGTTATGCGGGTGAGTTTGTTTCTGATTTCCACAGGGCTCAATCGTTTATCATCAATAATAAAGGTGGTTGGTTTCTCGATTTTGAGGTTGGGTTGTTTATCGCTGCAGTGGGGGCATTTCTTTGTTGCTTTTCCTTTGGTGATGATAAAGCGGGTTAGTTTTCTTCGGGCGTCAAAGTTTTTGTCTTTTTCATAGGCAGTAATGATGGAAGTGAATTTCTGAATAAGTGCAGGGTCAAGAAGAACTCGATTGCAACTGAAGCATGTTGCGCGGAGGGCGTCAAAGATAGTGTCTGCGTATTCAACATGAATGATGGGCCGTGCAAGGTCGATATGTCCAAAGTGTCCCATGCATTCTTTGAGTTTTCCTCCGCACGTTTTGCAGCGAAGTCCAGGATCGATAACGCCAAGGCGGATGTCCATAAGTCCACCATCGACAGGGTATCCTTCCTTGTCATACAGCTCTGCAGTAACGATCTTTGCGCTGCTAATTTTTTGCAGTTCATTAGGGTCAACAATGCCGAATGTTATTTTGTTGACTTTTTTGTAGATATATTCTTCCATGGTGTTTCTCAGTATTTGCTGGTGAGGTGGAGTTTGGGGTTGATGCCGAGGCTGCGCATTTCATCAAGCAAGAGTTTGAAGGCGTAGCTGATCTCGACAGCATTAATATCAACATTGCCGCCACAGCGGTGGCAGAATTTGTTGTTTCTGAAGGTGTCGTGCACTGCGATCATGCCGCAGGATTCACAGACATAAATAACTGTCTTGTCTGAGTCGAATCGTTCTTTGAGGAGGAGTGATGCTCCATGTGAAACAAGGCAGTCTTTCTCCATTTCTCCGAGTCGTAGTCCTCCTCCTTTGCTTCGTCCTTCAATGGGTTGTCGAGTGAGGAGTTGGATTCGTCCGGATGCGCGTGCGTGGAGTTTGTTCGCAACCATATGCTTAAGTCTGAGGTAGTACATGTCTCCAACGTAAATTTTTGCAGTGAATTCTTCTCCAGTGACTCCATTATACATACGTTCAGTGCCGTTTTCTCGAAATCCGAGTTCAACGAGCTGCTGGCGTAATTCTTTTTCTGGTTCGCTGGAGAATGTAGTACCATCAATGGTTCGTCCGGAGAGTGATCCTACTTTCCCTGCAACTGCTTCGATGAGATGGCTAATACTCATTCTACTGGGAACAGAGTGTGGGCTGAAGATGATGTCAGGAGTGATGCCATTTGAAGTGAAGGGCATGTCTGCTTGGGGCACAATCATGCCGACAACTCCTTTTTGTCCGTGTCTGCTGGCAAATTTGTCTCCAACTTCGGGAATGCGTTGGTGTCTGAGTCTAACTTGAATGAGTCTGTTGCCCTCTTCGTTTTCAGTGAGCACAATAAGGTCTACTCTGCCAGGTTCTCCGAGCTTCACTGCAACGCTACTTTCTCGTCTCTTGTTTGCCGCGATGCTGAATTCATCCAGTTCGCCGAGGAATCGTGGGGGGCTTGTGCGTCCGATAAGGACATCTTCGTCGCCAACTTCTGATTCCATGAAGATAATACCATCATCTTCAAGAAGTCGATAGTCTTTTTCGCTGCGATATCCTTTCACTTCTTTGTCTGGGATGCCAATTTCATCTACTAATCCACCGCTGTATCGAAGTTCTTCAACGACATAAGGTCTGAAGTATGTGCTTCTCGCGAGTCCTCGTTGTAAGCTTCCTTTATTGAGCACAATAGCATCGCTCATGTTGTATCCTTCATAGCTCATGAGTGCAATCACAATGTTTTGTCCGGCAGGGTGGCTGTTTTGGTGGGAAACATCGATGGTGCAAGATTGAACAATGGGGTTTTGGGGGTAGTGAAGGACGCTCACATCTGTGTCCATTCTGATGAGGTAGTTGGAGCAATAAAAGCCGAGGGCTTGTTTTTGTGTTTTGCTTCCTCTGTTGAGTCGTGAGCTTTGGACGAAGTTGGAATACGGAACAAGAGAGGTGGTGAGTCCGAGAATGGTGAGTGGAGTGAGTTCAAGGTGGGTGTGTTCGGGAGTGAGTTCGTGGTCGTGAATGGCAATGTATGCGCTTTCTTCTTCTCCTGCGTCGAGGTATTCAATGATATTATTCTTGATCAAATCACTCCAATTGAGTTGTCCTTTTTCGAGTTGTTTCAGGTGTTCTTCTGTGAGCATGCTTTTCCCGTGTTCAACAATAATGACTGGTCTTCTCACTCGTCCTTGGGAGAGGTCGAGAGAAAGCTCATCAAGAGTGGGATGCACGTGAATGTTGAGGTGAGAGGGAAGTTTGCCTTTACGGCGAGCGTCTTTGACTTGTGCGACAAAGTCCTGTTTATTACTGACTCGTCCAATGTATTGTTCGTCTAAGTAAACGTCAGTCATGGTTGTAATCCTAAGCTTTCAAGGGCTTTGCGTACTTTTTGGGAGCCTTTTTCTTCTTGGGTGATGTCTGCGAAGAGTGCAAGGTTTTTTCGTAATCCAATGGATGTTCCTTCAGGTGTTTCAATGGCACACAGTCGTCCCCAGTGTGTGGGGTGGAGTGCGCGTGCTTCAAAGTTTTCTTGGGTGCTGCTGAGCAAGCTAACCACTCTATTGAGGTGGCTCAAGCTCGCAAGGAAATTTGTTCGATCCATGTTTTGGCTGAGTCCTTTCCTTCCTCCAACCCAGACTCCTGTTGCCATGGCGCTGTTGATGCGTGAGGTGAGGAGTTTGTCTCTGATGATAATTTTGATGCTTTGGAATTTGCCTCGTTTGACGAGTCTCTGGAAGTTGTAGAGGATGTCATTGACAAGTGCTCTTAGGTTGACGCGGAAAAGGTCTGCGAGTAAGTCTCCGCTGAGTTTGAGTCGTTTGTGCATATAATGGTCCTTGTCTTGGTTGTCAATGTCATATTTTGTGATCTGGAGGAATCGGTTAATCAGCTTGCAGAGGTTGATCGCTTTTTCTGCGCGGTCTTTTGTTTCAACGCCAATATGAGGAAGAAGATATTTGTCAAGGTTTTCTTTGACGCGTTCGTGTTTGGTGTCTTGTTGTTGGTTGATGCCTGTTTTTTTTGCTAAGAATTCAAGCGCGTCTGTTTCTGTTTTGATGTCAAGGGAGTTGTAAAGGTTGATGAAGACGTCATCATACTGGTGTTCTGTGGAGATTGCTGCAACAATTTCATTATCCTTGATCATGCCCAGTGCTTTGACAACGGCAATGATGGGTATTTTTTTGAATCGGGTAAAACTAAGATAGATAATGCCTTCTTTGGTTTGTTCAATAATGTGGGGGACGCGATAGCTGCCTTTTTCTGAGAAGACTTTGCCAGTGTACACGCTGGTGCCTGTCTTGTTTTTGTCGACAAAGAGTTTATTAGGTGCTAAGTCTTCAACAGTGATGAGGACTCGTTCATTTCCGTTGAGGATGAAGTATCCTCCAGGGTCATGTGGATCTTCACCATTTGTGATGAGTTCTTGTTCGCCAAGTCCGGAGAGGTGACAGTATTTACTTTTGAGCATGATGGGAATTTTTCCAATTTGGGTGGAGAAGCTTTCTCGTTGCACGCCGTCAATGTGAGTACTAATTTCAATGTGGACAGGTGCGCTGTAGGTGATGTTTCTCAGGCGTGCTTCAGAGGGGTAAATGTCTCTGCTACTGCCGTCTGCTTCGATGAGCGTGGGTTTCGTGATCCAGACTTTTTCTATTTTGATGCGAAAATCTTCAATGTCTGGAGGGATAATAGTAGGGACAATGTCTCCTATTTCTTTGCAGATGTGTTGCATGCCTTTTTCAACAAAGGTGTTGAAGGAGGAGATATTTGTCTGCATGTGCATATGTTCTTCAAAGTATTTTTTCACGAGGATGTTTCGCTTTGTGGAGAAGGAGGTTTGTTCTATCATGGAGTGGTTATACAACTGTTCTATAAAATGTGGAGATGCCTCGGGTGGGGCTCTCTCGGTTGATGCAGACGATGTCTCCTACTTTGGGAGTAAGGTGTTGGATAGCCGCGTCTTTAATGGATATTTGAGGAAGCTGGCGTTTGCTGATATTGTAGCGGGTAAGAATTGCAGTCACTTCTTCCTCAGTAAGGAGGGTGTGTTTGGGCACAAGGACGTGGGTGGTGACAGTGATTTCTTTTGCCATCGTGTCTATCGTTCTCCAATGTGAGCGGGCCAGGAAGGATTTGAACCCTCGACCCCTTGGTTAAAAGCCAAGTGCTCTAGCCATGCTGAGCTACTGGCCCAGGCGCCCTAGGCGAGAATCGAACTCGCGTCTCGGCCTCGACAGAGCCGGGTGATAACCACTACACTACTAGGGCAGTGTGTGATGAGACAGTCTTGATACTATGTGCAATAAGTGTTATCAGGGAGTTGTCGCTGTTGATGACTGAAGAAGACTGCACCATCTAGGGTGTGGGGAAAGGAGGTTGTATATAAAGCTTACGGTATGTGAAAAAGTTCTCACTGAATCAAATCTGCTCAAACCTCTTTTGAGTGCACAAAAGTATATAGCGTTTGATACATAAAAAGGTTTCGGTAAAAGAGGGAGATTATGCAACAGTTTGGGTAAATGAGAAGGTGACCGAGTCTTGTCTGTAGTGAACATCAGGGTGGTATCCAAATTGCTCAAGTTTTCGCTCAATAAATGACCCCAGAGAGTGGCTACGGTCAGTATTGTCATCTCCCATAAAAAACGCTTCCACTTCTTCGATGCTTCCGAAGGGTTCTGCTGCGCCGATGAATGCTGCGTAGTCTTCGGGTCGTCTGAAAGTAAGGGTAACTGATAGTCTATCTATTCCAGAGAGTCGGACAATATTTGTTAAGATCTCGCGTGCGCTAAGCCGAGTGAGGTCTGAAATAGTATGTGTGACCATAAAAGAATGATGAAAAAGGGGATTTAAAAAAGTAACTCCCCACACCCGGACTCGAACCAGGAACCTCACGGGGACAGCTGACTATTGGTCATTCCGAGCATCGGTGCAAAGTCGAATAGTATCTACAGCCGTGCGCTCTAACCATTGAGCTATGTGGGGAATTGAAAAGAAAGAGACTATGTTTGAATTATAAATGTTCCTGTTAAGGCAGTTGATCCGAAACTTCATCTTTTATGAGAGTAGATTTTTATAGCTGTTAATCAAAGCAGAAGGGATGGTAATGGTGAGTAAAGGGTATTATGTGTGTGAAGAATGTAAGTTTAAATATAAGGATAAAGTGCGAGCGCAAAAGTGTGAGAATTGGTGTGCAAAGCATAAAAGCTGTAATCTTGAGATAACCAAACATGCTGTTCAATAGTTATTTATTATCCACTTTCGGAAGTACTGTTAAGGAGATATATTAAGTTTGTCTGATGCTGCAGTGAGCGCGTTTCCTTTCCACATATAGTGAAGTGCTGCAGGCGGCAATACAATTTCTCCTGCGAGGTGAAGTTTTGCATTGACTTTATAGGTAAGAACGCGTTCCTCTCCTTTTTCGAGTGTGCCAAGCTCCCAGAGGATGCGTTTTCCTTTGAGTCCTGTTTGGATGCGCGTCGGTTTGAGTGTGCCGAAGTCGTACGTCGGTTCGATGAGTGTGGGAAGAAGATCAACAGCTTGAACGTTTTCGATGGCTGCGCGTTTGCCGTTTCTGATGATGAGCAATATTTTCAGTTCTGAAATGCCGTCGTGTGCTGCTTTGACTTTGAAGATGCGTTTTTTAATGACAACGCTTCTGTCAATGTAGAAGAAGATGAGGATGGTGACAAGAACAATGACAAGGAAGCCATAAAAGAGTGATCGGTAATTTCTGACAACAGTAACGGTGAATGCTTCCTGAGGTTCGAGTTCAAATGTCCAAACGAGGTTGCCGTTGCGTTCGCTGGGTTCTGGTGTTGCGCTGGTGAATATGTTTTTGATGAAGGAACTTTCCATTTCGATGCGTTGGGATGCGCGTGCGTTGCCAATGTTTTTCTTGGTGAGTGTGATAGTTCTGAGGAGGAATCCTGTTTCATCTTTCCTCTCATCTTCAACAACGGGTTTGCCACTGATGGTAAGTGCTGAGGTGAAGCTTCCTTTGAGTGTTTCTCCATCATAGACACGAATGTTCAGTTCATAGTCTCCAGGGGTGACAGTAGCAGGAACAGTGAGGTGGAAGGTGTGCTCTTTTGTTTCGCGAGGGGCGAAAGAGAGTATTGTTGAATCGCTAAATCCAGGGAGTGTGCTTGCAAAGCTGACAGTGTAGTCAGTAAGGGGAGTGCTGAGTCTGTTTTTGAAGACAACGGTAAAGCGTGTTTCTTCTCCAGGGGTGACTGTTTCGGGAAGGGGAAGGAGGATGTGAACAGCGTCTCGTTCGGGAACAATAAAGAAATCGATGGTTGCTGTTTCTTTGGTGTTGGTGTTGATGAGTGATGCAACATGAATGGTTGCAGTGCCTACTTTGTCAGTGGATGCGCTGGTGAGTGTTTTAAGAGTAACGAAAACGGGTTCACTTTCATGAGGCTCAAGTTTGAGTTGGTTTGGTTGGATGGTGATAAACTGAACTGAAGTGGATGATGGGCTTTCAGAGAGTGGATCTGCAGTAATTTTGAAGACGTCTCGTTCTTCGGCGTTGTTTGTGATCATAATCTGGAAGGTTGCTTCTTCTCCAGCTTCAACTTCTGGAACGAGGGGGGTAATTTGCAGGTCAAGAAGAGGGTCTGCAAAAGCAAGAGGAGTAAGGAGAAGGAAGATAAAGAAACCGCTGAGGAGGGAAAAAAATGATGCCATGGTGTACATTCGGGAATGGTAAATCAGCAAAGAATGTTTATAAAGGTTATGATAATAAGGTAAAGAGACTCAAAGAGAGATGACAAAAAATACAAGAAAGAGAATACGAATGAAAAAGAGTAAGGAAACACTGGTGTTAGGCATTGCAGTAGTAATATTTCTCTGGTTTGGATATTATGCGATAGCATCAGGAGTGACTGATTATGTGAATGATGCAATTGTTTCAATAGTAGTAGTAGGAGTGTTATATAAAGGAAGGAAAAAGCTTGGTCTCTCTGCAGGGGGATTGGCAGGGGTTGCAATCGCGTTTATATTTCATGACTTGGGAGTTTTTGGGTTTTATAATCAGTCTCCTGTTGTCATGCAATGGGATCACATCACGCATATCATAGGTTCTGCAGCGTTCATGGGTGTGGTGTGGCAGTATATGAAGAGGTTTGTGGGGGGTGAAAAGTTTCAGAATGGAATGCTCTATGGAATAATGGTGCTCACAGTGCTAGGCATTGGAGTCATTATTGAGTTTTACGAGTTTACAGGATTCTTTATTGTGGGGGAGGGAATGGGTGGATTGGGTCATGGGTTGGGGGACATTGTGACAGAGTTGGGAAATAGTGAGTGGTTTAACACGATGTTTGACATGATCTATAATGTCATCGGTGCGGGTGCAGCATTAGCAGTGATTATGGTTGGAAGAAAGTGGAAAAAGGACGAGGGCTAAGAGAATATTCGGGAAATGTGATCTTCTTTTCTGATTTTGATGACATGTTCGACAAAGCTTTCAATTTTTTCTTCGTGGCTCACGATGATAATTTGGTGTGCATCGAGCTCGTCAAGAACAGTTCTGATGCGTTCGAGTTGTTCATTGGAGAAGCCGTCAGTGGGTTCGTCGAGGATGAGCAGGTCTTTGGTCTTGATGGTGCTTACAAGGGAGTTGATGACTTGGTTGAGTGCTAATCGGTACGCAAGGGCCGCTGCCGTTTTCTCTCCTCCGCTCAGGTGAGTGTATTCGATATCATGCCCGTTTTGTTCGATAACAAGGTTGAATGATGCATCGAGTCTGACCTGCATGAACTCTGTGTCTACTAAAAGGGCAAACCATTTGCGGAAGAAGGTGTCAAAGTCTGCATGGACTTTGAGCATGATGTGTTGTTCAATCTGTGAGACTAAAGGAATGAATGTGGTGGTGAGCCAGTGCATGAGGGTGGCGAGGGTTTCAATAGTGCATTTGTGAGTGTCCATTGTTGTAATTTCCTCTGCAAGTCTCTTTACTTCAGATGTGTGGTGAGCAAGAGTTTGGGAGAGGGCAGCGTTCTGAATATCAAGGGCTTTTTCGCGTGTAACAAGTTCATCAAGCTGTTGCTTATGGATTAAAAAAGTGTTTTCAAAGGATGAAAAAGGAGAAAGGGTGTGTGCAATGTCATTTTTTTTTATTGTAAGCTTCTCGAAATCATGATGAAGGGAGGAAAGGGTTGTTTTAAGCGAGTAAAGCTCTTTTTTTCTTTTCTCTAAAGTGTTTTTTTGAAAAGTAAAGAGTTCTTGCTGGTGAAGGGAGTGCTGTGCTGTTTGGATGTCTTTTTTGAGTGTTGCAAGTGCAGCAATGATGGTTTGTTCTTGCGCAGTGAGTGTGGTGATAGAGGTTGTTGACGTCGCAATGCGTTGATCTTCTTGTGCATGAAGATGGGATATATGGTCTTCGGTGATGGTTTGTTTGCAGAGCGGGCAAACATCATGTTCTTTTGTGTGCTCTTTGAGTGCGAGTGATTGATTGATGAGTGTTTTGTGTGTTTGAATATCATTGCGAATGAGTTGAAGTTCTTGTTCTTGTGTAGAGAGTGATTGTTGAAATGTTGTTAAATCTGAAGGTGGAGAAATGTTGAGATGGACCAATCCAGATTCAAGGGTTGTGATTTCTGTGGCGAGTGCGTGTGCAGTCGCGGTGTGGTGGGTAATGATCTGGGTGGTGTGGTAAAGGTGTGCAGTCACAACACTGAGTTCTTTGGAGAGTTCTGTGATGAGTTGTTTTTTCTGTTCAAGGGATGCAAGTTCTTGTGTGTGGTGTGTGAGGCTATCGCGTGTGACGTGAAGCTGCGTAGTGATATTTTCAATCTCGCGAGTGGTGGTGTGAAGAGTTATGTGAAGCGTAGCAAGATGTTGTTTTTTTTCGTCATAAGCTGTGGTCAAGGATTTGAGGAGGGTGATTTTCTGTTTCAGACTGGAGAGGAAGAGCTCGGCGTTTTCTGCCACTCTTTTGTATTTGTCCACTCCAAACACTTTTCTGAGGATGTCAAGGCGCTCAGAGGGTTCAGTAAGAAGAATGTGTTTCATTTCTTCTTGGGGAGTGTACACAGTATAGCGGTAGATGAGGCTTTTTTTGGTAAGAAGTTCTGGAGGATAACAAAGAGTGGTGATAATAAACTGTTTGAGCTCAGTGGGTGTGAGCTCTTTGGTAACGCCATCAACAATAAGGTATCCAGAGTCTTGGGTGACGCTCTTGCCGCGCTTGAGTGTTCGTTTGATGGTAATGTCTTTCTCTTCAACAGTGAAATGAAGTTCCACGCTTCCATGGGGTGCTCCGCTGCGAAGGAGTGATGGTCCAGTAACTTCTTTGGTAATGCCGAAAAGAGCAAAGTCAATCGCTTGCAGGATGCTGCTTTTACCGCTGCCAATGTCTCCGCTCAAGAGGAGAGTGCCTCGAGGGAAGTGAATATCTTGGGTGGTATAGCTTCGAATGTTCGAGAGTTTGATGCTATTAAGGATCATGGTTTTTGAGGTGGTGTTCAATATGGAGATAATGTGCAATGTCTGAGGTGATGCGGTCATGAAAGTCAGTGGAGCGTTCTCCGTCATATTTTTCTTTATTCAAAAGGATGAGGAGGTCCTTGATGAAGTGGGGAGGAGGTTGCGGAAAAAGAGATGGTAAAGGACAATGAGAGGTGAGTTCTGTTTCAATGTCTTCAACGCTTCCTTGCTTGATTGCAAGGTGAAGGGTTTCGATGCTGGTGAGCGCTGCAGTATTTTTGAGGAATGCATATGCAGGGAGGTGAGAAGTGAGTTGCTTGAAGTTGATGTCGCTTGGTTTTCCCTCAGAGAGGGTGCCGGTGATTCTGAGGGTCACAATCTTTTCCGTGAGGTCGTAAGAGGAAAGGGAGGTGCGGATCAATGCTTCTGTTTCTGGTGCTGTTTTTCCAGTTGCATCAAGGGTGAAAGAAACAACAGCTTTGAGAATGAGAGGGATATGCTGTAAAGTAATCTTATAATTGTCAGCAACAGTAACAATATAGAATCCTCCGTGTGAAAGCTTTTCGAGTTCTTTAAAGTTGTTGGGAAAGAGGGGTCCGGGATAGGTGATGATGCCATATCCTTCCTTTCGTTTGTCATGGTGGGAGACAAAATGAGGATGCCCTCCTGCATAGTAATGAAATCCTTTGGGAAGGCTGTGCAGTGGTTCGCTATCAATCATGTCGAAGTCTGTTGGTTTGAATTCAGTGAGTAAGGTGTGAAAGAGGAATATTTTCAGGCCCTGATGATTGGAGTGTTCGAGGAATGCACGATCAAGTTTTGCATAATATTGGCTTTCGAGTCCTCCGCGAAGTCCGGCAATGCCGGTAAGGAGTGTATTTGTTTCTGGGTCGATAGTGACGCGAAGTTTCCCTGTTGCCTTGTCAAAGTGGAAAAGGTTGACGCACATTCCTGTTTTTTCGAGCACGTCAATCATGGTCTTGCCGCTGGGGCTGTAATCATGGCTTCCAGGAATGACATAGATGCGTATGCCGAGGTCGCGAAGTTTTTTCATGCTGCTAGCAACCATTTTCAGAGCATCAACAGAGGGTACACTCGTGTTGAAGAGGTCTCCGCTAATGAGGACAAAGTCTACTTTTTCAGCGATGCATTGGTCGACTGCAGCTGCAAAGGATGATATACTCAACTGCATGAGTGCGGGTTCTGTCCATCCGCCGATGTGGCAATCACTAAGGTGGGCGAATCGTATCATACATCATGAGCAGGGGGGAGTGCTGCGCGTTGGTTGTCAACAAAAGCTGTGCCTCCTGTTGTAGGAAATTGACCAGTCCAACAGCCAGTGCACATATCCTGTTGAGGAAGACCAATAGAGGTAAAAGCGTTGAAAAATGCATCCAAGGGAGTGTAATGGACGCTATCCAGCCCGTTTTCTTGTGCAAGAGCTGCTTCAAGGGAAGGAATGTCAGGATAGTGCGTTGCAATGAGTTCGTTGAAAGTACCAATGTCAATAGCGTAAGGGCAGGGAAATTTCAGGGGAGGGGCAGTGACGCGAAGGTGTACTTCTGCTGCGCCACCAATGGTTTTAACGCCATCGCGAATGCCGCGTGCAGTTTTGCCGCGAACAATACTATCATCAACAAGAATAACTTTTTTGCCATGCAGTGCTGCCCAGACATATTCATATTTTGTGTTCACAGCAGCATCGCGGAGGTGTGCTTCCTCGATGAATGTGCGTCCTGATTCTTCTAGTCTCACAATTCCTTCTTCATAGTGGATACCAAGCTCGTAAGCAAGTGCAAGTGCTGCAGGTCGTGCGGTGCGGGGGACAGGAACAACAACATATTCTTCAGGGTGTGCACGAATTGCAGAGAGAAGAGGCTCCGTGTTTGCAAGAGCAACACCAAGTGCTTTGCGACCATCATGAACAGCAATATTATCAACGGATGATGCAGGGTTGCTGAAGTAGACAATCTCAAAGCCACAGACTGCTTTTTCTTGAAGGCAATGGTCCAAAGTTCTTGCATCTGCAAAGGAAGAAATGAGTGATCTTCCATCGACAAATGAGAGTACAGATCCTGCAGGCACTGGTTTGATGTCTGGAAAGGAAAATCCGATGCGTTGAAGTGCAGAGCTTTCTGACGCAACTGCAAAAAGTTCTCCATTTTCTGCATATGTTAATGGTCTTATGCCAAGAGGGTCGCGAACAACATGCAAGTTTCCAAGTCCGTCAAGGTATGCAATATTATAATCGCCATCAAAGAGTCGAGCAAGTGTTGCCATGGTATTAACAAAAGTTTTGTGAAAATCATGATCTTTGGAGGGTTGATGATACATATCAATGAAATGCATAATCGCTTCTGTGTCAACTGCTGTGTCAAGTTTATACTGGTGGGTTTCTTCGAGTGTTGCACGGAGTTCTGCATAGTTAGCAAGGTTTGAATTAGTAACAATCAAAAATTTATTGTCTGGTCTGCCTGCACGATGGTGAAACGGTTGAAGTTCAAGTTCATAATGTTCTTGTGTGCGGTTGCCTGAAGTAGGATAGCGCACATGACCAACACCTATAGGGGCGTGAAGGTATGCTCGCGCATCACTTTCAGAAAACCCTGCAGTAGTAAAAAGGTTGCGAACAAGTCCTGGTGCTTTGATGACGCGAAGCTGCTCTTCTATATTAGTTCCGTTATAGGTGCCAATACCCGCTCCACCTCTTCCCCTATTTTGTTGTGCGGTGATGAGTGCATGAAGATAAGGTACAACTCCTCCATCTAATTCGCGTTTTAAGGCCACTGCTGCAATGGCGCATTCATGTTGAATCAAGGTTTTCCCCCATATACACAAGATATTGAGTAGATAAGAGTGGAAAGAGAAGAATTGTTTAAAAGGATTATGTTACTCGAAGCTCAATGTTTTACCGTTATGCATAAAGTGGAGGGTTTTATCAAGTTTATAACCCATGTCTTCAACAATAGGAGTAACAGGAGAGAGCAAAGTATGATCTCCATGGCAGGGAATGATGTGTTCAGGATTAAGTATCTTGACAAGTTTGCGGATGTCTGCTCCTCCGCAGTGTCCGGAAACGTGAACATCAGGATAAACTTGCACGCCTAAACGTTTCAGTCGATGTTCGATGTCTGCACGATTGGAAATGTTTGGTTCAACAGGAATGACGCGGTTGGAGAAGACTGCAAAGTCATCAGGGGAGAAGTGAAAGGGGTGGTCAGGGTTCACAAGTCTGCGGAAGACAGAGTTAGGTTCTCCTTGTCCGCCAGTGCAGACGATGAAGTAATTTTCCGGCCCTTCTTTTTCGATTTGGCTGACAACCTGGCGAATGTTGCGAGGGTAGGGGACAAGCTGCACTTCTTTGCTGTATGCTGCGACTCCCACTTCTTCTGCAGCGTTGCAGTATTTCATCAAGCTTCTTCCGAGAAAGACAACTTTTCTTCCCAGAGAGTTGCCAATGTCTATCATGCTACGCAGTCGTGCGATGTTGGATGCGAAGCAGGTTGCAACAATGGCGTGTCCATTGGTGTCAAGGTCAAGCAAAACATTTTTGAGCATGTCTCGAGCAACGTGTTCACTCGGCATTGATTCAGGAGTGCCAGAGTAGAGTGAGTCAACAACAGTTGCGATGACTCTCTTTTCTGCGAGTTGTTTAATTTTGTCATAGTCTGGCTTGTCTTCAATAACGGGTGTGTCATCAAACTTGAAGTCTGTTGCGTACAAAATAACACCCTTTTTAGTATGCAAGGCAATCATGCTGCTTTGGGGTGTGGAATGGGTGACATGAATGAATTCAACGCTCAAGTCTTTGCTGATGGGCACAATTTCCCCAGGTTGCACGGTTTTAAGTTGGTTGGAAAACTGAAGGTTGTCGTCGCGGAGCATGTTTTTGAGCACCGCAAGAGTGTACGGTGTTCCATACACTGGTGCAGGATAGTGATGGGATAGGTAAGGTATTGCTCCGATGTGGTCGAGGTGTGCGTGTGATGCGGCAATCATCTTGACGCTTGATCGGAGAGGGTGGAGTGCAGAATCATCTGGAATAATGTTTTGTTGGATGAGTGTTTCTCTGGTGAGGGAGGAGCGGTGGTTGCCTTGTTCTTCAAACAAGGCAAGGCTCTTGATGTCAAATCCCATGTCGCAGATGATGGTTTCGTTGCCGACGGTGAACGAGGTCATGTTCCTTCCCACTTCATCAAATCCGCCGACAGTGCAAAGAGTAGTTTTCATGAAAAGTCAGGCAAGAGTCAAGACGTCCCTTTAATAAACTTTTTACTGAGGAGAACGAGAATGAAAAGTCCTCCAGTCCATATTCCAAGGGTGATGAGGGAGGGAAGTAATCCTGAAAGTGGAGCGCTGAAGAGGAGGATTTGGTTGAGGACAAATTGGCTGGCATAGAAGGGGTTGTAGGAGACAATGTTTCTGATAAATTCAGGTAATGCTTCAATAGGGAGGATGGTGTTGGAGAAGAAGAGGAAGATGAATCCGACGCTGATGGATGCAACCATAGATGTTTCTTCGCTTTTGAAGATGTTGCCGATAAGCATGCCGAAGAGGACAAAGAGTGAGGAGATGAGGAGGAGCATGAGGGTGAGCGGGAAGAGGAGTGGGATAAGTTGGTCGTTGAAGAAGATGATACCGACGATGAAGAGGACGAGGAGTTGGAAGAAGATGATGATCATGTTGGTGAGAAAATTTCCCGCAAAGAAAAGGAAGTTAGTTGTTGGAGTGATAAAATTTTTGAAGGATACTTTGCTGATTTTTTCTTTGATTTCAAGGCTTGATGCTAAGAATATACCAACAAACATCACAATGAGTGCAAGGAGTGTTGGAAAGAGGTAGTTGAGGTGGGTGGTGTCAGCGCTGACAGGTTGGATGTCTGAAGTGAGAGGGGTAACAATGTCGCTAACTTGGGTAGAGGTTGCGCTGCTTATTTCTCCAATGTTTCCTGAGAAGGATGTGCTGAGGACGTCAACGAATTCGACATTGGTTTTGAGAAGTACTTTAACTGTTCCGAGGTTGTTAACGATACTTCTTTGGGTTGATTGGACATAAGAGAATCCTTCGATGATGTCTTCAACGTCTTGTTTGAAAAGGCGTAAGGTTTCTGTGGCGGTGCTGGCATTTTCTCCTTGTGCAGGTTGAAGTTTGGAGATTTGTGTTGAGAGTCTGGAGTATGATGAATCAGGGAATGAATAGTTAAGGTTGAGGGTAAGGAGTTTTTGGTTGGACTGGCTGATGAGGTCATCAGCATCTCGGGTGTTTTCTGCGATGCTGCTGAGGAGTTTTCCTTGGTCTTGAATGTCTTCGCTGACGTCTTCAAGTGTTTCGACAATGCCTTGGGTGAGTTGGGTGCTGATTTTAGCGGATTGGGCTCTGAGTTCAGTGCTGAGCGCGTCAATGACAAAATAGACAATGTTTTGTCTGCTGGTGTCTACATAAAAGGTGACTGTTCCTTTTCCAATGGAGAATGGGTCTGGGAAGACTGCACACAGGTTGTAGAATCCTGTTTTGACGCCGTCAATGCATGCGGTTTGGCTGGGTGTTTTGGTGACAGTGAACTGGTTTTTGGTGAGGCTGCTAAGAAGTGATTCGATGAGGGGAGTGTATGAGGATGCTGATGTTCCAACGCGAATGCTGTACACGTTTGCGGTGTTAAACGCTGCGCTGATGAGAAGAATGAGGAGGAGAGGTCCGAGGATGATGATGAGTGCTGATCCTCTGCTTCTGATAAGAAGTTTAATGTTTTTGCTGATGAGGGTGAAAAGTTTTAGAGCCATTTTTTGTCAGTCATCTCCTCGAAGAGTTCTTGGAGGCTGGGTTGTTTGATGTCAATATAGAGGATGCTGTCTCTTTGGTTTTTGAGGATGCGGAGGATGGCTTCAAGGAGTTCTTGGGGGTGGTCGGTGTAGATAACGAGCCTTCCGTTTTCGACGAAGAACGTTTTGAGGTTGAGGTCGCGCACGAGAGCATCGTAGTCTTTGTGGATGGTTTCAAGGTGGAGTTCTGCGGGTGTTGTGGAGAGTGATTTGAATTCGTTGATGGTGCCGACGCGAAGGAGTTTTGAGTCGTGGAGGATGGCAACGCGGTCGCATAAATGTTCGACATCACCAAGAAGGTGGGAGGTGATGATGACTGTTGTTCCAAGTTGGTTGATGCGTTTGATGAGGTGGAGGATGTCGCGTCGAAGGAGAGGATCAAGGTCTTCGGTGGGTTCGTCGAGGATGAGAAGTTTTGGGTCATGAACTAAACTACATGCCATGTCAAGTCTTCGCTGCATTCCTCCAGAGAGGTGTTCTGAGATCATGTGTCTGACTTCGAGGATGTC
Organism: Candidatus Woesearchaeota archaeon; assembly: GCA_964367375.1. GTDB lineage: Archaea > Nanobdellota > Nanobdellia > SCGC-AAA011-G17 > UBA489 > CAYIXG01. The sequence continues at coordinate 31,887 of CAYIXG010000005.1, read as the reverse complement.
AAGGAGTGCGAGGACGCGTTCGGTGTGGTGGTTGATTTCGTTATTATTTAATCCATATAAGGATGCAAAGTAGCGGATGTTTTCTTCGACAGTGAGTCTTGGGTAAAAACTGTTGTCTTGAGTGGTGAATCCGATGGTGCGTTTTGCGCGGAGGGGGAGTTTTTGGATGTCGGTGTCGAAGTAAGAAATGCTTCCTTTTGTGGGTTTGTAATAGCCAACAATGAGTTTGAGGAGTGTGGTTTTTCCGCTTCCGTTTATTCCGATGATGCCAAATATTTCTCCTTCGAGGATGTCAAGGGAGACGTTGTCGAGAACAACGGTTGTGTTGAACTGTTTGGTGACACCTCTTATTTTAAGCAAGATCATAGGAGAAAGAGGTGCTAATTGTTTTTAAGCTTAATGGTTAATGTGTCGCCAACAGCAAGAGAGTCTGCGCTTCCTGCAGGCAATTCGATGACGGTGTGATGTGCAGGAACGCTCATGATATGGAGGGTGAATGGTTGAATATTGCGTTTGATTGCAGCAACAGCTCCTGTATGAGTGAGGACAAGAAAATCAATGCTGAAGAAAACAAAGAGGTTGTGAAAGGAGGTAGATGATGATGCATGTAAGGGAAAAAGGAGTCCGTGATGTGGTTCTGGTTTTGCAGAGAACATGAATCCTCTGAATTGTGCAAATGAAGTGTCGCAAACAGTGCAGGTGAAGAGGTGTTTCTTGTGGTGAAGGATGAGTGCGTGTGTCATGTGAAGGTGAGTGCTGCGTATCCTGCGGAGTAGTGGTGCAATAGGGTCTTGTTTGCGAATCGTTGTTTCATTGCGTGGAGGAAGACGAGGGCTGCGCCAAAGGGATAATGAGAGGCTTGGTGCGCATGGGTAAAAAAAGAGTGTGGGTCAATGCGTTTGATTGCGTCAAGAAGGTGGGTGTCAAGAGGTGTGCCTGTAAGATTATGGCTGCAGATGATGGTGCTGGATATGTGTTCACTAAAGTCACCGAGTGCGGTGCCGAAGGATGTGCATGCTTCATAAGATGAGGTATTGATGATAAGAGGAAGGATGGTAATATCATGGAGATGGTCTTTGTTGACACATTGGAGAAGAGGAAGTTGTGTTTCGATGGCTGGTTCAGTGTCGTGCATGCTCGTTTCGTTGCGGAGTTCGGGAAAGCTGTTGAGCAATTTTTTTCCTTGTTCTTTTGCGATCTTCGCGGTGAAGAGGGGTGTTTCCCAGTCAGCGAAGAGTGTGGTTGAGAATTGGTGGGGTCCTCCGATGGTGCTGTTGCTGAGGATGATGAAGAGTTCTGGAAACGCATGTTCGCCGATGTCTTTGTATGCCCACGCAGCAATGCATCCTACATCGTCATATCTTCCGAAGGGAACAATCACTCCATGAACTGGGGGTTTTGCATTTCTATGAAGGGGAAATGATCCGGGTCCAGGTGGTGCAAGAAAGCTGTAAGCAAGTTGTTTGTTGAGGATGTTGAAGTCTGCAGAGTAGTACGTGCTTGCTGCAATGGCTTTTCGGGTGATCATGAAAGAGAAAGAGTGAACTCTATTAATAAAGATAATGGAAGAAAAAGAAAAGAGAAAAAGAAGGTTATGATTAACCTTCTGCTGTTAAGGATAAGGTTCCTGTTCTGGTGTGTGATTGTCCTGCTGCATCATCCCAGCTTAGGGAAATGGTTCCTTTAACTTTCTCTCCAACATTAAATCCGCCTGGTGTGGGTGGGCCAAAGTTGATGGTACATTTTGTTGTGGTTCCATCAACAAGGTTTGCTGTTCCATCACATTGTATAGGAGTACCAGTAACTGAAAGAGCACCACCTGTTCCAGAAATACTAACTTGTAATAATGGAATATCAAAGCCTGTCATGGTGTATCCAAGGCCATTTTGTGCGTCGAAAACAATGACAGAGTTTCCACCTACTGCAGCATTGTTATCATCCGCGTCTGCATACGCGTTCTGGCAGGTGAGTCCTGCAAAGAACACACATTGATCAGGTAAGAATTGTCCGGGATTTAACACTCCAAAGAATGCGAGTGCTCCGATGGCAACAAGAACAACAAGTAATGCCCACCCATAGGTCATTAAGAACTCCATGGCGGCTTGACCTCTTTTCATCATGGTTGATTCACCTCTCCGTTTTTTTGGACTATTGGATTAAAGTCTGACGCGTTTTGTAAGGGTGTGCTTGTATATAAATGTATCTGCTTCTGTTCACCACTCTACAGATAAAAAGAAAAAAGAATGAAAAGAAAGTGTATAAAAAATTATTTAAAGAGAAGAGAAGTGCATCTACAAGAGGTTAAAAAAAGTGGTGATGAGAAAAAAAGTAAAAGAGGGAGTTGCGAAGTCGCAGTCCTCGCTGGAGACAATTGTTCTTATGGGTGTGATGTTCATCCTAATTATTCCTTTATTTTTCTTGTCAACGTCGCGCTTGGAAGGTTCGCGAGAGTCAAGTCTTGATCAGAATGCAGAGACAACAGTAACCGGTGTGAATCAGTTGATCTCATTGGGTGAGGGATCGTCAAAAACGATTGTGATTAATAATCCTTCAGGTATCGAGTGGGCGGATGTGGTTGGAAGTGACTTGCAGATTGGGTGGAAAGGTGGTGTCATGCATTGGAGGATGCCGATGCAGATGCAGGGTGATTGGCCGGCAAGTGAAGGTCTGCACGAAGTTAGGTTGTTTAACGCAGGCAATGTGATTATTGTTATTTTATGTGGGAATAATTTGCGAGAAGGCTTTGAGCAGTGTGATGGTGCTGATGGAGGAATATGTCCATTAGCAAAAGCGCCGCCGCAATTTCCTCCAATTGTAGTGTGTGGTGCAGCGGAAAGTGTGAATGCATGTGAATGTTTGTGTACAACAAATGCAAATTGTCCGCCAGGACACACGTGTGTGTCTGGTGCGTGCGAAAAAACAGGGTGTGGTGATGATACTATTCAATCAGGAGAGGAATGTGATTTAGGCGACTTGAATAATCCCCCAGGGATAATTGGTGGCTCGGGATGTGCGTGTGATGAGGATGACGTAGCGTGCACAAGTGGTGTGCCTCCCATTTCCATAGGTCCATTGGCAGGAACAGGGGAAAGTATTAGCACGTTTCAAGGCTGTCGTTGGCCGACATGCGGGGATGGAATAGTGAATAATATTGCATCGACATCAGGGGGAAGCTTGGTGAATTATGATGGTGTTCCAGAACAATGTGATGATGGGAATACAATTCCAGGAGACGGATGTAATGAATTGTGTCAAACAGAAGCGTGTGGAAATGGTGTGTTCAATCCTGGTGAGCAGTGTGGTGATCCAGGAACTCCAGGATGTGCTGGAGGATTAGTGTGCCTGAATTGTTTGTGTATAACACCCTTTTGTTCGTTTGATTATGAGTGTACTGGGTATCCAAATATGGAATGCGAAGCAGGGACATGTGTGCCGAAGAATGAGTGTGTGAATAACAGGGTGGCGCAGTGGAATTTGGATGATGCTGGTCCAGTAACGGCAGTGGATAGCAAAGGGAGTAATGATTTAGACAAAGTAGGATCTGGAGTGATCAACTTCGGACAGCCGGGTGCGGTGTGCGGGTCAATTGAGTTTACAGGAACGCCTGCATTTCTGGGAAAGAATATTCTTGCGGCAAGCCCGTTGAATTTTGGTGCTGATGACGACTTTAGTGTGGAATTCTTAGTAAAGTCAACAACCACAAATCAAAATCCGTTGATTGTGGGAAAGTACGGATTTAATTGGCCAAGAGAAGTATATGTTGTGGGGTACACGGGAAATCCTATTAATAGGATTGGTGCCTTGCTCACGGATGTAAATTTGGTGTCTATAAGTATTGAGTGGCCCTTAGACATTGGAGATGGGCAGTGGCATCATATAGTGTTTGTGCGCTTGCACACTTCAGCAGGAAGTAAGATTATGCGCTTGTATGTTGATGGCACGCCAACACCTATTGTGATTGATGATGCAACAGGAAGCATTGCGTCTGACGGGATTTTTGGAATTGGATCTCCAGTAGGGGCAGTTCCTATTACATTAAGTCCGTGGACGGAATTTTCAGGATTTGTGGAGGGTGTGGTGGTATATGACACTGCATTGTCTGATAGTATGGTGCAAACGCATTATACAAAGGTGTTTGTTGATGGAACACGATATTGTGGAGAGACGTGTCCAGGATCTTTCTGTGGTGATGGGGTAGCGCAATGGCCGAACAATAACGGAGAGTTTGAAGAGTGTGATGGTCCTGATTTGCAGGGAGAAACGTGTGCAACAGTAGGTTATTTGGGTGGAGGGACATTGAGTTGCAATCCAAATTGCACGTTGAACACTGATAGTTGTATACCTGCGCCGCAAGTATTATGCGGGAATAATCTAGTAAATCCACCGTATGAGGATTGTGACCGGGGGAATATTTGTCTTGCGTATGTGCCAGATAGTTGTAATCGTGCGCCAGGAACGTCTGGTGCAACATGCTCTTGCCCTCCGGGAACGCCATTGTGTGATGTGTATGGAATGACATATCCTTCAGGGTGTATGTGGCCAACATGCGGGGATAATGTGGTGAACAATTGGGTGACGCTTGCGAGTGGTGAGCAGGTGAATTATGATTTGATAACAGAGCAGTGTGATGGTCCTGATTTCAATGGGATGACGTGTAATGACTTTGGATTTACTGGAGGGACATTAGGGTGTAAGGCACCGGGAGCTATCGGAGAATGTACACTTGAGACAACAAGTTGTACTGGTCCAATGCCTCCTCCATTGCCATCATCTCCTCCAATAGGTCATGGAGGTCCAGGAGGGGGTGGAGGGTGTGCTCCTATTGCAACGTGTCCAACATGTGGAAATGTATTAGTCTGTGGAGGTAGTTGTCCCCCGGAAGCGCCATTGTGTCAAACGCATGGAGATCATTGTGATTGCATGCCTCTCAATTTGTGTGGGAATGGGGTGCTTGATCCAGGTGAGGGCTGCGATCCTCCAGGTATAACTGCACCAGGGGGATGTGCAATTTGTCCTGATGGAACTATTTTATGTGGAACAGTGACATGTGAGTCAAATTGTCAGTGGGGTCCGATTGTGTGGCCAAGTTGTCCAGCAAGTGCAGGTGGCCCCGCAGGTGGTGGGGTGAATTGTGGGGATGCGGGTAGTGGATGTGTATCCACAGGAACAGGGTCAGGACCGTGTCGAGATTTATTGCATCCGCCAGGAACAACTCCAGCAGGAAAGGCTCCGGTGTGTGGTGGTGGGTGTCCAGTTGCAGGGGAAACGTGTGAACAATTAGGAGGTTCTGATTGTCAATGTATGATAAAAGGGAAGGTAACTCCTCCAACAGATCCTGATGCGGCAACAGGAGAGCCAGTAAGTGCGCCTGATCTAACTGTAGGCGTATCTGGGAAGGAGGGAGGTACAGTTCCTGCAGGTTCTGGCTCTGGAAGTCTATCAGTCTGGCAGTCCTTTGTGGGTTGGTTAACGAGATTATTTGAGCCGTAAAGGGGTAGTGAAGAAACCAGCATCTTTATATAGAGGGTATCCATTCATATCCATATAGTATATATACAGTATATGGTGGTTCAAAGAATGGAAGTGAAATGTATCAGTTGTGGCGCAATCTTTACTTCTGGCACTGAGAACATTCCCCAATCATTAGTGTGTTTCTGTCAGGGGAAGGAATTTACGCCTGAAGTGAAAGGGCCAAACTAAGAAGATATCCTGCAACGCACCCAAGAGTAAGAAAGGGCATCGCGGGGTAATAGGTATTCTTTTTGCTGAAAAAGAGGAGGATGAGCAAGCTAAGAGTAGCGGTAAGGGCAACAAGGAGTGCAGGAAGAGGTCCATATGTTTTCAGAAGAACTCCTGCGAAGAGCAGCGGAAATCCTATGTCTCCTCCTCCGAGGACTGCAGTTTTTTTCTGATAAGGAATAAGTAAACCTGCAAACACTTTCATCTGTGTCTGGTAGGTTGCGAGTGCAATCATGTGTTTGCTTTTCCACACTGCATACATGTCATACACGCTGATGAGTGCAAGGAGAATGAGAATGCTCATCACGTTAAGCACAGGAACAAAGACTGTTGCAAGTCCTCCATAGATGAAGAGTTCAGTGAGGTTGTGCAGAAGCACATGGGGTTTCAATATTTTGAGTGCTGCAAGAAGTAGGGAAATAAGGAGAGACGCTGTTCGGGGGATAAAGCTATTGAATGCGAGAAGAAGGCAAAACCAGACGCTCAAGAAAAACCAGAGTTTCCAGAGCCGTGCGAGGCCAAAGCGGACAATAAGGAGGACTGCTCCTGTTGCGATGAGAACAATGAGGATGAGCGGGATAAAGCTGGTATCTTCTTCGAATGCTGGTCGTTGAATGTCATAAGGGAGTTCGCTCCAGGTGGCGTTGCGATAGGTTTTGCCATCGACGATTGTTGTAGTGATAGTGAGATAATCATTGATAATGAAAAGGCCGATCAGTTGACTGGCGAAAAAAAGAAGAGTGAGAAGAAGGGTGATGCGAAGGGAATGCTTCATAAGAAAAAGAAGAGTATGCTTATTTTTAAAGATATGGAAAAGAGGAACGAAAAGTATATATAAATGAATGGCAGGTATATAGTGAGAGGATAGGAAATGAAAAAATGATTGAGCTCGGCGGTAATATTAAGTTAAGCGGTTTTAATGAGGTAGACGCTGCATCATTAGTTGTGGTGAAAAAGATTGTGGGAAATTATGCGAAGCGGATGAAGGAAGAGAGTGGGGAGTATAAAGAGTTGGTATTGGAGTTGCATCAAGAAAGTGAGAAACAATTTGGGTTGCGTGCGCAGGTGACAGGTGCAAAGCAGTGGAATGCAGATGCATCAGGATCAAACTTGTTCTTTACAATTGACAGTGCCTTGGCAAAGGTAATGGCTGAAATGAAGGGGGTAAGAGGGTGAAGGAGAGGTAAATTTATATAGAGGGCATTCCCTGGAAGATGAAATGGTAAAGCGAATGGGTGGAATGCGGCGAAAGACGCGCTCAAAGCTTAGAAAGTCTCCGGAAATGAAGGGGAAGATAAGCATCACAAGGTACTTGCAGGTCTTGAAAACAGGGGATCAGGTGTTGCTGAAGATAGAGCCAAGTGTGCATAAGGGAATGTTTTATCCGCGCTTTCACGGGAAGACAGGAATAATTGTGGATGCAAGAGGAAAGTGTTATGATGTGGAGATTCAAGATGGAAAGAAGCGGAAGATTCTGGTGGTGCATCCAGTCCATATGAGGAGGATTGAGCATGGGAGAGCTTGAAGTAGTGAATGAGAAGCCGTTGCCAACAGCGGTGTTGAAGGAGTTGCTTGAAGGGATGGAGAAGGATGCGGAGTTGAGCTTCCGAGCAACACGAACGTTGGAATACTTGAAGAATTTTGTGAAGCGGAAGGGAAATGAAGTGGAAGAAATAAAAAAGAAGTTGCAGGAGCTGAACATTCTGCGGTTGAAGGAGAAGCAGATGGTGAAGATTATCGACATGAACCCGAGTGATGCTGAGGAATTGAAAGCCTTGCTTGTGGGTGAGAATGTCACATTGAAGCAGGAAGAGCTAAATAGTATTATAGAATGTTTGAAGTGATGAGGATTATGAAACATGGTGCCGAGGATAAAGGAAGAACGAGCGATTATTCTGGACTTTTTGCCAAATGGATATCCATTCGACAAGCGCCCTCTGCACATGAAGACGCCGATAGCACAGGCGTTGGGAAAGGAACATTTTATTCTGCTTGAGTTAGTGCCAAAAAAAGAAGTGTTTCTCCAGTTAAATGAGGAAGTGTACATGGGAGAGGGGAAGAGGGAGAAGATTCATCACATTGCAGGCAGGATTCCTTTTGACAAGTTAACCCAGACTGCAAAGTTGGGTGTGGAAACATTGATACGAGATATGGTGACGCAGAATGAGCTGAAGTTTGTGGAGTTTTTTAACAAGGCTGCCCCGATTAACATGCGTCGCCACCAGCTGGAATTACTTCCAGGCGTGGGAAAGAAGCACATGCAAGAGATTTTGGAAGAGCGGGAGAAGAAGACATTTGAGTCGTTTGAGGATTTGCGAGTGCGGGTAAAGTTGATGCCGAATCCGGAAAATGCGATTGTACGCAGGATCATCATGGAGATGAAGGAAGAGGATAAGCACAGGATTTTTGTAGGGCATTAAGCAGTTTTCGTGGCAGGAAAGTGCAAAAGAAGCGATACGTTTTTAAAGCCTCTTTCTCGTGGGTGGTGAATGAAAGAACTGGTACGAATTGCAAATGCTGATATAGATGGGAAAAAGCAAATGCATGTCGCCTTGGCAAAGGTGAAGGGCATCGGATTCTCGTTTGCGAACGCAATCTGTCAGATTTTAAGCATTGATAAGCGGAAGAAGATTGGCGAGTTAACTGATGAGGAGATCCAGACGATTGAGCAGGAAATTAAGACGCTGGAAAAAATACCTTCGTGGATGTATAACAGGAGGCGTGATCAGGAGTCAGGAAAGGATAGGCACCTGGTGAGTGCTGATTTGAAGTTGCAGCAAGAGTTTGATATTCGGTTGATGAAGAAGTTGAAGACATACAAGGGTATGCGACATTCAGCAGGGCAGCCGGTGCGCGGACAAAAGACAAAGAGTCACTTCAGGACTGGAGCATCTGTAGGAGTGCAGAAGAAGAAGATGCAGCAAGCGCAGGCAAAGAGTGGAGGGAAGGAGTAATGGGGGATCCAAAGAAGCAGCGAAGAAAGTACGAAACTCCTTCTCATCCTTGGCAAGCGGTGCGCATGGAGAGGGAAAGCGAGTTGCAAAAGAAGTATGGGTTGCGAAGGAAGTATGAGATTTGGAAGATGGATTTTGTGTTGAAGAAGATGAAGCGTCAGGCAAAGGAGTTATTGACGCGGCAGGACGAGCAGGGTCAAAAGGAAAAGCAGGCCCTTCTTCAAAGGGCATATTCTTTAGGATTGGTGCCGGAGAATGCTGCATTAGATAACCTGCTTGATTTGGAGATTGATGCAGTGCTCGACAGGAGATTGCAAACGCAGCTTGTGAATCAAAGGCTTGCGCGCACGCCGTTGCAGGCAAGACAGTTTATTGTGCATCGGCAAGTGATGGTGGGCGAGAGAAAAGTGGACAGTCCCTCATATTTGGTGAAGAGGGCTGAAGAAAGAGTGATCACATTTGATCCGAATGCAAAGGTTGCGAATCCTGAGCATCCCGAGCGGGTGCTTCTGGAGAAAAAGGAGAAAAAGAGGGAAGTGACGCCAATGAGGCAGGGTGGTGGAAGGGTTGATAAGAGGAGGATGAAGTGGGGTAAAAAAAGAAGGCAGGGAGATAAGAGATAATGAAAGAAGCGGAAAAAGACGGGAAGCCGAAAGAGTCGAGGTGGGGAGTTGCGTATATTTATTCAAGTTATAACAACACAATTGTGCACATTACTGACATTACCGGTTCTGAGACGATTGCGCGCGCATCGGGTGGGATGATGGTGAAGGCGCACCGATTGGAAGCGTCTCCGACTGCCGCGATGAATGCTGCGAAGCAGGTTGCGGAGCAGGCAAGGGATAAGGGTATTAATGCGATTCATGTGAAGATTCGTGCACCAGGGGGCCATGCAGGTCCGAATTCTCCAGGTCCAGGTGCGCAGGCTGCGGTGCGCGCGTTGTCGCGTTCAGGATTGCGAATTGGGATGATTGAGGATGTGACTGCCACTCCAACTGACAGTTGTCGAAAGCCGCACGGTCGAAGAGGAAGAAGAGTATAAATTTCTTGAGAAAGTGTTTGTGTTCTGGAAGAGGAATCCATATAAGAGGGTGGTGAGTGAAAAGAGGGATGAAAAAGAAGTATAGTGATATTGTGAAGAAGGTTATTAACGAGGCAGATATTGTTCTCGAAATTCTTGATGCGCGTATGGTTGTAGAAAGTAGGAATGCGCAAGTTGAATCATTAGTGAGAAGAAGTGGGAAAAGGTTGGTATTTGTGGTGAACAAGATTGATTTAGTGAGGAGAGTGGAGAATGCGAAGATGCATCCAGTAATTTTTGTGTCGACAAAGCAGAAGCGCGGGATTCAAATGTTGCGACAGAGAATTATGATTGAAGCAAACAAGAGGAAAAAGGAGAATGTGATTGTGGGAGTGATTGGCTATCCGAATGTGGGAAAGAGTTCAGTCATTAATGCATTAAGAGGGAAGAAGTCTGCGCCCACCTCAAGTATTGCTGGTTTTACAAAGGGGATGCAATTGATACGAATTAGTCAAAGGGTGATGTTGATGGATACGCCGGGAGTTCTTCCGAAGGGCGAAAGGAAAATAATAGAGCTGATACAGCTAGGTTCAAAGATGTTTGATCGGGTGACGGATCCTGATATAGTAGTGATGGAAATTATGACAAAGAATAAGGGAATGATTGAGCGTTTTTATAAGGTGGATGTGAATGATGATAAGGAAAAGACATTGGAAGATATCGCGAGGAAAAAGCATGTGTTGAAGAAGCAGGGCATTCCAGATGTGGAGCGCGCTGCGCGCCTCGTGTTGCGGGATATTCAGTTGCATCGAATAAAGTAGGGGGAAGCTTTATAAACGATCTAAGGGTCGTGCTAGGAGAAAATGAACTTGAAAGTAGTAGAGAAGGAAGAAAATAGGGTTGTGTTTGTGATTGAGGGTATTAATCCTGCAGTTGCAAACATGATGCGCCGGTACGCGATTGATGATGTGCCAACGCTCGCGATTGAAGAGGTCGAGTTTGAGAAGAATAATTCTGCATTGTTTGATGAAGTGCTCGCCCTGCGTCTTGGCTTGGTGCCGTTAAAGACGGATTTGAAGTCGTATAAGAGAAAGGAAGAGTGTAAGTGTGAAGGAAAAGGATGTGCGCAGTGCACGCTAACGTTCACGTTAGAGGTGAAAGGGCCGGGAATAGTGTACGCATCTGACTTAAAGAGTGCAGATCCTGAAGTGCAGCCAATATATGAAAAGATTCCTCTGGTGAAATTATTGGACAATCAAGAGGTGAAATTAATTGCAACCGCAGTTTTGGATGTCGGGAAACGGCATATAAAGTTTGCTCCGGGCTTGGTGTATTATCGCGGATATCCAATGTTAAAAGTGGTGAAGAAGACAGGTGTGAAGAAATGCATCGAAGCGTCGAATGATAATCTTGTGGAGAAAGGCGAGAAGATGGACATTAAGGATATTACGAAATGGACAGATGCGATTGAAGAGGTGTGTGAGAAGAATGGAATTGAAGTGTCTGCGTCAGAGGAGAAGTTTTTGTTTACTGTGGAATCGTGGGGTCAATTGTCTCCAAAAGAAATGATGACTGAAGCGGTGAAAGCGTTTGATGAAAAGCTTGATGTGTTTACAAAAGAGTTCAAAAAGCTTAAATAAAGAAGGTGGTAGTTTTTTCTTGTATGCGGGGGTCGCATAGTCTGGTCAAGTGCGCTAGCTTGAGGGGCTAGTTCCTTAGTGGATACGCAGGTTCAAATCCTGTCCCCCGCAGTTACCCTAAGTTCTTATGCGTAGTGCACTAAATCATTAAAAGAATAGAAAAGAAGATGTGTGTATTCAACAAAGGATTAGGCATAAAGAAGTGTTCCGATCATAACGCTGCTGTTCACGAAGAGCCAGAGTGTGTACATAATAATGAGGGGTTTTGCTTTGTGCACGATGCTATACACGAGGAGAGGGATGGTAAAGAGTGAATAGAGGAGCCACGTGAGGGTTGATATGCCTGCAGCATTGTGTGCAATCCAGATGGTGTACAGTTGAGGGATGGTTGTCAATGGTGCAACAACGGATGTGATGTTCACAATAGTATCAAGGAGGCGTATGTTCTTGTTGGGGTGGGGATATTTCTCGTGGTGTTGGTGAATCCTCTTTCTGCGGTGAAGATGAATGATACCTCCTTTCATAAGTGAAAAGAAAGAAAAGAAGATTATAAGGTTTGTGTTTCTGATAAGAGAGTAACCAAAAGGTTTAAGAAGAGTTGTTTTTCTTGATGAACTATCCTGCGAGCGAAAGCGTCAAGTAGGAATGACCGTGTTCTTGCAGGATGTTGAGGAATAATAGATGGGAAAACCAACAGGTCCGACAAATCAGGGAATACAGGAATTAATCAAAGACTTAAAGAAGGTAAGCGCTGAAAATAAGGTAGGAATCTGGAAAAGGGTTGCAGAGGATTTGGAAAAGCCAACGCGCGAGAGGCGTGAAGTGAACACATACAAGATTGAAAGATATGCGAATGATGGCGAGACTATTGTTGTGCCTGGAAAAGTGTTGGGAAGTGGAGAAGTGAAGAAAAAGGTGAAGGTTGCTGCAATGAGTTTTTCTCAGTCAGCGAAGAAAAAGGTGGTAACAATGTCTATTCGCGATCTCATGAAGGAAAATCCAAAGGGAAAGAATGTGAGGATACTGGGATAATGGGGCATCATCACATGTTGCAGAGGATGAATGAACCAACAGATCAGAGAACAATAGATGATTTGGCGAATCTTGCGTTAGAAGTGTTGGATAGGAATGGAGGAGAAATGCAGATAAGAGATGTGTTGACGCAAATGAGAGGCTATGGACCAGATGACGCAACGAGTATACAACTATTGAGAGGGCTGCAATATGCACAACAAATTGGTTTAGTTGAAAAGAATGGTGAAAATGGAAATATTTCGTACAGGGCTATAAGATGATCATTGACGCAAAGAATGTTATTCTGGGAAGGTTGGGAACGCTTGCTGCAAAGAAAGCATTGCAAGGTGAGGAGATAATGATTGTCAATGCAGATCAAGCGATTGTGACGGGAAGTTGGGAGAATATCCTTGCAAAGTACAAGCATAAGCTGCATCGGGGCCATCCATATAAGGGTCCTTTTGTGTACAGAAGAGAGGATATGTTTGTCAAGCGGTCCATACGGGGAATGTTGCCATGGGATAGAGAGCGGGGAAAAGTAGCATATAAAAGGATTAAATGTTTTATTGGTGTTCCTGAGGAAATGAAGGAAAAGAAGCAGGAAATGATCGAGGTTCCGACAGGAAAGACAAAAAGTCTTAAATATGTGACTGTGAAAGAAATTTGCAATGCAATAGGAAGGAAGGAATAACATGCAAAAGATCGTGCACACATCAGGAAAGAGAAAGCGCGCAATAGCGCGCGCGACAGTGCGCGAAGGAAAGGGGATTGTGCGCATCAATAAGCAATTATTGGATGTGTACGAGCCGAAGATGTGCCGCATGCGAATTGAAGAGCCATTGATGATTGCGCAGGATCACGCAAGCAAGGTGAATATTGATGTGAATGTGAGGGGTGGCGGTATTCAGAGTCAGGCTGAGGCTGCGCGCTTGGCGATTGCGAAAGGGCTTGTACAATTTGCGAAGAGCAAGCAGCTGCGTCAGGATTTCTTGGACTATGATTGGAACCTAGTCACGGCCGATGTGCGTCGCAATGAACCTCATAAACCGAACGATTCTAAGCCGAGAAAAAAACGACAGAAATCGTATCGTTGATGCAAGAAGATTTAAGCCTGATAAGGCTAGATTCATTAATTTTTGAAGGGAAAGACAAACCAGATATCGCATAACTCAAATATATAATTCACAAACAAAATTCACTTCTCAAACAGGGGCGTACTCTATTTATTCAGAAAAATATTTAATTCTTTTGGGTAAAATAAATGGACAAAATAGATTTAGTAGAATACTTACCAAAGAAAATAATTTCAGGTGAAGAAAAAGAACATGATTTAGCTGCAAGAATCGAACAAGATCATATAACCCTTTGTTATAAGGTAAATGATCCGGATAAAAATGGTATAGTACGTGTACAAGAATATACAGAGATAATACCAAGATTCGTTTCTAAAACCAAAGAGTCGTTCCAGGTTATAGGTTTATTACAAGCGGAAATGAGTAAAACAAACAATGGTGCTATCGTTTTCTGTAATAGTGATCCAAGATTACTGAAAATGGTGATAAAATGGTTTGAGAATGAGTTTGATATTTCAAGAAAATCATGGAGTTGGAATATTACGATTAATTTAAGAGAACCAGAAAATGAAGAACTCAGAATAGAATTGCGTGATTCATTAGCAGAATGGTGGTGTATGCAATTAGATTTAGATTTTGATAAAAAACATCCAAAAACGTTACTTTACAGAAATAAAACAAACAATATTATTCCCAAAAATGAAGGAGCATTAACGATAACTGTTAAAAATAATTTATTGAGTCAAGCTTTTAAGAAGTTCATTAAAGACATTGTTAATGAAATGCCTACTTTTGAAGAAGAGTTAATTAGAGGGTTTCTACAAGGAATGATTGCTGGTGAAGCATGTGTAGAATCGGATAATAAATATAAAAAGTTTAGAGTTCATATATCAGCAGTAAAAGAAGAAGAAAGGTTGATTATTCAAAGATGCCTAATAAGATTAAAAATTATTTCAAAAGTTTACAAAAATTATAAAGACATCATTATTTCAAGAAAAGAAAACCTCGTCCATCTTCTCAACCAAAGACTGATGACATTGCATAGACAAAAATATGCAAAATTCTTGAAAATGATGCAACGGTATCTTAATATAAAGAATGAAACAGACTATTTCAAAAAGAGAGGAGTAAATGTATGGAACAAGACATCTCAAGAGAAGGTTGATAAGATTCTAGAACTTTACAAGAAGGGGATCACGAACACGCGAGAACTAGCAGAAAGAGTTTTTATAGGAAGACTGAAAGTTCAACGCGTTTTAAAGGACAATAATCTTGGGAAAAGAAAAATAAAAACTCAAGAATGGTTACGTGAAGAAATAGCAACCCTTGCAGCAAATAATCCTTACCTATCCCAGAAAAAAATTGCTCAAAAGTATGATATCGATGAAAATATTGTACGGAGAACGTGCCAAAGATACGGCGTGAGGAGAGGTCATAAAGCGAACTGTAAGATTCCAGAAGAAAAAATTCAACAGATAATCCAGCTGTATAAAGAAAAGCCAATTATAAAAGTTTCTGAGATTACAAATAAATTAGGTGTTAGTAATTCTGTAGTAAAAAGAGTAAGGAGGGAACATCACTTGCTACATCTTGGTTATAAAAGATTGATTGGTTGTAATAGAAAATGAAACGAAAAATCTTGCAAGAATTATTAAATAGATAGTTTAGAACTTTATTTCTCAAAGAATGATTTAAGTTTTATGTATTCAAAAAAAGTATTTAATGTCTCTGATATTAGGAGGGGATTATTCGAATTCCTTTTTTCTCAGGTATAATTGCTACTTCTCCTTCATCCTTAAGATGGTATTTCTCAACTAATTCTTTGGGAATCCTCAATCCTAAACTTAAACCCCATTTTGAAAGTCGTACTTGATATTTCTTCAAAATCCTATACTGATCTGCCACATGGTGTAATTGCTTCATATCGACAACTTCTTCTCCGCATTTTTTGCATTTGTAATAGGAGTATTCGATATTCTCGGGTGTTTGAGCTGTTAACTCGTGCATGATTCCATTACATTCTGAACACTTTTTCATGTTAGTTCCCCTCCTCGATTGTAAATTTCTCAAGAAATTTTTTTATTTCATCCACAATGTGTTTTATATCCTCTAGGTTTTCAAAGTCCATAGTATCTCGATTGATGTAGATGAGAGAATTTTTGTTTTTATGATAGTAGTCCTGATGGGCTTTCCTTATGGAAAGGTTCCTTTGGATAAACTTTTCAGTTGTGTCAAAATCTCTCCCTCTTTGGAGAGTAAGTTCTTTTATCTTGCTTTCCGAAGCATCCAAAAAGAGTACGACATCTGGTTTTGGAATGTATTTCCTATCAAAATGTGCTTGTTCTAATAAAATTTCTTGTTCAAAGCCTGCAGTCATTGTTGTGATATGCAATTCGTTAGAAATGAGATAAGTATCCATAACAACAATCTTGCCTTGTGATTTGAGTTTGAGTGCTTCTTCAATGTCTTTGATACATTTGTTTCTAAACCAAAGAATGGTTTCCATTTGCCTAATATTTTCTTTGAAATTTTCTATAATCTGAGTGGGCATTTCGTCAACATTTTCAAGTATGGTTTCTGCTTTGAGATAGTGTGCTAATTTCTTGACGAGAAACGTCTTTCCAACGCCTGGTGCGCCAATGACTGCGATTATGATTGGTTCCATAGGGTATCGATAGCTTCAATCGTTTTTAATGTTTTTGCAAAAGAAGGATGCTGTGATACAAACCTCTCCATTGCATCAGGATGATTCATTGCATAGGGATGTGTCATTCCATAGAAAAAGACATTGTGCGCTCCCATGTGTCGAGCTTCTGCGCAGTCTTCTCCATCAGATACGAGATCTCCAATATAGACAAATGGTGCAGATGATTCTTGAGATGCAAGAGTGAAGAGTTCTTGTGATTTTCCTTGGAAAGGGGTTTTTACTCGAAGTAAGAGCTGTTCTAAATCATCCCTTTGGAATCGTTTTCTGACTCTATTCATGGGATCGTTTGTGATGAAAAAAACATGTTCCAAACCAAGGGCAGTGAAAGCTTTAATAATAGCTTCTTTTCCATGAGGAATTAATTGTGGAGGATCTGTTTGAGCGAATTCTTGAGTAAAAAGAGCAATCACTTTTTCTATGTCACATTCTGATATTCCTAAACTTTTATACAAGAGTGTCCAATCTCGGGTTTGGAAGTTTCTAATGTAGTCCTCTGCAGTCATTGGAGGATAACCAAGAATTTCCCGAATGTGCTGGTTCACAGCGAAGATTATCGGAAAGGCATCATACAATGTTCCATCTAAATCAAATGCAATTCTCATATTTTCAAAGATCAATAGTTTGAGATTTATGGATTAAGTGTTTTATGGAAATCTAAATTAAGTCGATAGAGTTCGAGAAGATCTCTGGTGGAATGTCCATCAAGTGTTGTTGTTTGAGGGGTAATGACAATTTCTCCAGAGGATGCATCATATATCTTGAAGATTTCTCTGTAGGGATCAATAGTATGGATAAAAGCATCTTCAATCATATCTTGAGATCCAAGGGGAGTGGTGATGAAATGAAGTTCGGTAAGAGCGGAGCGAAGATCAGCAGCAACCTCTTCAAGGCCGAGTGCGGGTGATGCAGAGTCTGTGGTGCATAAATCTTTGGGTGATCGAAAGAGGTGCAATGTTCTTCCATCAGCGTTGAAAGCGACATGGCTGATATGCTCAAGAGAAAAGATTGGCGTTCCCATGTCCTTGAGATAGGAGAGAATATTAGTCATAATCAAAGGCATTGATGAACTCCTATTTAAATCTTTCTATTTTAACTACTATTTAGTAAATACAAATGAGGATTGGAAAGAAAACACTCTTCATAATGCAAAGGCACGCACACCAGTTATAAACAATGCAAGGAAAAGAGGAAGAATGGAGGTGAAAGCATGTGGCACACAATCAGGATAAAGCTTGAGAAATGGAATGATCAAGAACTCCCAATAGTGAAGGAGGTGAATGACAAATATATTATCCTCTCACGGGAGATGCTTAGGATACCAAAAGAAAGGACTTAACTAGGATGAATGACAATGAGGGATTGTGTTTTGTCAATTCCTTCAAAGAGTTGCAATTTTCCCAGCAGGACATGATCAAACTCAGTGACGTCTTTGACCCGAATGAAAGCGACGAGGTCTGTGCCTCCTGACACGATATCCACTCGCTCGACAAAAGGGCATCTCCTAATTTCCTCTGCAAGGTCGTATTGTGTCTTTTTCTTTTCTTTGAGGAGTTGTAAGTTTGCAGATATCAAGACATACGCAGCGAATGCCTTTCCCACTTTTTCAGGATGAACGTCAATAGTAAATCGTGTAATCACTCCCTCCTGGGTGAGTTTTCGGATTCTGTTGTGGATGGTAGTCTGGGGAATCAATATTTTTTTGGCTATTTGGCGCGTAGTGTAGTCTGCGTGCTCTTTCAGGAGTGCAAGAATCTTTGTGTCTTTGTCATCCATGAAGGTTTCCATAGTGGAACATATGAACCATTTTGTATATAAAACTTCCTATTTTTTGCATTTTTTACAATGTTCTTTGGAATATTTATTTAAATAAGGAGCTATAATGGTAATATATCCCATTTTTTGGGAGATAAAAGGAAAAAATGATGGAGGCATCACAATGACAACAAAACTCGAAGAGGTAACGGACCTCTTGGCAACCAAGGGGATCGAGGCTCGTCAAGAACAAACTGATGGCACAACAACCCTTTCCTGGGAAACAGGGCGGTGCTCATACGCAATCCAGTTTGACACTACAGGAAGGCCATGGAAGGCAGAGATCCTGCAAGGTGGAGCTGTCTTTGGTATGAGACGTCTTGTTCCATTTTTCGATCCAGGGTATGAAAGGGGAAGATGGTACAAATCTGGTCCTTTAGGATGTACGTCACGGTTTGTTACGATGGAGAAGTGGTTAGGCACGCAAGTGTTTAGCTAACAAAACCCGTAAAGGAAAAGAGGTGGTTTTCTTCTTCCCGAAACGTTTAAAAAGGAAGCAGGAAAAAGTGTTGGTATGTTCATTCCTGTGAGATGTATGAGCTGTGGAAAGCCTATTGGTCATCTCTGGGAAGAGTATCAAAATAGGGTGAAAAAAGAGGAGCCTGCAAAGAAAGTCTTGGATGATCTGGGATTGAAGCGGTTTTGTTGCAGGGCTGTCTTTCTCGGTCATGTCGATTTGATTGATGTGGCTGCGCGGTTTAGGAAAGCATAAGTTTTTTATACAGGATTTTTGTTTCTCAGCATATGCGGGATCAAGAGTGGTTAGAGACGCGTTTTCAGCAGTTGTGGGAAGTGTTCTTTCCTGAGGTGGAGAAAAAAAACGTGTTTATTCGCTGGAAGGGTCGCTGGAAGAATAAGTTTGGACACATCAAGACAACAAAGAGAGGTTCAGAGATTGCAATTAACACCCTCTTTCAGGATGTAAAAGTTCCAGAGGATATTATTAAGGTCACAATTGCCCACGAGATTATTCATTACATGCACGGCTTTCATTCGCATTTGCCAAAGCAGTTTAAGCATCCGCATCAAGGTGGGATTGTGGATAAGGAGCTGATGCAGCGCGGCTTTCGATATGCGCTGAAGAACGAGAAAAAGTGGTTTAAAGAAGAGTGGCCAATGATTTACAAGGAGCATGTGCCTGAGAAGAGTGTCATCAGAAAAAGAAGGAATTTATGGTCGTGGTGGTCGTAAGGGAATCCGGGTGTAATGGCGGCAATGACTACAATAAATGCTCAGTTTTCCCTTGACAGTGCGGGCGCGTGCATTTAATCCGGGAAAAAGGTAATAATAACAAGAAGAACAATAATGTCTTTTCAGTGATCGGGGAATGGAAATGTTCATTTTCATGGCAATTTTTCGTGCTAAATACACATATCTATGGCTGCGTGCAGGGTGTGTGGAGAATGCAAGTCCTGCCTCGTGGAAAAGGGTGTGAATGCGTTTGAGTGCGCTTATTTTATCTGGTGGCATGGTGATATTTGAGGAGAGGAATCTATAAAAAAGGTGCGGTGTGAAAAAAAGGTTATGAAAGAGAAAAAAAGCTTTCTTTCAAGGGAAAAGTACAAGTGGATAATAATAGGTTTGTGTATTCTTATTCTCTTAATAGGATTGTCTATTGTTCTAAACAAGTATGACAAGAAAGAGTTCACTTTTGAAGAGGGGTTTAAAGAACTGCAGGATATTGATATAAATTTTAATGCCTCGTTTCATGACGAGAAGCTAAACAAGACAACGGTGAAAAAAGAGAACATTAAGCCGATGCTTGATGAGTTGAAGAAGTTTGAGGATACTCTCGATAAAAGATCAAAGTCTCCACATATAGAAGCATTGTTGTTATTTATTGACATCCGGAAGATGATGTTGACATCGCAATGGTATTATCATTTAGGGCGAGAGTTTGACGATAGGGGAATCGTAATTGATGAGCAAGGATTTAGTTGTCGGGAAGCAGAGGATGTGCTTGAGGCAGCCTTCTTTTTTAATGAAACGATAACGTATGCGTCATTTGCACAGAGTGAGCTTGATGATTTATTGTATTCCTATCAGGAAATTCCGAAGTTGCATCAGGTTGTAGGGACTGATGAAAACAAAACGCGATTTTTCTATTCCCCCTTAGATTATTACAGTTTGGTTGTGCGCACAAACCTCGCAGCAGTGAAGAAACATTGTCCTATTGAAATAAAACCATTTGTCCCAACAATGACGCAGCGTTTTCAATATGAAAGAAAAGATCCAAGAATAATAAGGGACGAGCTGAAAAGACAGGGTTTTGAAGTGGAAGGAATATTTAAGTAAGGTCAGGAAAAGGCGACGACGATCTGGGGTTCCCGCAGCAAAGTGCAGTACAACCCAGAACGCGGGCTTGTTTAACGTTGGCGTTCGAGATGAGAGCCAGTGGAACCAAGCCGCTATGGCCGTCTAAGAATTCCTTTCCGAGGAAGAGTATAAAAAGTTTGCGGAAGAAGGTTAATACTCAGAGGAAGCATCTTCTTCAGGTAAAGAAATGACAGGAAGTGGTCTGCATTCGCAACGTTTGCCGTCACTAGTAACCTCACATCCCAGTCCTTGGGGACAATAGTGGTAGGCGCAGGTGATTGCAGGTGTTGGATTGTCAGGATCTAAAGTAGCGTGTTCACATAAAGTAGGTGATGAGCCACCAATTCCAGATAAAATAGAAAGACTAAACCTGCATTCGCAGCCTTCTCCGTTGAACATGCATTCCCCTTCATAGGGGCCGATGCTGCAAATCCCAGTCTTGCATAAGGTTCCTGCATGTCCTGGCGTGATGCCTGATGGGAGAGTAATGCTTGTGCAAGTGTCTACTACAGGGAGGTTTCCGACTAAGGAGCCAGCTTTTCCAAGAGGTATTCCTGGTAAACTAGGAGGATAAGGAGGTGCTGGTTCTTCGTTAGGTCCTGAGTAAGTGGGGCGCCACCAGTAAGGGATAGACTGGGAAACACATTGGCATTGGGTTGGATGGCAATAAGAGTATGGAGGACAAACCAAAGTTGATGGGCTTCCCGGATCGCAGGTTTCTGGAGGCTGGATAACACCATCGCCACAAAACGCAGTTTGAAGTACTTGACGACCAGTGTATTGAGGAACAAAAACAGCAAGAAAAAGAATAAGGAATATGAGGATAATAATTTTTGATTCCATGAGCAAACAAAAGGGTTTCCAGTAATTTATATAACTTGTGGGAAAAAAATGAGGAATCAAAAGAGGCGAACATTTCATAAAGTTTTTATTTTTGTATAACTGATGAATATTCTTTGAACACGAGATCTATCTGGAGAGTATTAATGGATGAAAAGGAAAACGTGAATGAGTAAAGGGTATGGGTTAGAAAAGAGATACAGAAACCTTTAAAAAGCATTACTTAATAATAGTAACATATGGTTTCTGTGATAACAACGAGGAATATGTACGTGCAAGGGTGGGTAGCAAGAAATCCGGAAAATCCACAGGAGCCTCAGGTAGTGTTGGCAGATGATTTGTCAGACAAAGTGTTTCATCATTTTTATGAGCAGCCAGTAAGTTCACAGGACAGGTTGCCTATTGGGATTTTTTTTCCAAGTAAGAGCAATGAAGAGGTAAGTGTTTCTGGGGGAGATTTAGCAGAAGTGTTAACGACAGTAGGAAAGTTGGATGAAGGAAGGTTCTGGAGCGTGAGAAAAGGAATGGGATGCTCAAGAGAGGAAAGTGAAAGAGAAAGAGGAAGAATACAAGGATGGCTAACAGGGGTTTTTGGAGAAGTAAGTCTTGCAGATATGAACAGGGGAGAGTTGTTGCGGATGATGGGAAGATATAGCAGACAATTAGAGGAATGGAAAAGGTTGGGTGATATTAACATTCGGGGAAGGAGAATTGAATTAGGACTAGGAGTGCCGTCAATGATTCCAACAACAAGATTGATACAAGTGAGCCAGGCATCAATGTGTGGTCCTGAGGGGTGTAAAGTGGGAGAAAGAAAAGATCCTGACGCAAGTTTGTATGCTCCTTTCTGTGGAGTTGCGTATCATTTTAGCCTTCAGTTTGCTTCTGCATGAACAACAAAGGAAAAAGGTGAGTATTATCAGTCTTTGTTTTCTTCAGGCTCTTTAGTGGGTGTGGTGGTGCCTTTGCATTGGCATGTGGTTCCTATTGTTTGGCATGTTTGTGGTGCAGGGCAGGGTCCGTTGCATGCGGGATAGCTGCCAGCACACGTCGGGGTGGCAGGAGTAATGCACGTGCATGTGCCACTGCAGATTTTTGGAGCAACACACTTAGTGTTGTCAGGTACACACGTTTTCCCAGAAATATCACCACTGCATTCAAACCCTCCAGGTTGTTGAGGTGCGCCACCAGTGAACCCAAACGCAGACAAAATAGCCGCTAAAATACGACCACCAAAAGGATTTGGTTGACTACTTGTGATTCCTCCTGTTCCTGAAGGTCCAGAACCAATTGAGCCACCAGTTCTTCCGAACAATCGGTTAAATGGAGGAGTATTGCCTTGTTTAGTTTCAAGAGGAATCATTCGAACACCAGGAGAAGAGTAACAAAAACAGCCAAAGTGTAGTTTAAACATCATTGTGCATCCCATCATTCCACTTCCAGGAATGAGGAGTGCACTCAAATAGCTCGCGATGCCTTGAATGGAATTATAGAGCGGGTGGGTTCCAGGTATTTGAAGTGCTGCAATAAGAATCTGTCGTAATATACTAAGGTGTTGAGAGGATATTGTAGAAGAATACCGGGGAGTTGCTCGAATGCGAGCAACAACTCTTTCTATATCATCGATTGTTCCGCGTGTAGGATAATATCCATC
Source organism: Candidatus Woesearchaeota archaeon (assembly GCA_964367375.1). Classification (GTDB taxonomy): domain Archaea; phylum Nanobdellota; class Nanobdellia; order SCGC-AAA011-G17; family UBA489; genus CAYIXG01. Next base: position 9,117 of record CAYIXG010000005.1, on the reverse strand, counting down.
TGGGTTTTTGCTAATAATTTTGGGAACACAAGATCCTTGCGCAGCTGCGTTTGTTGAAGGATTCTTTCCACTGCATGTAGGATTAGGACAAGAAGGAGTATGCGAATCTCCAACAGTTTGTAATGAAAGACCTGGAATGAGTACTGGTTGTTTTCCTGATGCTAATGCTGCAGAAAGACTCGCACAAGATGTGGCAGGAACGTAAAGGCCCATGTAGATGAAATTTGCGTTTGGTGGAGGCTGTTGGCAAAGTTGTGAACCAGTTGTTTGATCAATGCGCGAATTTGTTCCTACAGACACAGAAGCATCAAAAGGAAGAACTTCTAAAAAGGATAATATTGCATCATTTATTGCTTCCCAATCAGGAGTTGAGGTTCCGGGGATGTTGATACCAATAACGGTTCCGGGTTGTGTTGGTAAACTGCCTCCGATGGGTGTGGTGTAAGATGGTGTAGGTTGGGGTTTAGATGAAGGAGGTAGAGGAGCTTGCACAGGAGTTAAGCTATTAATAAAATTATACCACACCCACCAGGACATCCAAGAAGGTTGTGTGGGTTGTTGTCCGCTGCCATATTGGGGAACACGAGTGCCTGGCAAGGTTTGAGTGTTGGGAAGTGGAGGCTGAAGTATCAGCTGTCCATTTGCTGCAACTCCCCAAGGAGTAACAGGAGGTGCTAATGTTCCTGGTTGCGCCACACCAAACGGAACGCTCGATAGTAACAAAACAAGTAAAAAAACCAAGGTGCCGTTAATTTTGTGAAGGGTAACCATGTTTTGCATGTGATTATTATTTTTTTAGTCGACAGCGAGAACAGTACAATCTTGGTTGGGTTGAACTTTTTGTGTCGCAGTACACTTCCATCCAACATAAACAGGAACAATACAGCTCTTGCTTTGTGCTGCTTGAGCAAACAAGGTGCTTCCTGGAGCGGCAAGTGCGCCATATAATGTAGTGGAATAAATATTGTAAATAGCTGTTCCTCCATCCATGGTTTCGTATGCTTCCCACGCCGCATCTATTACTTCAGGTATATTTTGATATGAAGCAGTAGGTGCTGGTTGTGGGCACACAACTTCCTCAAGCGATAATAAGAGGTCATAGGATACTGGGGAAAGGCGAGAAGGGTTATCAATAATTTTGAGGAGATCTTCTGGAGCAACGAGCGCGTTTTCGCACTCTCCAAGGATGCGAATTAAGGTAATTGTAGTGTGTTGGAAATTTGGTCCGCCCTCAGAATATGTGGGTAATGCACGTCCATCAGGTAATCGTGGCGTTACTGAGGGTACGCTTGACTGGTCTCCGAGCGGCGTGACTGAGCACGCAACATAATCTTCTCCAGTTTGTAATTCAAGGTGAAGGATATCTCCTGTAGCTGATGTTGCATAACTTATTGCAGGAACTGTAACTGTAGATGTCGTGCTTTCAAGAGTAGGTGTTGTGCTCAGGACTTGCTTTCCAGTAAGTTCTGGCTTAAAAGTGGTGATTAAAAAAGCGCCTATAATTATGAAAAGCGCAAAGAAAAAAAGCCGAAGATGTGGTGAGTGTAAAACACGAGATTGTACAGTCAAATTTTTTCACCTTTTAGTTATATTGAAACAGAAAAGAAGTATTTATAGTTATCTGTTTTCTTGTTTTCTGGCTTCTTTGGTGGATGTGGTGGTGCCTTTGCATTGGCATGTGGTTCCTATTGTTTGGCATGTTTGTGGTACAAGAGGTACAAGCACACCTGGCTGTGCCACACTCAACGGCAAAGAAAGAAGAAGAAAGATCATTCAAAAAAAAAGAATGTGCGTGTAAGAAATCTTTTAGGTAAAAAAAAGCACGTCAGTCACACCTCATGATAAGAACAAAATGAAGAAGAGAAGTATATGAAAGTATCCAAATAAAAGGAGATATGTTTTTATACAAGCAAAACTCTCTAAAAAAGAATGGAAAAAAAGAGTGAGACAAAAAGTATTCTTATTATAGGCATTTTTGTCGCTGTTGCGATAGGAATCATTTTTTTAGATAGTTCATATACGGGAAAACAAGTAGCTCTGAGTGCTTCAGGAAACAGTTTAACAGCACCTCCAAATGGTCCTTTCTTTCCAACAGAAGGAAATTTTCCTCAGTTAAACGGCATTCTGGATCAATTGGGTGTACTTAATTTATTTGCAACAACATTTGGTGGACAATTAATCATTCTTCCAGGAGTGTTCTCAACAGGGTGTACAGGAACAACAACACTACAATTAGTGTTGTATGTGTTCGAGCCATATATGGTGATGCTTGCATATGATGTTGGATACTGGCAAAATCAGATAAATGCAATTAATAACGAATTAAATAGTTTAAGTGATCAGTATAAAAATGCGTTACATAGCTTGATAGGTGGGAGGCTGGTTGATCCTTTTGCAGCTGCGTTGATGAATTTTAATGGGCAGAATTTTTTTGTGTTAACGCCGCAATTGGCGAGTTGGATTATGAGTCTTCCAGGATTTGGAGGGCAGGGTGCGTATTGGAATCTTCCAGGTGGTCCAGGATATCGTTTGCCTCCAAGTTTAAATCTGGTGTTTATCAATGAGTGGCTACCACAATTTAATGAAATATTAGAAAGGTTACAATATGCAACATTTATGAAGGGTGCAACGAATCAAATTCTAAAAGAGTTTATGCGATTGTATACATTAATTATTCAGACGATTACAAATAGCCACTGTGGGAATACGCTTCCTCCAGGAAATCCGTTGACAGAACAAGGTCTTACGCAAGTCACACAGACAGGGAAGGCGCCTACGCCAACAGGATATGGTGGCTGGACGCTTAGCCCTGCAGGAGCAACTGGTCCTGCGCCGGGTTCTCCAGGAGCGCAGTGTGGAACAAGAAATGCACAGGGAACATGTATTAATAATTTAGGAAAGTTGTGCACAGCGCCAAATACTTGTCAAAATTGTGTGTGTGTTGCTCCTCCTGCTCCATCATGTGAGGGAAATCCTCCAGGACTAGGAGGTTTCTGTAATGGGCCTTGTCCTCCAGAGAAACCAAATTGTAATAATGTTGGAGGAATGTGCAAGTGTGTTGCTGAGTCTACAGGAAAGAATGAGGATTAGTGAAGAAGTTTTTCTTCTTTCTCTTTGAAGTGTCTATAAATTGCAAGTGCGTACGCGTGTGCATTAAATTGTCCTTTTTTGCGTGGAGATACCATGAATCCATGGCCGTGCCATTCTCCTTTTTCTCTCCACATGGGGAGAAGAGTTTTTCTTCCAAGTGCTGTCATGAATTGATCTTGATCTTTGTCTGGAACTGTTGCAAGGCGTGCTGGTAAAGGATGTAGTGATGATGCATCAAAGCCAGAGAGGGCGTTATTTCCATTCAAGTATTCGTGTTGGAACGAGTTTCCAAGGGTAATAATGCGTGCAGCTTCTATAACAAAAGTTTCAGGAGGGAAAGTGCGTGGTTCTTCCGTATCTTTGTGTCTGAATTTGTTTTTCCATATACCAATATAAAGGTCAATAATTTCCGCTTTTGGGTGCAACACATCAAGAAGTCCTGCAGGAATGTCAGGTGCATTTCTGATGCCATAAAAGAACCATCGCAATCCTTGTTCAGTAAGAGAAGTTTCAAGGTTTTTTGCTTGGGTAATGCCAAAGTTGTGGTGATGGGTTGCTGTAAAAGGGAGAACTGAGGATTGGGGAAGGGGCGTTCGTGAGTGATGGTTGCCAAAATCTGTTTGAAAGCGTTCGTAAAGAAGGGGGTGATTAATAGATAATCCTAATCGCTCAACGAGAAGTCCATAAAGAGCAGCATCTTGGCCTTCAACTGCATATCGAACTAAATCAGAGTTCAATGCAGTGAGCCGGTCGGTGCTCATTTTGCGAACAGTTTCAAGAGAGTAAGAGGGCATAAAAAGGGTTAAAGATGACAATTTATAAACTTTCCTATTTTAGTAACTTAAAAGGGGTAAAAATTAGAGTAAAGAAAGATTTCCAGTGATCGTGTCAATGCGCTTGTCATCTCCAGGTCCTATTGCTCCGCAAGTCATTGTCGGTTTATTGAAGAAGGTTTTGCCAGCATCCATGATGAGAGATGTAGGCAACTTGAGCTTGTCCGCTTTTGTAATGAGGACAGAAAGATCTGCTTTCCCATGCACCCACACCACAATTTTGGTTGCTCCGGCATGCAGCCACGCATTCAATGCTTTTTTATCTGCCTTCAGAACCGCATGGACGCTTGCATGCGCAACTTGGGCAGCGAGTTTCCCCTTGGGCATTTTCAAGTCTTTTCTGACAAGAATGACTTGTTTCATAGGAGTTGTGCTCGCCTGCGCAGTTTGAGTTTGACCCGCACATCCGTGCCTCGTTTTGCTTTTTTGGGGTGGAAGCGTTCCTGTTTTTGGCCACCAATTTTGTATTTTTTTCGTGCTTCATTTTCAAGTTTCCTCATGACTTTGTGCACTGTACGTGCAAGGTCCCAATCGCTCGCTTCGCTCGTTAATACAACGCTTGGTGCATCAATGCGGCCGTGAAAGGAATATTTTATTCTTCCTTCCGGCTTATGGACTTTGGTGTGGAAAAGGAGGTCAAAGTAAGGGAAGACGCGCTCTATTTTCTCCATGTAGTGTTCAACAAGAGTTTTGAGTTGTGAAGCGTCATTGGCATCGAGTTTTTTGAGTCCGCTATAAGTAACAACACTCATACGCCACCTCCTTCTGATAGGATGCGGGAAGAGGAACTTCTTTATAAGGGTTGTGAATAGGTGAGGATGCGTGGTATCATAAACTTTTTATATATAATATACAAGAAATTAAAGATGGTTGAAAAGAGGAAGGATTCTTCGATCACAATGATAGTACTTATAATAGGGGGCATTCTCGCATTTTCGTTGTTCGTGTCTCCTCCAAATGTAAAGGCGCCGACAGGAAAAGTGTTCGAGAATTCGCTCCCTGAATTGGTAGTGTCTGCGATTCGTTCTGGTCAATTTGTTGTAGTCACGATTACTAATAGAGGGAAAGGTCCAGCGCTTCCAACAACTGCTGCTGGTTTCACCAGTGTTGGTGGTATTGCTGGTTTTTATCCACAATATCAAGCAGTTCCTACTCTTCAACCAGGGGGAGTTTTTATATTTGGATTGACAACTCCATCATCCACAATGTTAAGCACGGCTATTTACGCTGATTTTATCGTGAATCCGAATGGTCCAACCTTTTACACGCCACTCATTGGAGGCGCAGTGCAAGAAAGTATCGAGACAAACAACGTTATTATGGTGTAAGAAACGAAAAATAAGTTCATTATCTATTTCTAATAACTCCAATTTGAAGACAATATTTCTGAATAGGGCAACTGCTGCAGTGGGGGCTGATGGGTGTGCAGACGTGTTGTCCAAATTGTACAATAAGATCATTGAAAATCTTCCAATATTTCTTAGGAATAAGGGCTCGTAATTGCATTTCAGTCTGTTCTGGAGTCTTTGTTTTTATCCAACCCATTCGATTGGGCCATCGGTGGCAGTGGGTGTCAACAGGCATTCCTTCTTTTCCATGTCCATACACCATAACAATATTCGCAGTCTTTCTTCCCACACCTTTTAGGGTTAAAAGTTCTTCAAGAGTGTCTGGAACTTTTCCGTTGTGTTTCTCGAGGATGGTTGTGCAGATTCGTTTGATGGTTTTCGCCTTTGTTTTATAAAAGCCGACAGGGTAGATTGCTTTTTCGATGTGATGTAAATGTAATTTCAAAATGTTCTGAGGAGTGTCAGCGAGTTGAAAGAGGCGTAAAGATGCTGGTCCGGTGACTTGGTCTTTGGTGCGGAGGCTCAGTATGCAAGAGATAAGGACATGAAAAGGAGTGTTGTAATGTGTGGAAACTTCAGTGAGCGCAGTGTGTTTAAAGAGGTGTTTCTGTTTCAGAAGGGTGTCAAGAACTTTCACGATATTTTTTTGAGTGACCATTATTTGAACACTTCTCCTGTTTCCATGCTCCAGAAGAGCAAGTCAAGCTCATCCATGGATATACCTACATTCTTGCTGAATTGAATAAATTTTTCTTCTATCTCGAGATAGTTCTTTTGGGTAAGTGATCTTGGAAGTGCCGGGATGCATTTATATCGTTGCAAGTTTTTGAGGATATGTCTGTCAAGAATGGCGAGTCCAGTAAATCCTATATTGCGGAGGAAGTGGCTCGCTTCTTTCATGCCGATGCCTTTGACATGCTGCACAAGCCACATGCGAAGAGTGGCAGGATCTTTTTCATTGAGAAAAACTGAATGAATAGAAGAGTATTGATGCTTCATCTGGAGAAGATGTTTTGCTTTGGTGTGGTGGAATCGTGTTTTGTGTTGAATGATTGGAAGAAGAGGAAAAGAAGCATGTTTAAAGTCTTTTTCAATCAACGCTTGCACTGCTTCATCGCATCGTTTTCCGTTGCTTTGAGGTGTGAGCAAGCAGAAGCAGAGTTCATAAAAATAATCATCTGGTGAAACGTTCTTAAATTGGTTGAGTCTTTTTGTAATTGCATGTTTTTTTGCGTGATAGAGTGTATAAAGAGTCATCAAAAAGATGAAAGGAAAAAAGGGTTTATATAAGTTGAGCTAGAATAAAAATCAGTCAATTTTTCCAACTTTCACTTTGAGCTTGACGCATTCTTTTTCAATAGTTTCTTTGATGATGATATGTTTTTTGAGAGTATCTTCTTCGTCTTCTATTTCTTCATTAATTATTTCAAGCTCGTCTTCTTCATTCTCAAGGTTTCGTTCTTTTCTATCGATAGCATTATTATTGCCGCTTGCCTGCGCTTCTGCAAGTTCTTCCGCAGCCTGTTCAACGCGATACGCATGGTCTTTGCTCCGATCTTCAAGCCGTTCAATGTCTTCCCTTTTTTGAATGATGCGGTCTTGATAGGATGCAAAAAAAGGGTCACAAGTGCTGGGTGTCAATTCTGAATAGTTGAAAATGCCAAAGCCGATTGCTTCTAATCGTTTGGTTTCCTGGGAGGGTTGAGAGGGTGTTGTGGTGTTTTCACGGGGAGGAGGTCGTGTAATGTTGCGTGATGAGGATGGAGAAGAGGGAGTATTATTTTCAAGAGAATCTTCTTGTTCTCGAGGTTCACATCCAAGGAGGATGAGAATAAGGAGGGAAAAAAGGATGCTCCTCATAGAATAAAAGAAAGCTTCAGAAGCATATAAATGTTTGGAGGAAGATTATTTTTTGAGGTGAAGTTCAACGATGTCATCATCCGCAAGGACATGATCTAAGCCGGCAGTTTGTCCCTGGAATTTCGCGCTTTTTCCAAAGATGCGAGCAAATCTGAAATGGTGGAGAAAGTCTTTATGGACGCGAGTGGCAACATCATTGACAGTGCTGTGTTTTGGGAACGCAATGGGAAGTTTTTCTGCGGGTTTACCAGGTTGTTTGGTGAAGATTTTGATGAGGTTGAGGTGTTCCCAGATAATTCGAGAAAAGTCGTTTTGGTTATTGTAAATAAGTCTGGGAATGTGAACGTCTGCTATTTCTCGATCAATAAGTTGTTTCTCTTGGGGGGAATGAAAGAAGATGATAAGGAGATCTGCCTGTTTGGCAATGGCTAGAAAAGTGGGTCCGTTTTTTGTGTCTCCATAGCAGGGGATGATGGCGGGCAGTTCAATGATTTGTATTTTCACTCCTTTATAGTCCATGATGCCTACTTCAGGGATGGTGGTGGTGTAAGGATAGCTTGCAATCTCAACATGTGCTCCGGTAAGGGTATGGAGAAGGGTGCTTTTACCGGTGTTTGTTGTTCCGATGAGAACAACTTGTGCTGCTCCCTCTTTTTTGATGGAAAGAGAGTGCCCTCCTTTCTTTTTTTGTGCTTCTTTTTCTTGTGCTGCTTTGAGTTTGGAGATGCGTTGTTTTATTTGTTGTTGGAGTTTTTCGCTTGCTTTGTGTTTGGGAACGAGTTGCAGCATCTTGGAGAGTGCAACGAGTTTTGCAGGGATGGTTCTGGCATTGCGGTAGTCTTCTTCTGCAAGCTGGTATTCTGTCGTGACGTTCGTTGCCATAAGAAGAGAGGAAGAAAGAGTATTATTAAAAGGTTTCAGTTAGTAGAAGGGTTTTCCAGGTTGTTGTTGAGGAACTTCAATGTCGCCGCCAAAGGGTTGGTTGCCGGTGTTGAGGCCAAGGTCTTTTCTACTGAATTGAATGTTCTGTTTGTCTATGAATCCCCCTTGTTCTCCTCTCTTTCGTGCAAATCTGAGGATGAGGAAAATGAGGAGTACAACAACGATAGCTCCGATAAGAATTCCTACGAGCGGGAATGAGATCTTTTGTTTGGATGGAGGTGGAGGTGTGGGAGGTGGTGAAGGTGCTGGTGTAGTAGGTGGTAGACCTGCCCCAGCTTCGATGGGGGTAAATATAAGGTCTGCTTTTCTCTTGAAGATGAGGTTGAGGTTAATAGATACATCATTGGTGCCGTCAGCGTCAACATCAACTTCCTTAGTTTCTCCTTCAGCGATGGTTACATCAAAGGGTTCTGATGTGACGCGGAGGGTGATGTCTGTGTCTGTAATATCAGTAACGGTAAAGGTGTGGTCTTCGTTGTTGATGGTGAGAGTGACTGCTCCTGTTTCAGAGATGAGTCGTGCAAATCCTTCGTCAGTAAGTGCTCCAAGGTGGACAATGGATCCTGCGCCGACAATAGTTTTGGAGATAGGTTCTCTGAATCCGGGTATTGCAAATGGGCTATCGCCAGTTTCAACTCGGGTGACAATATCAAAGGTTGCGTTGGTTGCAAGTTGAATATTTCCTGCGCGATCATGCACTTGGCACATGACAAAGTAAGTTCCGAGGTCACTTGTTTCTACACTTTCAAGGATGATATCTAAAGATTGCAAACTAGTTCCTGCAGCAACAACATTAGTCGTGTCAAGCAGGAGTTGGGTGAGTGCAGATTCTCCAGGCCTTCGGAAGAGCACTTTAGTTTCGTTAATGCCTGAAAGTTGATCATATCGTTGGCATCTGACTTTGACTCTGGTGGTTGCACCAAATTTGTCAGTGGCAATAGCATTGGAATCATCTGCATTGAAGAAGGTAACGTTCACTGTGGGAGCAGTGGTGTCAATAACTAAGGGGAATGAGCTGCTGTTTCCAACAAGGAAGGTGTTGC
>CAYIXG010000004.1:31786-129599 GCA_964367375.1 Candidatus Woesearchaeota archaeon | reverse complement strand
ATATTTCAGATACATTATTTCAATTCTATAATTTGAGAGTGCATTTTGATACAATTAGAAGATGGATTAGCAAATACACTCAAATCATGGATGACTACACTAAAGATTTCAAGCCAGAATTAAGCGATAAATGGCATATTGATGAGCAGATGATTAAATCAAAGAAAGATTATATCTGGTGCTGGAATGTTCTAGACAGCGAAACAAGATTTTTGATAGCAAATAATGTAACACGAGGCAGAGAAATTAAGGATGCAAGAGCAGTATTAAAGATAGCAAAAGAAAACATTAAGGAAAATCCAAAAGAGATTGTAACTGATGGATTATGGTCTTACACGAGAGCAATTAAGAAAGAATTTGTTACAAAAAGAACAAGTCCCAATGCCGTTCTCCATTCCAGAAATGCTGGAATAGCAAAGAAACTTCTTAACAACAATATGGTTGAACGTTATCATAATGAGTTTAGGGAATTTGACAAAGTGAGAAGAGGATTTAAGTCAGATGAAACAGCACAGCAATGGAGTGATGCTTTTAGGCTTTATCACAACTTCATTAAGAAGCACATGGCTCTCAATGGAACAACACCTTCTCAAGTAGCAGAAATTAATATTGATTTAGGCAGAAACAGATGGCTAAGTCTACTTAAACAAAGCCTTAATCACCCGAATACGACAAAAAAGGAGGGAATATTAAAATGACCCTTTAATACGACAGAGAGCGGAAAGGGATAGTAGTAATAAGGTTAAAGTTTTGAAACATCACCAACAGTGCCAAAATAGCGTACAGTATCTTCAACAACAAAGACGTGAAAGTTCTGGACGCCATGTTTGAGGAAAGGGCTGAGAGGACGTTCTCGAGTAACATCGCTTCCTATGGTAAGGGGGGTGAAAGAAGGCATGACAATTAAAGTTTTCTTCTGCCATGGTCCTTTGAGGAAGCACTTGTATTTTTCTGTTTTGAGTTCTGGAAAGCTGATTGCAGGGTGTTCATGGCCAATAATAATAATGTCCTGCAATTGTAATGGAATAATATGACCATGAAGAATGCTTATATTATCTATAACATAAGAATCAACAACATGAATGTTTCTTTTTGTTGCAATAGGTTCGAGAGCAAGGTCGTGATTTCCCTTGATGATGATAATTTCCTTCACCTTTGTAAGAAGATAGTCAAACAAGCGCAGAGTATCACGCCATTCTTGATTGGTAATAGTACCGAATTCGTGTTTTAAGTCGCCATTGATCACCACCTTCTCGACAGAAACAGTCATGAATATGTTGTCAAGTCGTTCAATAATGTCTTTCAGTTGAAAGCGGGGAAGCAAGATGCCTTGGCTTTCCAATGCTTCTTCGTATCCTAATTGCAAGTCACTAATAATGAGAATGTTCTTATAGCGGAGTGCTAAGTCTTCAATGAAAAGGTGTGGATGAATTTCAACCGCTTTCATGGGAAAAGGATTCAAGAGTATGTTTTTTTCCAATGGTTGCAAGAACATGGGTGTGCATGCGTTTGATAAATGCAATCCGATCTTCCATGCGCATGATATCTGTATATCCTTGAGTCACAAGGGTGAAGGCAAAGGGGCTCGGAAGATTGGTGTGTCTCATTTTGAGTTCGATAGTGCCTTCTTTAAGCTGTTTGAGGATGGCTGTTGCATGTGTAATGTCCATCAGGTCTTCTAAGACTTCTCGTCGTGCTTCTTTGAGGATGGAAAAGTCATTGCTGATGCGTCTGATTGCACTGATGAGAATCATGCTGCTCACTTGTTGTCTGCCAACTCTTTTTTTCTTGCCTTTGTAATTCCGCAGGATCATTAATGCCCTTCCCGCGCAGTGTCTGAATCGTCGTTTCAAGACTTCTGTTTTTTCGATTGCTCGCTCCATGACGCTTCTCAGTTGCGTGACTTTGATGAGGTCGAATGCGCGCATGACTTGCAACGGTTCTTTGCTTGCAAGGTAAAATCCATTGTCATTGATGCCTATTTCAACTGTTTTTTTGTGGATTTTGGAGAGTGCATACGCAATTGCTCTGCTCAGCACGTCATTCACGCGTCTGCCATAAAGGGTGTGAAAGACAACGTATTTCTTGTCATCTTCAAATCCAGGAAAGAATTCCACGACAACCTTTTTTTCATGAGGAATTTCTAAGTACAAAAATTGTTCCTGAAAGTAGGAGTAAATGGCTTTTGCTGCATTGTCATCAACGTGCAGGGTTTCGTGAATGTAGTGGATAATTTCGTCTTTCTTTGCCTTGTTGACAAAGAAGTCTTCAAGGTATCGTCTGAATTTTTGGATGTCCATGGCAAGGTCAAAGTTTAATGGTAACATCTCGCTAAACCAGCTGGGGACAGTGGGTGTTTTTCCGCTTGCTGCTTTTACGCTTGCCACCATGCCTCTGCTAAAGAGGAATTCATAGGTGTCTCCTCCTAAGACAAAGATGTCTCCGCGTTCCAGTCGTTCAAGAAATGCTTCGTCTATAGTTCCAATGACTTTCTCTCCTACTTTCACTTTGACTGCGATTTGTTCTGGAATGGTTCCAATATTGGTGAGATGAATAACTCTGCTGAGCCGTCCTCTCCTTCCAATCTCTCCTGTTTCAGGATCATACCATATCTTGGCAAAGATATACCTATCCTCAAGTTGGACAAATTCTCCGGCAAGGTATCGCACAACTTCAAGAAAATCATCTTTCTTCAAGGTGCGGTAGCAGTAGCTTTTTCTGATAAGGGTGTATAAATCCTCCACATTCCACCTATCCGCGACAGCCATGCCGTGAATGATTTGCGCAAGAACGTCTAGGCAATTTTCCGGGATGTGAATGGCATCCACTTTTTTCTGTAATACATCTCGAAGTAAAACTGCGCATTCAACAAGGTCGTCTCGATCAAGAACGATGATGCGTGCTTTGATGGTGTCATGGAGTTTGTGGCCTGCTCTCCCCATTCTTTGCAATGCACGCGCAACGGATTTTGGGCTGCCGAGGAGAATGACTAAATCAATGTATCCTATGTCAATGCCTAATTCAAGAGAAGTGGAGCACACGACAGTTTTAAGTTTTCCTTCTCTCATCTGCTGTTCCACATCAAGGCGGTGTTTCTTGCTCAAGCTGCCGTGGTGTGCGGCAATGTTTTCAACGTATCGTGAGGGGAAAGTTGTTTTCAAGTGATGCACAACGCGTTCTGTTGCGCTTCTCGTGTTTGTAAAGACAAGTGTGGTTCGATGCTCTTGAATGAGTTTGTCAAGCAGGGCATAGAGTTTGCGATGCAAATCTTGCTCAGTGGTGTTAATGAGGTCAGGCACTGGGCTAATCACTTGCACGTCAATTGTTTTTTCAAGAGCTATTTTAGCGATTTTGCAATCGCGTTCTGTACCGACAAGAAATTGGGCAATTGCATCAATAGGTTCGCATGTTGCGCTGAGTCCAATGCGGGTGAGAGGTGTTGAGGAAACGGCTTGTAATCGTTCAAGGTTTAAGCTGAGGTGCACGCCTCTCTTGTTTTCCGCTAATGCATGTAATTCATCCACAACGCAATACTTCACGCCGCGTAAGTGGTCGATGAAGCGGGAGCTAGATAAAACAATGGCTAATGATTCTGGTGTTGTTATTAAGATGTGTGGTGGTTGTTTGAGCATTTTCTGTTTGTCTGCTGCAGTGGTGTCTCCTGTTCGTACAAGCACTCGGATGCCTAGTTTTTTTTCTGCAAGCTCTTCTATCTCCTTAAGGGGTGTTTCAAGATTAATATGTACGTCATTATTTAAGGATTTTAAGGGAGAGATGTAAATGCAGTACACCTTATCTTCAAGCATGCCTTGTTCAGAAAGCGTGATGAGCTCATTGAGGATGCTTAAAAAAGCGGTTAAAGTCTTTCCTGATCCAGTAACTGCACTGACCAGGATATTATTCCCATCATGGATTTCCTTCACTCCATAGAGTTGGGGGAGGGAAAAAGAGGGGAATTTCTGGAAAAACCACTCGCGGACGAGGGGGTGGAGGAGTTTCTTGACTACTTCTGCAGGATGCGGGGTGGTGAGATGACTGATCATCAAAAGGATACGGAAAAAGTGATTTATAAAGGCAAAGGGTGGGGATGAGGAGTGTTTTCAAGGGAAGGGTTCGCTATCGCTTCACACCACGTTGCACTCTCAGTCGCTCTGCTCTCTCATTCACCTTGCAGACTCACAACATAATAGTGATTAGATGAAATTTTCTGGTGGTGGGTGAGTTTATATAGAACGACAATTTTCAGCGTCTGATGGGAAAATATGAGGTTTACACAAGTAATGAGTTTAACAAGGATTTTAAAAAGCTTGACCGATCAATTCAAAAGCAAATCGAAAAAGAGATTGATCAACTTCAAATCAATCCTTACGTCGGTAAACCCCTTGGATATTCATTCTTCAGAGAAAAGAAGGTTCGAAACTATAGATTTTACTACTTGATTTATGATGAATATGTAATTGTGTTTGTTATTGCATTAAGTGATAAAAAGGATCAGCAACGAGTTATCAATAATATTAAACATCTTATTCCATTCTACAAAGAAGAAATCAAGAAAAAGCTCAATTCACCGTAGTTTTCTTCCAGGGGTGTATTCGTCCTGCTCGAATATCCTCAAGACCTCGAACGAGTTTAACAAGAAGATCTTCGCCTAATTCAGCCTTCTTTTTAAGGTTCTTGTACTCTTCCTTTGCTATAGTAATCATTTCCATATCGACAATAAAAGAATAACTCCTATAAATAGTTTACGTCACCCATAAAAAATCAAAGCTTTATTACTTCCACATTGTTCCGATATAAAGTTTTGCCTTTCCTCTGGAAAGGTCTATTAACAGGGCTTAGTTTCAATGAGAGTTAGTGCCTGGATTTTCTTTCTTATATTTTTTCAAATGATTAGGACACTTTTTTTTAATTTCTGCAAGGATTTTTTTTGAACTTTCCTCCGATTTTCCAACGTTCATTCCTTGCATAATATTATTTAAATCACAATATAAACATTCTCCATCTTCATTTTCTACATAATGTTTAGCACAATAGACATGTTTACCATCTACTTTGATGTCCCAGTCTTTTCCACATATCTCACATTTGTCCATAATGATAAAGAAAATCCAATAGTATATAATTTTTATGGCACTAATTCTAACCCCAGATTTTTCGGCTTTGCAGAGCGTTGCACTAAAATCCGGTCTCAACAATTTCAATGAGTTGAGTAAGACAGTGTATTAAAAAATCTGGTTTGCTTGCGCGTAGTCGAGCAGTTGAAAAATATCCGTCAGTAACACCAACAGTTTTTATACCGAGTTCTCTTCCAATTCCAATATCTTCAGGAGAATCTCCAACAATGACTGTGTGTGAAGGATTATAATTCATACGAGTCAAATAATCATGAATCCTTCTGATCTTATTTTTACCTAAAGCAGTAGATGCTGTATCTTCATTTGCAAGGATCTCTGCAAAGCATTCTTCAATACCAAGTCTTTGAAGCTCCTGGGCGATGGAACTTCTGATGTGGTTACTAAGAATAACAGAGTCAATAGAGTTTTCCTTCAGCCAATGGAGTGCCTTTCGTGCTCCTCTTCGAGTACGGCATCGGGAAGCTCTTTGTTCATAGTGTTTATGAAAGATTGCAACAAAATCATGTGCAATCATTGCGTCTCTATCAGCACCTTGTTGACAATAAAAATTTAATGTAGGAAAGTCAAAAACACGAGCATACGCATTACGAGGAAGAGGTGTACCACCAAAGGTTGTTATAACATGATTACCTGCATCTGTGCATGCTTCCGAATCTGCAAGTAAGGTTCCATTCCAATCCCATACGACTAATTGAGACATATGTGAGGAATGCTAAATGAGGGTATATAAGTGTTGGTGCTATAATAAAAATTTTCAGAATGAGTATTTCCGAGGTTAGCACACGTTCTGCCCATATTGTTCAAGGATCGTTTCATGCACATACACCGGTGATTGCAAGCGTGTGGCAACAGCAATCGCGTCGCTTGGTTTGCTGTCAAGGCGGAGTGTTTTGTGTTCTTTTTCGTCTGTCACGACAAGGTACGCAGTATACAAGTTATCTTTCAATGAAGAAATGATCACATGATCAATGGTAAGGGAGAAGTGTTCAATGATGTCTGATGCCATGTCATGGGGGTTTGGTCTGGCTTCGATTTCGTGAAGTAATCCTCTGCTCACAGAGTACGCGTTTTCAAAAGTGGTGCGCAAGAAGAGCATGTTGCAGTTTGCAGTGAGGAGAATGCCTTCTTCAACAACGGCAACATCAACAGCAGTATATCCTTCAAGAGAAGAAAGTGAAGGAATAATGTTTTTTTTGTTTGTGGTATCAGTAATAGTTGACCCTGTAGGGTTCTGAAGAGAAAGATAAATAATTGCTCCGGTGATGAGGCCAAAAAGAAAGATGAAAAGAACAGGTATCAGCAATTTGCGCAGCGTCCGTTTAAGGAGATAAGGAATCATGGTCAAGTGAGGTAATAGGTGACTGCCTCCGCGATGTCCGCCACTTCTTTCACATCAAGTCCTGCAACGTCTCCTATGTCAACATTCCGAGCAATATACTGAAGGGTGCAGTACTCATATCCACTGCGAGTCTCGCATTCCTTGTTTTTAGCGTATCCTTTGATAACTTTTCCGCTGCCTGCAGGAATCAGGAAAAGAGTTGCGTTATTGTCTCGTGCTGCCTTTGCTTTTTCTTGCAATGCACCCGCTTCGCCAATAGTGCCGTTTTCCAGGATGGATCCGGTCATGATGACATCGCTGCGAATGGTTTTGTTCAGCAGTCCAGCGATGAGGCTGAGTGCCATGGTGGATCCTGCACTTTGTCCGCCAACAATGCCCACAGGGGAGTGAGTATTAATGGTAAAGATGACATCCACAGTGTCGAGATTGCGTTTGGTGTAGTCACTTGCCACTTTTGTGGCAGTGCGTGCGCTGTATTGCGCATTTAAGTCTGCGAGCACGTCATTAATATTGACAAGCACAAGTCCTGAGCCGTCTCGAATGATTGTGGTAAGTTCTGCAACAACCCCTTTGCCTGCATCATCAACAGCAACAATCTTATTGGTGATAACGCGTCCTTCGATGGGCTGTGTATTTAAGGGGGATAAAGATGAGGAGAATAAAGGAATATTTCCAGCGAAAAATCCAATGAGGAAAATGAGTGCAACAAGTCCTCCGATGAAGGTTATTTTGATGCTGGGGTGCATGGTGTGAATGCTGTGCCAGAGCAATGATTTTATATAGAATGCGATGGTATCAAATATATGTTCTATCATGCCATCGATCCGGTGTTGGTAAATCTGGGTCCAGTGGAGATTCGATATTATGGGGTGATATATGCCCTCGGTTTTGTCATTTTTTACCTTTTTCTCAGGCATGCAGTAAAAAAAGGATATCTTATTCTTGAAGAAAAGGACGTTGACAATTTAATAGGATGGTTAATTCTGGGAGTGGTGGGGGGTGCGCGTCTTTTTGAAGTTATCTTTTACAATCCAGGATATTATCTGGCAAATCCCCTGGAAATAATTGCAGTCTGGAAGGGAGGATTGTCTTTTCATGGGGGTTTATTAGGGGCTTTAATGGTAAGTTATATCTTCTGTAAAAAGAGAAAAATTTCCTTGCTACGATTATTGGATGTTGCAGTGATTCCAGTAACGATTGCGCTTGCGTTAGGAAGAGTTGCAAATTTTATTAATGGGGAATTGTATGGAAAGGTCACAAGTCTTCCATGGGGGGTAAAATTTCAGAATGTAGAAGGTTTTCGGCATCCCTCGCAGTTGTATGAAGCAGCAAAGAATCTTCTCCTTTTAGGAATTGCAGTGCTAAGTAAAAAGTATGTGAAGAAAGATGGTCAATTGTTTGGCATTTTTTTGGTTGGCTATGGAGTATTCAGGTTTGGGATTGAGTTTGTAAAGGAGCCAGAGGTAATAATTGCAAGTCTCTCAATGGGTCAGTGGCTATCCATTCCTCTCATTATTGGAGGATGGATGCTTATAAAAAAGAAAGTTGTTTATTGAAAGATTCGATGAAGGCTGCTAAGGGCTTGTTTGAGTTGGCGTCCAAGATTGTAAAGAGGAACGCGTGAGACTTTTTGAGTAGTGGCGCGTTGGTGTTTAAGTTCTGTTTGAAGGATATTCGTTTGGGTGATGACAAAATCAAGGTGTGCTTGGATGTCCTCATACTGAGCATTTTCAGGATCTAAATCTTTGAGGGTGTTGATATTGGTTTGAATGCTGTACAGTTCTGCTTCAATGTATCCCAGCTTGACAAGGGCTTCAGTGATTTGTCTGGGGTCATCGAGAGGGTATTGTTCGAGCTGTTTTCTGATGGCTTCTTGTTCCTCAAGTGAGGTTTCTTGGAAAAGGGTGAATCGTTGTCTGGTGATGTCTTCAGGAGATAAGGGTGTTTCTTCGAGAATGTCTGGAGAGGTAGCAAATCTGCTTTCGCAGAGGTCTCCGATGCCATCATCATCCGAGTCTTGCTGGTCTTTGACGCAAATGTCATCGTCTATGCAGGGTTCTGAATCCTCGCTGCAAGGCACGCGGCTGACAGAGCAGGTGCCAATGAAAGGGCCGTCAGGAATGTTTGGGCAAACATCACACGCGTTGCCGACAGTGTCTTGGTCTCCGTCAGATTGTGTGGGGTTTGGAACATCAACACAGTTGTCTACAAAGTCATGGTGTCCATCGCCGTCGCTGTCTTGAAGGAGGGGTTGTAAAGTAGGATTAGGATTACAGGTATTAGTGGGGTCAAATCTGCAGAGGTCGCACTCGTCTCCGATGTCATCCTGATCTGAGTCTTGCTGGTTAGGGTTGTAATCGTAAAGGCAATTATCTTGTGCGTTTGGAACGCCATCATTGTCATTGTCTAAAACGCCTGCACTGATAATGCTGTTTGCGCATGCTGGTGAGTTGAGAGGATCTGCAGGGCAAGGATCACACGCATTGCCGAGGCCGTCGCTGTCTGTGTCTAATTGATTAGGATTGCTGATGCTCGGGCAGTTATCGAGTGAACAGGTGTTTGCAAAAAAAGAAGGGTCTCCAAAGGAGTCGCTGTCAGAGTCTGTGCAAGGGTCGCATACGTCTCCAATAGTGTCATCATCTAACTCTTCTTGGGAACGGCTGCAGGTTCCGCTGTTTGGGCATGCAGCGTTTGCGAAGCAGGGGGCGCCGTTGGAGCTGCAAGTTCCTAATAAAGGGCCGTTTGCGACAAGTCTGCAGTTGTCATCGCAGTTGGATGTTCCTCCTTGGCAAGGAGCGTTGGTGGTTGAGCCTGAGTTATCTCCGTCATCAGCAACGCCATCGCTGTCAGCATCGCCTACAAATCCTCCTCCAGAGCATGCAGAATTGGGTGAGGGGTTACAAACACAATTAGGGTCTGGTGTTGCATCGCACTCGTCTCCAGTGCCGTCATCATCGCAGTCTTGCTGGTTTGTATTTGCAGTTGAGGGGCAGTTGTCTGAAAGATCATACACGCCGTCTCCATCACCATCATCACAAGCATCTCCGACGCCGTTTCCATCGCTGTCTAATTGGTTTGCATTTGCGATGGTGGGGCAATTATCATTTATATCAGCGATGCCATCTCCATCAGCGTCTGCTTCTTGGTTTGGAAGTAAGCGATCGACGTATCCCGTGATTTTAAAGTAGTCAGTGAAAAGGAGGGATACTGAATAAAAGACTTGGTCAAGGAAAGTGGGTTGTGCGGATGCGATAGGAATGATAATGAGGAGGCTGAGAAGGATAAACGCAGGGAGTGTGTGGTTCATTGATGATCCTCTTTTTTGTAATGAATGGTTTTATGAGGTGATTAGGGAAGCAAAAGGGTTATATAAAAGTTATGTTTGGATGTAATTAAACATGGTATTCCAAAAAGGAAGGAAAAGAAGGGGTATTGCTCTGGGAATGGCACTTATAATGATAGTATCTATAGTATCTGTGGGCGCAGTCAATGGTGAAGAAGCGTTTTATCTTGTTGATGTGGAATATCCTGTGTTGCAAGAGGTGTATGATGGAGTAAGAGAGAGTGTCAGCATAGAGGGAGTGGTGACGCACAAAGAAGGAGATGAAATAAAGGTTGCGTATATTGTGCGTGCTGATGAAGGTCAGCTTGATGATTTGCAGAGAAAAAAGGGAGTGAAAGAATGGAGAAGATACGCGTCGAAAGATCATAGGGATGCGTCTTTGAGTGAAAAGAAAGGAACTGAAGCGCGAGTAACCTTATTTGATGGTGCAGATAAGAAATGGATTCTGGAAAAGTTGAATGAGAAAGGAGTAAGCATCAAAGAGGTACATGAAGACAGTATTGATATTAGAGTAAACAAAAAAAATGTGGATGAGGTTGCAATGATTGAGGGTGTCGAATGGGTGGGAGAAATCCCGCAATATCAAGTGTTGAATGACGCATCGACAGTGATTGCGGGTGCGCAAGGGGCGCATGATAATTATAACTTATTTGGAAATGGTCAGATCATTGCAATTGCAGATACAGGGCTTGATACAGGAGTAAATAATGGGTCAATGCATGATGATTTTGAGGGAAGAATTATAAGTATTACAGATGTTGCAACAATTGGAAGCACGTCTCCAGATGATATAAATGGGCATGGAACGCACGTGACAGGAACTGCACTGGGAAATGGGAACTTGTCAGGAAGCGTTCCTACAGCAAACATATTTGCAGGAAGTTATGCAGGTGCTGCGCCGAATGCGCAGTTGATATTTCAAGCAATGGGAAATGATTTAGGAAACTCATCTGTCTTTCCGCCAACACCATTAAGCACTGGATTGTTTAATCCTCCATATCTTTCAGGTGCGCGAGTGCACAGTAATAGTTGGGGATCAATCAATTCAGGATTGTATGGAAATTACACTCCAGATTCGCAGAGTATTGATACATTCACATGGACAAATAAAGATATAGTCATTGTGTATGCTGCAGGAAATTCAGGGCAATCTGGAAATGGAACGATTTCTCCGCAAGCGGTTGCAAAGAATGTTATCTCTGTGGGCGCGCATGAGAATATTCATACACCTTATCCTACTAATATTAATGCGTTGTATGCAAGTTCGTCAAGAGGCCCGGCTCGTGATGGAAGGATAAAGCCTGATCTGATGGCTGCAGGTTATCTAGTCTTTTCAACAAAAAGTAGCGTGAATAATATATGGGGAACGTGTTTCTTAAACTCTCCATTTTATAGTTTGACGCCAAATTATGCACAGTGTACAGGAACAAGCATGGCAGCTCCTATGGTTTCAGGCGTTGCAGCCTTGATGCGTGAGTATTATCTGACAAATTTCTCCATAAATCCGAGTAGCGCGTTAGTAAAAGCCTCGTTGATTAATGGTGCGGATGACATGGGCTTTGGCATCCCAAGCAATGAGTCAGGCTGGGGAAGGTTAAATATGACAAATTCCTTACCAGGCCATCACAATATCTGGTTTGTTGATGAGCCTACAGGAGTTAACACCAGTCAGAACATGACATACACAGTGTATGCAGGGCCAAACAAGCCGATAAAGGTTACACTAGTCTGGACAGATAAAGAAGCTTCATTGATTTCACCAGTGAATTTGGTGAATGATATTGATTTGATTGTGACAGATCCTTCAGGGGCAGTGTTTAATGGGAATGATTGGAATGCTCCTTTTGGTGACACAACAGACACAATTAATAATGTGGAGCAGGTGCGTATCCAAACTCCAGTAAGCGGTGCATATACAATTAAGGTGAGCGGGAAGAATGTGCCTTTCCCAAGCCAGCCGTTTGCAGTCGTGCTTTCCTATGAGGAAATTCCAGCGCCAGCAGCGCAACCTTCAATCTATGCCCCGACAAGCGTGCAAGTGGGATCGCAAGTGAACATCACTATTTCAGATCCTGATGGTCCAGGATTGTTATACCTCTTTTTGATGTCTCTGTCAACAACGCCAGGTATTCTCTTGCCGAGTGGGGCAATATTGCCGTTGACTGATGACTTTGTGTTCCAGCTGGTGTTAAGCACGCCGCAGATAGTAGGGTTCTCAAACACTGTTGGGTATACTGATGCAAATGGGAATGGTACAATTACATGGGATGTGCCGAATGCTCCTGCAATTGCAGGTATTACAGTGTATGGAAACTTTGTGACAATTGATTTAAACAATCCATTCTTGGTGAATGGATTTGCAGCAACATCTGCTCCCTTCACGTTTACATTATAAAAAGAAGAAAATTTTAGGATTGTTGATCATCAACGATGACAAGTTGTTCAAGTTCAAGAATTTCATTCTCAACGTTTTGAATGTTTCCTTGAAGGTCTTTTCTGATGCGTGCTGCCTCTTCACTCGCGTCAACACCGAAGAGGGGTTGGGAAATGCCTATGAAGAGGAGTATGATTCCGATAAGGAGCAAGCCAAAGAGGAGAAGCATAAGTGTACCTTTTTGCATGTGGATAGGGAGTTTTTGGTGCACCATCTTTTTCATGAGAAACAAAGAGTAAAGAAGTATTTAAACGTTGTCCTGGGCGTGGAGGGGGGTAAGAAGGGTGTAAAGTGCGTCTATGGTGGTGGTGTGTGCGAGCGCGTTTCGAAGGGATGCTGCTGCAGGAACGCCTTTAGTGAAGAGGATTGCTTGTTGTTTAAGTAAAGAGAATGGTAAGTTATAGTGAATGGCAAGGTCAAGGTATGCAAAAAGTTGCGTGAATGGATGGAGAGGTTCATAAGCGCCGGTTGCGAGGTAGCTGTTAATCTGGGTGAAAAGTGCGGGGTTTCCGATTGCGCCGCGTGCGATCATGATAGCGTCCACACCGCTCTGCTCAAGCCGTTCTTTGAACGTTTCAGGAGTGAAGACATCTCCATTTCCGATGACAGGAATGTCAACAGCTCGTTTGACTGCTGCAATGATGTTCCAGTCTGCAGATCCTGAGTATCCTTGCTGCTGTGTGCGTCCGTGCACTGCAATGGCTGCTACTCCTGCATCTTGTGCAATGCGTGCGATGTGCACTGCATTAATGTGCGTGTCATCGATGCCTGTTCTGATTTTGACAGTAACAGGTTTGGTAACTACAGAAACGAGGGTGTTGATGAGATGCGCAATTGCTTCGGGTTTTTTGAGGAGCGCGCTCCCTGCGCCGGTGCGGATAACCTTCCACGCAGGACATCCACAGTTGATGTCAATAATATCAAAGGAGGGTTCAACTATGTGTGCTGCTGCAACAACATCGTGAATGGAGTTGCCAAAAAGTTGGACAGCAACAGGCTGCTCAAGAGGATCTGTTGCGAGCATGAGGCGTGTTTTCTTGTTTTCATGAATGAGTGCAGTGCTGTGGACAAATTCAGTATAGGTGAGTCCTGCACCGTAGCGTTTAGCAAGTCCTCGAAATGCAACATCAGTTATGCCTGCCATAGGACTTAAAATGGCAGGGCTGGAGAGTTTTGGAAAGGTTGTTGCGGTGCGCATAGGGAATTCGAAGGGAGAATGTTTAAATAGTTTTTGAGGGCTGGAGAACATATGAAACTGGTGTCCTGGAATGTGAATGGAATTCGTGCAGTGTTGAAGAAGGGTTTTATGAAATTTATGGAGAATGAGGATCCAGACATCTTTTGTATGCAGGAAACGAAGGCGAAAAATCATCAGGTGCAGATCAATCTTCTGCAGTACCACCAATTTTGGAGTGATGCAGAGAAGAGTGGGTATGCAGGGACTGCAGTGTTCACAAAGGTGAAGCCGGTACAAGTGATCTATGGTATAAATAAGCCAGAGCATGACAAAGAAGGAAGGGTCATCACGCTTGAGTTTGCGCATTTTTTTGTGGTGAATGTGTACACTCCAAATGCGCAGCGCGGTTTGACGCGCTTGAAATACCGCATGCAATGGGATAAGGATTTCTTGAGTTTTGTGAAGGATCTAGACAAAAAGAAACCAGTTATTGTGTGTGGCGATTTGAATGTGGCGCATGAAGAGATTGACTTGGCGAATCCGAAGGCGAATCGAAAAAATGCAGGGTTTACAGATGATGAACGGGCAAATTTCTCCACGATGTTGGGTGCAGGTTTTATAGACACATTTCGTGAGTTGCATAAAGAGCCGCATCAATACACGTGGTGGACATACCGTTTTAACGCGAGAAAGAGGAATGTGGGGTGGCGGATTGATTATTGGTGTGTGTCAAAAAGGTTAAAATCTGCAGTGAAAGACGCGTTTATTCGTTCAAAGGTGATGGGGTCTGATCATTGCCCTGTGGGGATGGTGTTAGATGTGTAGCGGTTCTCGGACAAGAGAGCAATACAAGGATTCTTGGAAGAATGTACATGCTAAGTCTTCAAGCTGGCCGGAGTAAAGACCTCTGGAATCAACACCGTTCGGAGTGAAATGAATATCCTGAGGATGGACGATAACAGTTAAGCCTTCTGCGACAAGTTTATGATTGTCTTGGTTAATGAGGTGGAGAACATGGGAGAATGTTCCTCCAAGTTCGAGTCCAAAGGGCCGCATGCCGATGCGTAATGAGCATTGTCCAGGGTGGACTCTCAGGAATCGACGTTCTCGATCTGTTGCTGTGGTTGTGTAAGTTGTGGTGACATATCCTTGCATGCGTTCTGGATCATCTTCGTTGTGAAGAACAACGCCTGAAAGGCGCATGGTGACAGGTTTGGAATGGTCTGCATGCTGAACAAGTTCAAAGAGGTGACGTGTTTTTCCGTGCAGAGGGTAGAGAAGGGTTGTGATTCCCATGATAAGAGAAAAAAAGTGCTCTCTTATAAGGATTACGATGGAGAATGCATATAGAATAAAGAGAATGTTTGGAAAAAGGAAAGTTTATATATGGGAAGGAGAAGCAAAAAAGATTGATGACTATGAAAGGGGGTTATGTTGAATGACAGAAGAACAAAAAGAGAAGCGTAAGATTAAGTTAGAGTTTGATGAGTTATCATTGTGGAGAATAGGAACTATTCTATTTGCAGTATTGTTTATCATTTCTATTGTGACAGGAGGGTTTAGAGGAGGAAGTCAGGAAGATGCACTTCCCTCGCCAACAAACCCACAAAATCTTCCGCCAGAGCCAGGTATTGATGCAAAGATTGATTTGAATGAAGATGACGATCCAGTGAAGGGTGATGCAAAGGCTCCAGTAACATTAATTGAGTATAGCGATTTCCAGTGCCCTTTCTGTGGAAGAGCATTTACGCAAACCTTGCCGCAGATTGAGGAGAACTTTGTGAAGAAGGGAAAAGTCAAGCTTGTGTTTAGAGACTTGCCATTAGCGTTCCATCCTGAAGCGCATCCTGCTGCAGAGGCTGCAGAGTGTGCAGATGAACAGGGAAAATTCTGGGCATATCATGACTTGCTCTTTAAGAACCAACAAGAGTTGGGAACTGCAAATTATAAGAAGTGGGCTCAGGAAGCAGGGTTGGATGTGAGCAAGTTCAACAGCTGTTTCGATGCAGGGAAATATAAGAGTGAAGTGGATAAGGATAATGCTGATGCAACAAAGGCAGGTGCTTCAGGAACACCAACATTCTTTGCCATGGTTGACAAGAGTTTAGCTGATGTGGAGGCATTGAAAAAGTTGCATAATCCGCAACTCGGATTGTATTATGGGGAGAGCACGGACGGGAAGAAGGTTGTCTTCAAGATCGTTGGTGCGCAGCCTTTCACGAGCTTTGAGCAGGTGCTCAATGCAGAGCTTTTGAACACGGATAATTAGAGATGAATAAGCTCTTCGTGTTCTTTTTTCTTTTGTGCGTGATAGTGATAGCGGGGTGTGCGCAAGACACGCAAAAAAGGGTGACTATTGAAACAAAGGATACAGATACATTTACAGATTCAGGAGATGAGGTATGCAAGGATGAGCAAGGCAGACCGATTATTAGGGAGTTCAGCACATCATGGTGTCCGCACTGCCAGTGGGTTAAAGAGACGTTCAAGAAGGTGGTAGATGAATATGCAGCTGCAGGAAAGATTATTGCATATCAGTGGGAAGTGGACACAAATGATAATTTGCTGACAGGAAATCAGGAGTCAAGTGTTCCGGAAATAGAACTGGAAGTTTTTAGGAAGTTTAATCCTGCGGAGAGTATCCCTACATTCATTTTTGGGTGTAAGTATGTGCGTATTGGCAATGGCTATGAGGTGCAGGGTGATTTGGCTGCTGAAGAGGCAGAATTCAAGGCAGTGATTGAGAAGCTTGTTGAGTAAGGGGTGGAGATGGGAAAGGGAAAGGAGTATTGTGTTGGTCTTCTTCTTGCAGTAATTATTGTTGTGTTAAATCTTGAGCTTGTTATGAGTAGCACGAGTTTCTATGAAAGTCAGTTTGAGAAGAATGGTGCATATGATGTGTTTGGGAAGGAGACTGTAGATAAGGAAAGAGAGGTTTTGGTAAGGTTCATTAAGAATGGTGAATCAATTTCATCAACGCTCTTGAATGAAAAAGAAAAGAGGCATATGGAGGATGTGCATGAATTATACAAGAGAATGGTCTTTGGAGCATATGGTGTGGTGGGTATTCTTGTTGTTCTTCTGCTGAGGGGGAAAGGAAACAAAAAGGGTGTGATGGTAAAAGCAGGAGTGATAACAATAGCAGGAGTGATAGGGATACTGTTATTAAGTATGCAGTTTAGGGAGAGTTTTATTCTATTTCATGAGGTGATGTTTGATAATGAGTTGTGGATATTAAATCCGGAAACAGATAATTTGCTAAAGCTTTTTCCAGAGTCTTTTTTCAAGTCGTTTGTAAAAACGATCGCAGGAGGAAGTTTAGGGGTGGGCTTGCTTCTTTTGTTGAGCGGAATAAAGGACAAAAAGGAGCAGGGCTGGTGGAATAAGAGGAGCGAGTGAGGGAAAGAGGTGTACTTCAGTCAGTGCTCCATCGAGTGTGGATGAAGAATGGTCAAGGAAAGAAGGAAGAGTGCGTGAAGAAAAAAGGTGAGAAAGTTGGTCGTGTGGTGCCTGGTTATTTTGATAAAGTGAACGATTCAGAGAATAGGGACGATGCATAATAAAGAAGAAAGAGAGTTATTAATAAAGATTGTGTTTGAAAAGGAAAAGTATAAAAAGAAGCGCTTGTGGGGGTTGAAAGAAGAGGAGTGAAGAAGCATGCAAAAAACTTCTGTAAAAGTCTATTCAACATCTTCCTGTCCGTGGTGTCATAAGGTGAAGGATTGGTTAAAGGAGCATAAGATTGCATTTAAGGATGTGAATGTGGGTGAGGATCAAAAGGCAGCTGCAGAAATGATTGAAAGGTCTGGGCAGAGGGGTGTGCCTGTCATTGAAGTAGGGGATCAGATTATTGTGGGCTTTAACGAGTCTGCATTGAAAAAGGCTCTGGGTATAAAATAAGAAAGGTTGACACAAAGTTTATATAAGCCTGCATTCTCAAGAAGAAGTATGCAAAAAAAGAAGGTGCATACTGATTTAGTGTGTGTAATGTGTGATACAGAGATTGAAGTCCCGATGTGTTGCCAGGGGAGCATGGAGGTAAAGAAGGGGGTGTTGGTGTGTGTGATGTGTGGAAATGATAAGAGTATTCCTATTTGTTGCGGAAAGGAGATGAAGGTGGTGGCTTCTGAATGAAGAGGTGGAAACATGTCTGAATTCTTGATGAAATTGATTAATGCTTCCGGTCCGAGTGGTTTTGAAAAGCCTATTCGTCATATGATTGAAAAGGAGATTAAGAAGTATGTGGATGAGGTGAAAGTGGACAAGTTTGGGAATCTGATTGCACATCATAAGGGAAAATCTCCAGCGGTGATGCTTGTCGCGCATATGGATGAAGTGGGCTTAATGGTGAGAAGTATAAGTGAAGGGGGCTGGATTTATTGTGCAGAGGTCGGTGGTCTTGAGCCGATAACTTTGATGGGTGAGCACGTCAAAATTCCGACAAAGAAGGGATTTATTCGGGGTATTATTACAACAAAAGAGATTACAGGAGAGGAGGAGATGACGCAAGTGCCGAAGATGCATGATTTGATTGTGGACACTGGTTTGACAAAGAAAGAATTGAAGAAATTGGGTGTGAGCATAGGGGAATACATGCATATTGATGCTGAAGCGGCATATTTGGGAAATAATGATATTATTTGTGGGAAGGCATTGGATGATCGATTGGGATGCTTTATTTTAATTGAGTTGGCAAAGAGGTTGCAAAAGAGTAAGGCAGATCTCATGTTTGTGTTTACAGTGCAGGAGGAAGTGGGGTTATACGGTTCAAAAACGTCAATGTATTCGATAAATCCTGATTGGGCGTTGGTTGTGGAAACAACAGGGTGTGACGATTTTGATATGGACAAGTACACAAAAAAATTGGGTGGTGGTCCGTGCATTACGGTGAAGGATGCAGATATGATTGGAAACAAGTGCATCAACGACTTATTTAAGGAAATATCAAGGAAGAAGAAGATTCCAATCCAGCTTGAAGTGACTGATTTAGGAACAACAGATGCGTTAAGCATTTCTGTAGCAAAGGGTGGCATTCCAACAGGAGTGATTAGCATTCCTATCAGGAATATTCACACAACAACGAGCATTGCGCATCGGCGTGACATTAATCATGCTATTGAGATTATGAACGAGCTGTTGAAGAATCCGCCAGTATTGTGTATTGAATAAAAATGAAGAGAGTTCTCATTTATTCATTGTATAAGGATGATGATATACAGAGGGTAAGGGATGCGGTAAAAAGATCAGGTTTTGTTCTGGCTGCAAAGAATCCACAGATGGTGATATGCATGGGTGGTGATGGGACGTTGTTGCGTGCAGAGCGCTCATTTCCAGGAGTGCCGAAGTTGATGGTAAGAAAAAGTGAGGTATGCAAAAAATGTGTGAACGGGTCATTGCAATCAATATTGATGAAGGCGCAAAAAAAAGAGTTGTTTGTGAAGAAGTATGATAAGGTGGAAGTGATTGTGAAAGGAAAGAGAATGGTGGCGATGAATGAGATTTCTGTGCGAAATAAAGATCCGAGAAATGCCTTGCGGTTTACTCTGCAAACGAGCAGAAAGCACGGAATAGGAATTATTATTGGTGATGGTGTGGTTGTTGCAACGCCTTTTGGGTCGACAGGGTATTTTCATTCGATAACAAGAAGATCATTTAAGTCTGGTCTAGGAATCGCGCTGAATAACGCGACAAAAGAAATAAAGCCGATGATGGTTAATAAGGACACAAAGGTGGTGGTGACGATAAAGCGCGGGGATGCGCACGTGTGCGCTGATAATAATCCGCAAATGCTCACAATAAAACAGGGCGAAAAGGCAACGATAAAGAAGGCGCAGGGAGTGGCAAGGGTTGTGATGGTATAAGCCTGAAGAAAGATCCATTAAGGGATACTATAGGAATATTCTATTGTATTCTCACAAATTTACCATCGCTTACTGTTTTAAGGACATAATAAGGGTCTGTAATATCGCCATTTTCATTAAATGATTTCACTCCTGATACTCCTGTATATCCTTGGACTGCGTAAAGATAGTCTTTCACACAGTCTGAATCTTCACCGCAAGCATTGAGAGCCTCTCCAAGGATGAGGGTTGTGTCATACGCTAAGGCAACCCAAATACTGGGTTCTTCGTCATATTTAGTGAAAAATTTATTCTTGAATGCTGCAATGTCGCTGTTTTCTTCTGGGTAATCGAGATTAGTGTAAGTATATCTTTGAGCATTCTCTCCTAATTGAAATGCGACTGATGTTTCAAAGGTATGTGTAGCAAAGAGAGGTACATCAATGCCTAATGTAACAAGCTGCTGAGTGATAAAGGGGTAATGGTTTGGGTACACAAATATAAGTAAAGCATCTGGTTTTTGTTCTTTTATTTTTAGGAGTTGCGTTCTCACATCCGTAACATCGTTCTCGAAGGATTGAATAGTGACAATGGTATTTGGAAATGACTGAGTGAATGCATGTGTCATGTCTGTTGCCCATTTATTCTCTACATGGATAATTGCTACATTTTCAAATTTTTCTGCAAGAGTCGTACTAAAGTATTGTGCTTGATGAATATCTGAGGGTGTTGTTCGAAAGATATAATCACCTGCATCTGTTACTTCGGGGGAACTCGCTCCGGGTGAGAAAAGAATGACACGGTTCTCTTCTGCAATGGGTGCTGCTGCAAGCATCGATCCTGAGCAAAAGGGACCGATAATAAATTGGAGAGCATCAACTTCAATGAGTTTATGTAATGCAGTAACAGTATTTTTAGGAACACACTGATCATCTTCAATGAGGATATTGAGGGGAGCTCCCCGGACGCCTCCGTGTGCATTGATCTCTTGGAGTGCTAAGTCAACTCCGTTAAAGAGAAAGCCACCGACTTCGGCAATAGGGCCTGTTTGGGGGAAAATAACTCCAATGGTGATAGAATCCTTTTTCTGGGTGGGGGTAAGGAGTGCGTAGGTTACTATACCTATCAAGAGGATAATGACTGAAACGATCCCTATAATCATTGGTTTGGTATTGTTCATATTGATGTCCTTTTTGTTATAACTAAGTAGTAATTAACTAGTATATATAATTTTATCGTCGCTTTCCGACGAAAATATTAAATAGAGGAAGTGTCCCCAGAGAGGTATGGAAGATGAATTACGAGAGATCGGGTTATCAGATAATGAAATAAGAGTGTATCTTGCAACCTTGGAATTAAAAAATGCATCAGTTGCTCTTATTTCAAGTAGGACAGGACTACCAAGGTCAACTATTTATGATACACTAAACAGACTAACAGAGAAAGGTTTTATTGCCTCATACAAAAAAGAGAAAAAGTTATTGTATAGTGCTGTGGATCCAAAAGAGTTGCTAAATCAATTAAAATTAAAAGAAAATTTTTTAAAAGATCTTATTCCAAAGTTAAGAGAACGTGCGGGAAGTTTTAGCAAAAGACCGCAGGTTGTCATTTACGAAGGAGTAAAAGGAATTATAACATTATTAAATGAGATTTATGAAGAAAAAGAGTTATATGCATATGGTTCGCCAATAAATGTAACAGAAGAAACAAAACACATTCCAAAGAGTTATGCACGAAAGAGAATAGAACGTTCCATTATACTTAATTTAATTCTTACGGAGAGATCGGAAAAGACAGAATTTTGGTATACCAATCCAGAGGTAAAGAAAGTGACAAATCTTAAGTTTCTTACGTCGTTAAAAGATGTTCGAGCAATGACATTTATTTTTGGTGATAAAATAGCAATCATCACTTTAGAAAAGGAGATTATTGGCGTAAAGATAGATGATAAGGCAATTAGAAATACACAAAGAGCAGTTTTTGATGTTCTCTGGAACATAGCAAAAAGATAGTTTCTCGTTTTTTTCAATCTGCTAGAAAGGTATTTAAACCAAGAAAAGGAAGAGGAAAGGAATGAACAGAAGGAATAGGGAGATTTTTGGATGGGAAGGAAAGAGAGGTCTGGTGATAGGCATTATTGCACTTGTATTAATTGCAGGAATAGGGTATATGTTCTGGGGGCAAGACAAGGAAAAGAGCAACATCATTTCTGGAGCGACTGCGGTGCAGAATATTCCTGAGCAGAAAGCGCAACAGGTGGGAAAGAGTGTTGGTGAAAATGTTGGAGAAAGTATTGAAGAAGAGCAAGTGTCTCCGCCAATAGTGCAAGAAAAGGAACAAAAAGAATTTATTGAGTATGGTGGAAAATGTGCCTCTGATGTAAAGGGTGCTGAGGACGACGTTGCTGACGTGAAAGGTTTTTTAGGGAGTGATGTTGCAGAACGTAACAGATTGCAAGCGGAGTATGATCAAAAGAGTAAAGAATTGGAAGAGGTATATACTCCCCAGATTGAGAGGGTGAAAGGAAATATTGCTGAGGCAGAAGTGGAGTTGAAGCGGACGCAGGCAAATCTTGATGTAGTGCGTGCTGTATGCGAGTTCTAGAAAAGAAATACTGATAAGTCTACTATTATGATGTAAAAAAGCTTATAAAGGTAGAAAGTGAAAGAAGGAATTGAGGGTACATAGGATGAATACAAAGAATTTTATTTTGACGTTGATCGTGTTCGTAGTTGCGTTTACCCTAATAACTGGTGGGGCAGCCATTTATGCGAGTGCAAAAGAGAATAGGTATCAAGAGTCAGATGCTCCAACAACGACGCAGCAGATTGTGATTAACAAGTATAGTGTGCAACAGCAACGGCAAGCGTATCAAGGGCAATCTCCTTGCAATCAGCAAGTAACTGGATATTCTAATTACGAGCCGCAGGTGGAATGCAAGCAGTCTGGCGCGTCAGCAACGCAATATCCTTCCACAAATGGGAATGTGAAAGTGGTGGTGAATAATTATGGCGGTTCATCATATTATCCATATAGAAGATATGATAGATACAGGGATTATGATTATCGCCATCCACGGTATGGGTACCCTAAGTATTATTATCACCAGTATCCGTATGATCACACAGGATATCGCCATTTCCAAAAGTATCCTTACAAGGGGTATTATTGAAAGATGAAAAGGCTCTTTTCTCTGGTTGCGTTGGTTGCAGCATTGCACAGTGGATGCGCTTCTTCTCCTCAAATGGTGAAAAAAGGGACAGTGAATGAAGGCCCATATGCAGGATTAGCATATGAGGTTCGAGAGAATGACTCAATGAGAGCAGTAAGGGTGTTCAGAAAGCAAGTGACAATGTTTGGGGAGTATGTAAATATTGAGGGGGTTGATCAGGGAAAAGATGGTTCCTTTGAATCAATACATGTTGATGCAAGGGGAAAAGATAGATCAAGGAATCTCAGCGACGCATATGTTGGGCAGCAGTTGCAAGCAATTGTGCAGAAGTCTTCGACGGGTAACGAATAAAAAAAGTGCTTATGTTGTGTTTTTCCATAAAGGTTAAATAATCCTTTGTCTGTGCAAATGAATGAAGGGAGGTGAAAAAGAAGTGAGGATGGTCATCAGTTTAGGGGGAAATGCGCTCTCTCCGGTAAAAGGAAAGGGATCTTTTCAGAAGCTGGTGAAAAATGTGCAGAAGGTATGCCATGCGATTCTTCCGATTGTTAAGAAGAATGAGGCAGTGATTGTGTGCGGTTCTGGTCCACAGATTGGATTCTTGGTGGTGCAGAATGAGCTTGCACAAAAGCAGGTTCCTCCTCTCCCTCTTGATGTGTTGGATGCTGAGTTGCAGGGGGAAGTCGGGTATCTGATTGAACAGTCATTAGAAAATGAATTCGAAAAACATAGAGTAAGGAAAAGCGTGGTGAGTGTGTTAACACAAGTGATTGTGGATAAAAATGATCCAGGATTTAAACATCCGACAAAGCCTATTGGGTCAGCGTATACAGAAAAGCAAGCAAGGATGCTCAAAAAGAGAGGAATATCCCTAGTATATCAAGAAGGGCGGGGGTATAGGAGAGTAGTCGCGTCTCCAAAGCCAGTAAAGATTGATGGGGTGAAGATGATTGATGCGCTGTTAAAGAAGCAGAGCATTGTGATTGCTGCGGGGGGTGGGGGAATTCCAGTCATTAAAGAAAAAGGGAAGTTAAAGGGTGTGGCTGCAGTGATTGATAAGGATCTCGCATCCGCGCAGCTCGGCATTGATATTCAGGCAGAACAGCTCATAATTATTACTGAGGTAGATAATGTGTTTCTCAATTTTGGGAAGAAGAATCAGATGCCTCTGCACAAAATGACGGTAAAGGATGCAAAGAAGTATCAAAAGGAAGGCCAGTTTCCTCCTGGTTCAATGGGTCCGAAGATTGAGGCAGCGATCATGTTTTTGGAAAAGGGAGGGAAGAAAGTAGTAATTACCTCTCCTGTGAAGGTGCCAATGGCAGTGAAGGGAAAGGCAGGGACTATGCTTGTTTGAGAGAGAATAAGGTTTATATAGAAGAAAGGGTGAAGAAAGGGTATGGAAAAGAAAGAGGGTTCAAAACATTTAATTGATTTGATGCTTGATAAGAATATTAAGCGTGAGAAAGGAAAATTTGCTGATGTTACGTTGCAAGAACTGCAAGAGCTGTCAAAAAAGAAAAAGGTGATTGCCGAGCTTGATGGAAGAACTGCAGATTCTCAGTGGTTAAAAAAGGAGTAAAGTATTCTAGAATAGTAAGGTAGGAAGAGGTAGGGTTATATAGCAGTGTTGGGTGAAGAAGAGAGGGGTATACAATGAAAAAGAGAGTTGTGATTATGGGTGCTGGTGGCAGGGATTTTCAAAACTTTCTGCAGTATTTTAAAGATAATCCACAGTATGAGGTGGTCGCGTTTACCGCTGCGCAGATTCCTGGAATTGAAAAAAGAACCTTCCCAAAATCAATGGCTGGTCGTTTGTATAAAAGAGATATTCCTATTTATTCTGAAGAAAGACTAGTAGAGCTCATCAAGAAAGAAAAAATTGATGAGGTGTGTCTTGCATATTCTGATTTGTCGCATCAGGAAGTGATGGAAAAAGCATCAATGGCAATGGCTGCAGGCGCGTCGTTTAGGCTCTTAGGTCCAAAAGATACCATGATTCGTTCAAAAAAACCAGTAATCGCAATCTGTGCGGTACGAACGGGAGCAGGAAAATCGCAAACGTCTCGCGCGATTGCAAAAATGCTGAAGGATGAGGGGTATAATGTGGTTGCGGTACGACATCCCATGCCATATGGTGATTTGAAAAAAATGGTGGTGCAGCGGTTTGCAAAGGTGAGTGATATGAAGAAGCAGAGGTGCACGATTGAGGAAGAAGAGGAGTATACTCCTTGGATTGAGATGGGAATTCCAGTGTATGCGGGTGTTGATTATAAGAAGATTTTGGAAAGGGCAGAAAAAGAAGCAGAGGTGATTATTTGGGATGGGGGGAATAACGATTTTTCCTTTTTCAAGCCGACAATAAATGTAGTGGTGCTTGATCCGCATCGGAGTGGTCATGAAATAACATATTATCCGGGAATGGTGAACTTTCTGAGTGCGGATGTACTTATCATAAATAAAGTGGACACTGCATCTGCAAGTGCAATAAAGGATGTAGAAATGCATTGTAAGGTCTGGAATCCAAAAGCAACAATCATTAGGGCAGCGTCTCCGCAAGAAGTGAAAAATCCTGAATGGATCAAAGGAAAGAAAGTGATAGTAATTGAGGATGGTCCGACAGTGACGCATGGCGGCATGTCATTTGGTGCAGGAACGTTGGTTGCAAAAAAATATGGGGGAAAAATCATTGATGCAGAAAAGTTTGCAGTAGGTTCAATAAAGGAGATATACAAAAAATATCTGCACGTGAAGAAAATCTTGCCTGCAATGGGATATTCAAGAAGGCAGATGAAGGAGTTAGAGCAAACAATTAACAGATCTGACGCAGATGCAGTTGTTGACGGGTCTCCAGTCAATTTGTCAAATGTGATAAAAACAAAAAAAAGAGTGGTGAACGTGAGTTATTCATTCAAAGAGCTTGGAAAACAGAAATTAAAGAAAATGATATTAAGTGCATTAAAAAAATGAAGCACCTTCTTTCAATGAATGATGTAAAGGAAAAAGAAATCAAAGAATTGATCAAAAAAGCGAGAGAAATAAAGAAGAATCCGAAAAAATATCAGAAAAAAGTGTTTGAAAAAGTATTATTCACGTTTTTTGCAGCTCCGTCGTTGAGAACGGAGTTATCGTTTGATTCTGCAATGTTTCAGATGGGTGGGGAAGTGATTGATTATCATGCAGAAACCTCTCCCTGGTCGAAAGGAAAGGAAAGTATTGAGGATGTTGCTCGGGTGGTGTCAAGGTATTGTGATATCATGATGATCAGGATGTATGATCATAAGGCGATAGAGATCATAGCGAAAAACGCGTCTATTCCAGTTATTAATGGGTTGAGTGATGTGGAGCATCCGTGTCAAGCGTTAAGTGATCTTATGACAATGCAAGAAGTATGTGGAAAAAAGAAGGGCTTGAAGGTTGCGTATCTAGGTGATAGCAGAAATAATGTGACGCATTCCTTAATGCTGGGGTGTGCGATGAGTGGTATTAATATTGTCATTGGATGTCCGAAAGAAAAAAAGTTTTCTCCAATGACACAAGTGCTTGCGCAAGCGAGAAAATATGCGAAGAAGAACAAATCAAAAGTGGTTGTTATTCATGATCCAGAAAAAGCAGTGAAGGATGCTGATGTAGTGTACACAGATTCATGGATGTCCTATAACATTAATCCTGCAGAGAAATCGTCTCGAATGAAAGCATTAAAGAGGTATCAAGTAAACAAAGAGTTGATGAAGCATGCAAAGAAGTCTGCAGTATTCATGCACTGTTTGCCTGCTGTGCGTGGAATGGAAGTAACGAAAGATGTAATTGACGGAAAGCAATCTGTTGTGTTCGATCAGGCAGAAAATAGGTTGCACATGCAGAAAGCTCTTATTCTAAAGCTACTGAATTAAGGAAAACAACTAATAGCAAGAGCCAAGGTTACATCGTGATTGTGGATTATTAGTGGCAATTCGACAGTCTTGAGCTATTAATGCGCCGTAGTTTGGCGGAAGTCCAGGAATGTTGTTTGAGCAAACAAAGTCGCTGACAAAGTCAAATCCTAAATTGTCATAGCAGAGGTCAGGAACGTAGAAGATAGGAGGCAATCCTGGAATAAAGGGGTTGGGTGCGACAACAGCGCCAATGTTAGGATACGTTGATACATAGTTTGCTCCAAGGGTTTGTTGGGTGAAGGGCATAGGATCAAGGTCAAGGCAGTAAAAGGTGTTGTAGAGGTAAATTTGGGGTGCAGATGATTGTAAAGTTAATAGATCAGTAACACTGGTGCTGTACTGGGGGTTTGTCAGTCTGGCAACAGTGACTGTGTAGGGATAGGTTCTTGCAGGAACAGTTGCAAGAGTTTGAGGAATGGGTACATCAACATATCCTTGTGTGGTTGGTGCTGCAAAGGGTATAAGTTCCTGAGCTTGTGAGTGATTGAACGCTTGATGGACTGCGAAGTCCCATTTGGTGGGTTGCGCGGTGGTGTGCAAACAATCCTCTACCTGTTCCCATTACATCTAATTGATCGCCATACTCATAAATATTATTGCAGATGAATATGGGTCCATTCGTAGTGCACGGATAAGTCCATTGGTCAAAGCCGCGTGCATGCGGAACATAGCCTTGAAAGTAGTTTGAGTTGAAATTTTGACTAAAGGTGTGAAGCTCATGCCCTATTTCATGTTCAGTGACGAACTCAGTGAATTGAATATGGTCAGGATCGTTTGGGTTAAAGAAGGTTATTGGAACAACTGCTTTCAAAGGTTCATTTGTCGCAAATGTGGCAATAGTGTTTGGACCGTTAAGCCAGATATTTGCATATCCAAAACAGCAATTGGGATTTTGGAATGAGGAAGTAGAGACATGAATGTCCACCATGTCAAACTGGTTATAATTAATGTACGGATCTGCCGCGAGGACGATTCGTTCTATGTCAAAGCCTTTGTTTTGAGGGTCATAATTGGGTACATCAACAGGAAATAAAGTAAAGGTGTAGGTTGCAGTTCCTTCAGAGTTTGCTTGGAAATAAGGGACAACAGTGTTGGTGAGTTTTGTAGTGAGATAAGAAAGAGTGTTTGGAGGGAGAGTGTAGTTGGTGGTGTTCGGAAGGATGATAGCAATGCTTCGGTTTACTTGGTTGAATCCGGTTGGTGTATATGCTTGCATACCAGTGATTGCACTCCCTCTCTCACGTTCTCGTTTGTCTGGTGATGCAGAAGGAAGGGGTGTGTCAAGATAAGCCTTGCCTCGCAAAGTATAGCCCTTTCCTTGATAGATCGCATCAATACTGGGCATGGGAAGTGGTCGTTTGAAGTAAATCGGAAAGGTGACAGAATCTTTGACGAGGAAGAATTCCGAAGTTGCAACTGCTTTTCCATCAAGTATGGTGTCACCGTGTTGTATTCTAATGATGGAATTCTTTACAACAATCTCCTCGGGAAAGTAATCAGCGTGAAAGGTACTGGGGAATAAATGCTTGACAGAATAAAATTGTTTGACAGCGATGAAAAGCTCATCATCGTGTAAAGAATCTAAATGAGTAATATATTCTTCAAGGTGTTCTTTCGCTTTGTCCTCATCATAGGTGAACACCGGTTCTCCAGTGTCTCCAAGAAGAACATCATTTTTTTGAAGGGCGAGAATCGCTTGGTGAAGATGGTCATCGGTTGCGGAGGTGAGGGATGTTTCTAAGAATTGTCGAGCATCTGATTCATCAGCATCAACAAGGAATATGCTTTCTGCTGAAGATATTGAAGAAGCACTGGTTTCTGGTGTTGCTGACCTCGTTCGAGAAGCATAACCTGTTTGTATGTTGGAAAGTAAAGGAATGAACACGGCAGCAGCAAGAAGAATTGCGAGTAAGAGAACAAATTCCACCTTCTTTTTTAAAATCATGACAAATAAAAGAGGAAGAGAGTTTATTAATATTTTGGTGGGTTGGGTGTGATGTCTGTGCGTTCATGTTTCAAGAACTTGCTGACAGCAGGTATCTCTTTGGGAAATTCTAATCCTCGGTCAAACAGTCTGACTGAGTGTTTACGTGCGCCAAGATGATCAACAAAGTACGCAACTGCCTTGTCAACGTCAAAGGGCTTGCAAGAAAAAATGTCAACGAATGCGTAGCGTTGCTCTTTGAAGGTGTGAATGGAAATATGTGATTCTGCAATGAGTACAAATGCGGTGACTCCTCCTTTGTCAAAGGTGTGCTCTTGCGGAGGATAATCAATGATGTATGGCTCTGCGATTTTGCGCATGCCAAGTTGTTCAGGAAGATCATTTAAGAGGCGAAGAATGTGCGCAGGATCACTCAACCTATCAACATTACAATCAGACAGGTCCAAAGTGAGATGCGGACCGAATCCCAGTTCAAAGCGTGTGTTCATTTCCCCCGTCTACCTTTCAGAGTAAATAGGATAATTTTTTTTGATGAATCTCATATTTAAACTTTTCGATATGCTTGAAGAATGACAAAACAAAAATGTATTTAAGCGAGGAAGATGCAGAAAGAATGTGAGGTGAAGCGGTGAAAAAATACGGTTTGTGGATTGCGGGAAGAGAAGTCTATCCGAAGGGAAGGAAAACGTTTGTGTCTCTCAACCCAACGAACAAGCGCGCAGTAGCCAGTTTTTGTTCAGGTTCTGAGACAGATGTGAATACTGCAGTTGCAGTGGCGCATCAGGCGCAGAAGAAGTGGGCTGCTCTTCCTGCACCGCAGAGGGGTGAGGTCTTATTAGAAGTTGCAAGACTCCTCAGGAGGAGGAAGCAGCAGTTGGGAAGGCTTGTCTCAACGGAGATGGGAAAAATCTTGTC
Organism: Candidatus Woesearchaeota archaeon; assembly: GCA_964367375.1. Taxonomy (GTDB): domain Archaea; phylum Nanobdellota; class Nanobdellia; order SCGC-AAA011-G17; family UBA489; genus CAYIXG01. The sequence goes on along the minus strand of CAYIXG010000004.1, from coordinate 100,364 downwards.
TGAAGGTCTGGGAGATGTGCAAGAAGCGATTGACATTTTTGAGTATATGGCTGGTGAGGGGAGAAGGTTGTTTGGTCATACAACTCCTTCTGAGCTGAGGAGCAAGTTTTGTTGTACTATGCGAAGGCCGTTAGGTGTTGTTGGTCTTATTACGCCTTGGAATTTTCCGATGGCTATTCCTGCGTGGAAGCTCGCTCCTGCCTTGGTTTGTGGGAATGCAGTTGTCTTGAAGCCGGCATCAGACACGCCGTTATGCGCGTATGAGCTGGTGAAGACGTGTGAGGAGGCAGGAATCCCTCCAGGAGTGATCAATATGGTGACAGGGTCAGGAGATGAGGTGGGTGCGCATATTATTCGGCATGAAAAGCTTGCAGGTATCTCATTTACAGGATCGAGAGTCGTAGGAGAATTTGTTGCGGCAAACGCAGGGTTGAAGAGAGTTGGCTTGGAGCTGGGAGGGAAAAACGCAATTATCATCATGGATGATGCTGATCTTGATCTTGCATTAGAAGGGGTCTTGTTTGGTGCCTTTGGAACTGCAGGGCAGCGCTGCACAGCTGCATCAAGAGTGATTGTAAGCAAGGAGGTGAAGGATGAATTTGAAGAAATGCTAGTGAAAAGGGCAGAGCGGTTGCGTCTGGGTGATCCGTTAAAGGAGTCGACAGATATAGGTCCATTAATTAATGAGAATGCTGTCAAGAAGACGCATCGGTATACTGAAATCGGGAAGAAGGAGCATGCAAAATTGGTGACTGGGGGATATGCTCTTCCGGAGAAGGGGGGTTTCTTTTACAAGCCTACTGTTTTCACGAATGTCAAACCTCATATGAGGATTGCACAGGAAGAAATTTTTGGTCCGAGTGTGTCTCTGATGAAGGTGAATGATGTGAGGGAAGCGATTCGAGTGTGTAACGGAATTGAATATGGGTTAAGTTCTGCAATCTACACCAATGATATCCAAAAAGCGTTTACTGCTATTGAGCATATTGAGGCAGGAATTACGTATGTGAATGCGTCAACGATAGGCGCAGAGGTGCATCTGCCGTTTGGAGGGATAAAGAAGACAGGAAACGGGACAAGAGAAGCAGGCATTCTAGGCGTTGAGGAGTTTTCTGAGGTGAAAACAGTGTACATTGATTATTCGGGAAAGCTGCAGAAGGCGCAGATTGATGTGGATAAAAGAAAGTAAGCTTAAAAGGTGCGAAGAGTTTTGATAAGCTTTGCATGAGCAACAAGAGTCGCATCAGCGTACTGTGCTTCTGGAGGAGTAAGTTGTTCTTTGAGCAGTGCGCGTGAAAAGATCTCAACAAGTTTGAGAAGGTTTTTTTTGGTTCCAATAAAGTGGGCTTCCGATACTCTTTGCTTACCATTGATTGCAAGTTCGAGTTGTCGCGCATATGCAGGAATCTCGCCAATATGAGCAAGCACATCTGACCGAGCAAGTCCGTGTTCGATAAGAGGAATGAGGGTGTTACCAGTTGCAAGGGTTGTTCCAAATTCATATCCTATATTTTCTTGTTTACCATGAACATCTTCGTGGTGAATTGCTGATATCACATCCTCGATGCACTGATAAGAAGGATCTGTCCAGAACTCTTTTTTGACAAAGATAGGGCGTTTTTGGTTGTTTCCGACAAGGTGCATCTCTGATATCACCATCATCAAATGGGAGGTAGCAGCGTGGAGTTTCGCTTCACTGTCAGGAGAAAGCACACCATTATTGGAGAAGCCTGCAGTTGCAAGAAGCGATTCAAGATGACGCTTGGCATGAGAAAGCTCTGGATCATATAGAATGTGAGAAAGATAAGAAGGGCTTGCTTTCGCAAAAGCTTCTTCAAGGACAGCTTGTTTCTGAGCGTGAGTTCCTGTTTTTGCAATAAGGTAAGGATCGTCAGGGCGTGGGGTCACAAAAGCAATTTTGGGGTATGAAGAGGGAGGAGTATCTTGGGAAGAGTGAAAAAAATAAACTCCACCACCAATAAGAACAGTGCTTCCAATAATGCTGATCAATGCTTTCCTCCTGGAGATGCTCATAAAGAAGTATATTCTCGAGTATATACTTTTAAAGGTTTCGCTCGCAGAAAAAGAAGAAATGTCAAAAATATTTTGGAAAGAAGTGCATAAGGTTAATAAAGGTTAATGCATACAGAATAAAAGAATGGAAAAAAAGAAGATGAACTGGAGTAAGGTGTGGGATGTGATTGCGTGGATAGGGTTTGCTATTGTCATGCTCTACTTCTTTCTCAAGATTATTGGTGTGTTGCATAGTCCAATCGTTGCAGACACACTTGCTCTTCTAGGAGGAGGTGTATATCTAGGAAGATACATGCAGAAGATTACGCATCTCGAGCAAAGAGTAAACCATATTGAAGTTCTTTTAATACAACATATTGAGGATACTTCTATGCACATCAAAAAGAATGGAGTAAAACATTAGGTTTTTAAAGATCAGATTGCTTCAGATTGTTTGGTGAAAGAGGTGTACGCTATTATTAAAACGAAGATTCCTGGACCTAGATCAGCGAAAGTTCTAAAGATATTGCAGAAGAAGAATGGTCCGAGGAATAGTCCATATCCATTTGTGTATCAGTCTGGCTCTGGCTGTTATGTGAAGGATGTAGATGGAAATGTCTTTCTCGATTTTGGGTCGCAGATTGCGACGCAGCCTCTGGGCTATAATCATCCTGATCTGAGAGAAGTGATGCGTGAGTATGCGAAGATGTCTCCGGTGAAGATTGCAGGTCAGGATTTTGCGACGCGCGAGCATGCGGAGATGCTTGAGGAGCTGACAAAAATTGCTCCGCCAGGTATGAACGCTGCGTTTGTGATCAATTCTGGTGCAGAGGCTGTGGAGAATGCGATGAAGATATGTATGCGCAGGAGAAAAGCAACAAAGATAGGTATTTCATTCGAGGGTGCGTTTCATGGGAGAACACTTGGTGCATTGTCTGCAACCAATTCAAAGGTGGTGCAGAAGAGAGGTTTTTTGTCGATGAACATGCGTCGCTTGCCATTTGATGAGATTGCAGGAGAGGTGCTACAAAAGATAGCGGCGCGGGAGGTAAGTGCAGAGGAGATTGGTTTTGTTATTCTGGAGCATGTGCAGGGTGAAGGAGGGTATAATATTGCGTCAAAGAAGATGGTGAAGAGTATAAGGAATGTAACGCAAGAGCTAGGTATTCCGTTGATTGCTGATGAGGTGCAGTCAGGAATGGGAAGGACAGGAAAATGGTGGGCGTTTCAGCATTTTGGGATAAAGCCAGAAGTTATGTCTGTTGCGAAGGCGTTGCAGGTGGGTGCAACAATTGCAAACAAGAAATGGTTTCCTGATGAAGAAAGTGCAATCTCATCAACTTGGGGTGGCGGTCATATGCTTGATCTTGCTCTGGGAATACAAATAATAAGGACAATAAAAAAGAGAAACCTTCTGAGAAATGCAGAGAAGATGGGCACATATTTCCATAAAGGAATGCAAATCATGCAAGAGCAGCTGTCTCACGTGCAGAATGTGCGTGGTCTGGGTTTGATGCGTGCCTTTGATCTTCCCTCAAGAAAGATGCGGGATGATGTGATTATTGAAGCAGTAAAAAGAGGGCTTATTCTTATAGGATGCGGGCAAAGGTCGGTGCGTGTGATTCCGCCATTGATTATACATCAGAAAGAGGTAGATGAGGGTCTTGCAATTATTGAGGAAAGTATCAGGAAGTGTGGTGTGCCGAGGTTTAGGCATGCGGGTGCTATTTGCGCGTTTATGGATTGTGGGCAGTCAAGCACATGAAGAGTGGTGAATAATGGAACAATTTTTTAGTCCACGATCAGTTGCAGTGATTGGCGCGTCTCGTGATCCGAATAAGGTTGGTCATGTCATTCTGAAGAATCTGCTTGACGCAGGTTTTCGGGGGAACATTTTTCCAGTGAATCCAAAGGTGGAGGTCTTGCTCGGTCTCCGGTGTTATTCTTCAGTAGCGATGATACAGTCGCGGATTGACACTGCAATTGTTGCAGTGCCTGCAGAGACTGCAGTGCAGGTGCTTGATGAATGTGGAAAAAAGAGGATTAAATGGATTATCATGGTGACTGCAGGGTTTGGCGAAGTGGGAAACAAAAAGTTAGAGGAAGAACTGCTAAAGAGGGTAAAGAAGTATGGGATGCGGTTGATTGGTCCAAATTGCCTCGGTACTTTAGATACAACAACAGGGTTTGATAATTTATTTTTACCAAGGTCTCGCTTGTCTCGGCCAGAGAGGGGAAGCATTTCATTTATCTGCCAGTCTGGTGCGGTCGGTTCCGCAATCTTGGACATGATGGAAAATGAGGGGATGAAGTGCGGGAAGTTTGTGAGTTATGGGAATGCAGTGGATGTGGATGAGTCTGATCTGCTTGAATTTTTAGGAAATGATCCAGAAACAAGAGTGATTTGTATGTATATTGAGGGGGTGAAGGATGGGAAGAAGTTTATGAGGATTGCAAAGAAGGTGGCTTCGAAAAAGCCAATTATTGCAATTAAGGGAGGGTTAACTGAGGAGGGTGCGAAGGCAACGGTGTCGCATACAGGCTCGCTTGCGGGTGTTGCTGCAGTGTACAAGGGAGTCATGCGGCAGTGTCATATCATCAATGCAAAAACGTTGGATGAATTATTTAGTGTTGCAAAGATTTTTGAGAAGGCGGGCAAACCCTCAGGAAGGAGGGTGCAAATAGTTACCAATGGTGGTGGTTTTGGTATTTTGGCTGCGGATCGCTTGAGTGAACAAGGTTTGAAGGTGGAGGAGCCGAGCAAATTTTTTGTGCAAAAAATAAGGTCAAAGGTGCAGAAGGAGGCAACCATAAGGAATCCGATGGATCTGACTGGTTCGGTGAGGAATGAGGAGTATGAAGCAGTTATGAACGCATTATTGCAGGAGAAAAAGGTGGATATTCTTTGTGTGGTTGTGTTGTGGCAGACGCCGTTGATAACGCCTGAAGTGGTGAGGATGCTCCAGGAGGTTCGTGAAAAGAATAAGAAGCTGAAGAAGCCGAAGCAGATAGTGGTGGTGTCTGCAGGAGGTTCGTACACGCAAATACAGCGGCAGGCAATGGAGGAGATAGGGATTCCGACATTTACCTTTCCCGCAGATGCGGCGAAAGCCTTGCGGGCGTTAGTTGAGTATTATGAGGTTAAATAAAGGTAAAGAGACCCTTATTTAAGATTAAATCTGAAATTAACCTTATTTATGTTTCTGGGACATTTTTATTCTTAATTTACTTAATTGGACTTAAAATAACCATTTTTAAAAAAAGAAGACCGCTATATTCTTATATAAAGGGCCGAAGAAAGAAATAGCAATATATGCACGGAGGTGCAAGAATATGAAAAACAAAATAGGAGTAATCACAGGCCTCATGCTCGTGGCAATGGCACTCATGGTGAGCGCGCAGTCGTTCACGCCGTATGGGTATGTGCTATTTCCTCCAGGTCTTCCAAACCAGGCGCAGTATGATATAAGCGTCGATGAAGGAAGCAACACCATTGTGGCAGATGCGCTGCAAAATGGTGGCGGATACGAGGAATTTTTGTATACGCAAGCCTCAGGATCCAATTATGGAAATGGCGTTGAGCCAGTGCAAGCAACGCATGTCCAGTACATGGTTGACGAGCAGGATAATTGGGTGCTGTTTAACTTGTTTGTGGGTGATGGTGTGAGTTATCCATTCACGCCCTTGTTATCACAACCAGGTCAGATTGCAGGAACGATGATGATGAATGGTGTGCAGTATGATATTACTGCAGTGCAAAGCACAAACCAGGTCGTCGTGACGCAGGTGGCAAACCCATCAGGAGCCATTACAATACCTATTGTGAATGGTGCTGCAAAGCTCATTTCAGGGAACATGATGTTCAGGGCGATGCCTGACTGGAATACAGGAACAATAACCATTGACGAATGGGTGAGAATAGGGTCATACATGACCCTTTAATTTTTTTTTGAAATGACATTAAGTTCTACGCAAAAGTGGGTAATAACAATAGTCATTCTAGGAATAGTGCTTGGAAGCACGTTTTTTTTAATAAAATCATTGCAGAGTGAAGAAGGTATTAAAGTTGTGCTCCCAGATGAAAATGAAGGTGAAACACAATTCACAGAAAAGGAAGCAAATAAAGAACCGGAAACAAAACAAGAACCAACGAAGAGTATAAAGAAGGGAGAAACAAAAAAGGCGTGTACAGATGAGTGCGCACAGGATGTATGTGAAGGGAAAAAGCTTGTGGAGTGTGTAAGAAGCGCAGACGGATGTAAAAGAGAGGAAGAAAAAGGGTATGCGAAAGGAAAGTGCGGTGTTTCATGCGTAACAAATAATGATTGTTCTGCATATCAAGTGTGTGATAATTATGTGTGTACAAGAAGAGAGGCAGAGTGTGGAGATGACACGTGTGACATCGGAGAGTTTGGAAGCTGTGAGCAGGATTGTGGAGAAAGTAACCAACCTTCTTTAAAGGCGTATCCTGCATTCTTGTTTGATGCTCAGGGAATACTAAAGAATAATGTGTTTATTGTGATTGGCAACAGTCAGCTTGCGTATCATCAAGATGCGGCAGAAGCGATTGTGGATGATCTTGAGGGTGTTGCAGAAAATCTTGGTCAAAGAATAAAGAGGGCGAATGAGGTGCAGAGCATCCAGACAAAGATATTGGTTATTCTCGGTACAGAGTGTGACAACGAGCTTTTAGAAGCCTTTGGGATGCAATGTTCTCCCTTTTCTGTGGCAGTAAATCCGTATATTGAGATTGTGGGCGGTGCAAATCCGAAGGTGATTGTGTATGGGAATGAAGAGCGGTTGATGGATAGTATTGATTTGCTTCTTTCTGCAAGGGAAAGAAATGTGCAATCAAGTCAAGAGCAAGTTTAGATTCTGCAGTTCTTGCATTTTGCCAGGACGCGTTTTTTTGCAATCTCAAGAGCGCACGTGCGTGGCGGTAAATGTTTCTTGTGTGCTTCTTTCAAGACAAGGGCAGTGTTTTTCTTGATTTTTTCTTCCACTGTTTTCCACATCTGTTTGGGGGTGCCGCCAATATATTCAACATAGCTGCTAATGACGCCGCCAGCGTTTGCGACAAAGTCTGGAATGACTAAAATTCCTTTGTTGTGAAAGAGTTCTTCAACTTCGAAGGTCATGGGAATATTGCTTCCCTCAACGATGAGTTTTGCTTTGACATGATCAACCTCATCAACAGTAATAAGATCAGGGATTGCAGCAGTGATGAGGATGTCTGCAGTGACGCGAGTTATTTCGTGAGAAGGTAGTATTTTTCCATCACCATAGGAAGTAACTGTTCCTTTTACTTGTTTAGTGCTCATAAGTTTTTCATAGGAAAGTCCTTTGGAGTTAAAAATGACTCCTCTGCTGTCAGAAACGGCAACGAGGCGTGCACCTTTTTCAGTGATGAACTTTGCTGCAAATTGACCAACATTTCCAAATCCTTCAATAGCAACGCTCGCATGGGATAAGTCAATGCCTGCAGAGGCTGCGCCAACGGTTGTTGCAACAACAACGCCAAATCCAGTGCTTCCCAGTTCATGGGGTATGCCTCCCATGATGGCTGGTTTGCCGGTGCATGCCTTCTTTGTGCCAAGAGTGTCTGCAAAGAGTTTCATTTCTTCTTCCGCAGTGTTCATGTCTGGTGCTGCAACGTAAAGTTCAGGAACAACTGCTTTGAGTGATGCTGCAAATGCTTTGATGAGTTCTTTCTTTTTCTGTGGCGTGATTTGTTTGTCATCTGCGATGATGCCGCTCTTTCCACCGCCAAAGGGAAGTTCTGCAAGTGCGCATTTCCAGGTCATGGCTCGTGCGAGTCGTGCAACCTCTTCAAGGTTGACTGAGGGAGTCATGCGGATGCCTCCTTTTGCTGGGCCAAGAGCTGTGTTGTCAATAACAAGAAATCCTTTCATGCCAACGCGAGGGTTGTATACTTCAATGATTTTTTCTGGGCCGAATTCGTCGTAGATGACCATGGTTTTCTCCTAGTAGGTGTTGCTTGCTTTTAAATGTTCCAGGTATTTTTCTGCTTGGATGGCTGCCATGCATCCTGTTCCTGCGGAGGTGACTGCCTGGCGGAACACAGGATCTTGACAGTCTCCTGCTGCGAAGATGCCAGGTGTTGTTGTTTTGGTGAAACGATCAGTAATGACATATCCTTGTGCGTCAAGGGGAACAACATTCTTGAAAACGGCAGTGTTGGGGACATGGCCGATGGCAAGAAAAACGCCGTCGCATTTAAGTTCAGTAATCTTTTGTGTGTTGACGTTTTTAATTTTGATGCCAGTAACCATTTTGCCGTTGCCAAGAACTTCAACAGGTTCACTATCCCAGAGGACAGTTATCTTATCTTTCAGTTTAAAGATGCGGTCTTGCATGATTTTGCTGGCGCGGAATGCGTTTCTGCGGTGGATGATGGCCACTTTTTTGGCGAATTTGTATAACGCTAAGCTTTCTTCCATGGCAGAATCTCCTCCGCCAATCACGACAACAGTTGCATCTCTATAGAGTGCAGCATCACAAACAGCGCAGGTCGATACTCCTCTCCCAAAATAAGTGTTTTCTCCAGGAATGGAGAGTCGTCGTGCAGACGCGCCTGTGGAAATGATCACTGTTCGTGCAGAATAGGATGCTTTGCCAACTCCAACAACAAAAATATTCTTTTGTTTAGTAAAAGAGTCTGCTATTCCTTGGATATATGTTGCTCCAAATCGTTCTGCTTGTTTCTTGCAGTTATTTACAAGGTCTGGGCCTTGAACGCCTTGGGGAAATCCAGGATAGTTTTCCACAGTGGTTGTCATGCTCAGCTGGTCTGGTTCTATGCTTGAAATAACTAATGGTGCAAGGTTTGCTCGTGCGGTGTAGAGTGCTGCGGTGTGTGCGGCAATGCCTCCGCCGATGATGATAACGTCATGCGTTTGCTCTTTTTTGGGCATAAGTGAAAAAGAGAGGGAAGATCTTTATAAAGATATTGTTGAAGTGTAATATAAGCTATACTGGACATGATTCTCAGAATAAGTCGCTATTTCTAGTGATCAGATATTACCTATGATTTATGGATCTAAATTTGGTATTCTGAAGTAGCCTTTTATTTTATGATTTTGCAATCTTCCATAATAATTCAAAATATTTTTTATATCCTTCAGCAACTTTTGCATCCTTTATTAAAAAACTGTAAGCATTTTCAGTAAAGACATTGATAGCTACATAATCTCCTATTATCACAGTTTCTTGAAATTGGGCAAATTCATGAGGAAGAAATTTTATCTTCGTTAATGGCATCCCTATAATCCCTTTTCCTAGTGGCTTAACTGTTTTATCAAAGATTTGTCTTGAAGGTAATTTATTCGCTCTTCTCTTGGTATGCAGATTTCTCCACCATGTAACATTCATGAAATTAGCAACATCTATTCCTCCACCATAAGTTAAATACTCTTTAGCTTTGACATTAATTAGCTTATAATATACTTCCTGCAATCCTTTTTTGCCTTTGTATATTGTAGCTATTTCTCCTTTCTTTGCTGAATCTTGCTCTTTTTTTAGCTCAGGAAGAATTTCTTTAAATTTCATTCTCTTATCATCTATAAAATCTAAAAAAAGTTCTGGTTCTGTTGCTTGATATGTTTTTATTTTTCCTTCTAAAATATAATTAATAAGACCTTTTTCAATTAAAGAGTTTAAAGCTCTGTGTACTACTGAAGTTTGTAATCTTGTTTTCTCTATTATTAAACCAGCATGAGAAAATCCCAACTTTAATAGTTGAATATACACCTTAATCTCAGCGTTCGTTAATCCTAATTCTTCAAATATCGAATAATCCATAGAATTAAAATATTTTAAAGCTATTTTAATCTTTCTATTACTCCTCTCTTTTGAGAGTAGTTTATTTTAATTAGGATTGTATTCCTACTAGTAAGTAATAAATGGTTATCTTTCCACAAAAAAAGAAAAGGAGAAAAAATGGAAAAAAATGAGTGCATCCAAAGAGAAATAGAGCATATCAAAAGGACTATTAAAAATGGTCATGTTGTTGGTGGTCCTGGGTATGATGGACCTATAGAAGCAAGAACTATTGGTCCTGAAGGGATTACACATAGTATTAAGGTTGAGACAAGAGATTATCTATCAAGGGGAATAGTACCTGGCTACATTGTATTCCATAGTTCTATTAATGAAGAAGGCAATGAAGTTTTGCCAAGTGTATGTCATACAAATATAGCTTGTTATTCTGCTAATAAATCTTATGAAAGAAGATTATTTGGCAAAAAGAAAGTTTTTAGATTGCGTGAGAGCCTTGGACTAGATGAAAAATTTAATGCTGTAGTAGTTGATGAAAGTGAAGTAAACAGAGTTCTTAGAAATAGGGCTTTAGATTTAGCTGAGTTACTTGCTAAAGAAACAGGAATTACTATAAACTATGAAAGAGATTTTCAAGTAAAAAAAGATTGAAGAGTCTTAATAAGTATAAAATTTCTTATGCTCCTTAGATTTTACATTATATGTTGAACTTCTATTTCTGGGTGCGGAGTGAGCCGCCACGTTTGTACGGACTGCCCTTGCCTCCTTTGCCGGCGCGCTCTTCTGCGATTGCATATTCATCTCCTTCATCGTAGCCGCAGTCGAGGCAAACTAAGAAGTGGATGTCTTCTCCTTCCATTTCAGTATGTGTACTACCACATTTCGGGCACTTACGAACCATATATAATTAAAGAGGGGAGGGAATTTAAATAGGTTATGTGTACGTATCCACGCCAAAGAGGTCTTTCTTTTTCTTGGTATAAGTCTGTTGCACTCCTTGTGAAAGTGTATTAGAAGTATTTCCATAAAGATGCTGCGTTTCAGTGTCTTTTCCAGAGGTTCCTGTGGAGTATTCGCTTCCCTTTTTCAGGTCAAAATCATCGCTCATTTTCTCTTTTGTGTAGTCAGATGCGCTTAATCCGGATGTTTTGGGTTCAAGTTTGATTTCTTTGCCACAGTTGCATTGGGCAGCGTCAGTGCTCACGCCATACATTTTGCCAAAGGTTTCTCGTGAGGAATGGTCATGGGATTGTTTGTTTTCATCAATAGTCTCTTCAAGGGGTGCTTTCTTCTCATTTTTTGATGGTGATGGTTGAGATGATAATTGGGGTTGCAATTGTGCTTCATGTTCAAGAACGCTGTCTTCAAATCCCTTGTCTGTGAAGGTGAAGTCATGTCCGCTGACGTGTGCAGAAGTAATGCCAAATCGATTGCAGACTTGTGCGTGCTTCATGATTGCAGGATTATGAAGAACACGTTTTTGCATGCTCTCTGGAGAGACACCTTTTTGGACGGTTTTTTCAAGGACGTTTCCTTTTGAAGATGCATCTCTCTTCTTTGCTGCTTCCATGTCCTGCTGCTGTAAATATTCCTTTCCCATAGAAGGTAAACATATATACTTCAGTATATAAATGTTACTCGAGAATTACCAATGGTTTTGGCGTTGTCGTAACACATCTCTGTTCACTTCATCTTTGCGAACGTCTTTCGTGATCCATTGTTTGAATTGCGAGAAGAATCGCGGGTCTTTATACTGTTGATTGACGAGTGCTGCCGCGAGTTTATGCAGTTCAATGGATGCATTGCTTAAAGGACTATGCAGGGAAACAGGTTTTGAGTGTGCGAGGCTTTCAAGCATGCTAATATCATCAGGCAAATAGCCAATGACAGGGACTTTGCAGCAGTCTTCAATGTCTTCAATGGTTAATTCAAAGGATTTGTTTCTCATTTTGTTCAGGATAATGCCAGTAATGGGTGTTTTGCGTTCTTTTGCAATTTTGATGGCGTGCATGGTGCAGCTGAGCGTCGGGTAATCAGGTGTGGTAATCACAAGAAGTTCATCCGCAGCAATCATGGTTGCCATGATTTCGTTGTTTAAGTTGGGTGAGGAATCAATAAGGATAATATCATAAAATTCGCGGAGAGTGTTCAGTTCTTTACGAAGAAGAAACGGGTTTATTTTCTTCCCAAGCAATGATCCAGGAAGGATATGGAGCTTTTTATTGTATTCATAAATCGCTTTCATGATCGTGCGCGATCCAGTGAGCACATGGTGAAGAGTGACAGGGACATCCACAAGCCCATAATGGAATGCGAGGTTGGGTGCGGTGAAGTTTGCATCTACAAGGAGCACGCGTTTGTTGAATGATTCTGCGAGAACTGCGCCTAAAGAGGCAACGCAGGATGTTTTTCCCACGCCTCCCTTGATGGAAATAACGCCAACAATATTACTCAATCTTATACACCTCTTTGAGTTTTTCTAATTGAGGATTAGTGCTTCGGATCTGTTGGACTTGGGGGAGTTTTTGCTTTTTATTAACCTTTCTGTCGTTCGAAAAATGATGTTCTGGTGTGGAAAAAGTAGAGTGTGTGGGAATATTATATCTTCTTCCTAAGTAGGAGTGGATGTCTTTGTTGATGACTTCTTGCTTATATGACTGGTAACGGGCAAAAACAGGGCGTGAAGTGCGTGGTACGCGAGTGAATATGCGGAAGCTTTTTGTTTTCAAGAGCATGATGAGGGTGAAAATAAGTACAAAGAGGAAAAGGATTGCAAGAACAGCATCAAGAGTTGACGGAATAAGGGAAGTGAAGAAGTTCTTGATAGAAAATCCGGAAATGTGTTCAGGTTGTCCTTCAAGAGCTGCTGCTCCAGTAATTGGTGGTGCTGCTGGAGGAGATGCTGAGGGTGATGGTGCTGGAGAAGGTGGTGTAGCAGCTTGAGGAGATGGTGCTGTCTGCCCTGGAGGTGATGGTCGAATAGATTGTCCTGTTTGGGGATTTGTTTCAACTCCACTGCTTGTTATTCCTTCAGGAGAAGAAGAGCCCGGTCCTCCTGAGGGTGATGATGAGGAAGGAATACTAACAGTAAAGGAGAATGTTTCTGATGAGGTGTTTGTTGTTCCATCGTTTGCAATGACACTCCAGGTGTATGCTCCATCAGACAATCCAGTCCAGTTATATGACACATCTGAAGCATTAAAAACATCAATAGTGGTGTTAATAATATCATTGTTTCCGATGAAAAAGACAGTAAGCAATCCTCCTTCAGGATCAGCAACAGTGGCGTTCAAGATGACGCTAGAGAGTGCTATATTTGAGTTATTTGCTGGTTCATTCAAGAGAGGTGTTGATGGGGGTGCATTGCTGTCTGTTGAGGAAAGAGTCACATTAAGGAGTTCAGGGCTGTACGCTGCACTTTCAGTCGTGAAGTGTGCTCTATATTGAAGATAGGTATTGTTAGGAAGAGAAAGAATTCCAGGTGATGTTCCGAAAGAAGTGTCCCAGAGTGTATTGTCTGAGCAGTCTGGTGCAGTGCAGCTCCGAACGAAGAGTGTGAGGTTGAGGATGCCTCGTTTATATCTATCAAGAACTTCTGATGCGCTCAAAGCCCTGTTATACAGAGCAAACTCATCGAGAGTCGCATTCAGGTATTCTCCAATGGTGAGTGGATGTGTACTGGTGTTGAGCGGTTGAGAGAAGGTGGTGCTCGCGCTGAGTTGTCCATTAACATAGAGTTGTTGCTGGTCATTCGCAGCAGTTGTATCATAAGTAAACACAACGTGATTCCATCCCGGAGAGAGTGGCGCAGTAAGTGTACCATTTGCGATTGCAAATGCGGTTGTGGAATTTGCATCAATCTCATATGCTCCTGCTTTGAAGATGCCTTTATGAGTAACAATGGTGAATGTGTTCACAAATCCATCGTCACCAGGTCCTCGGTATGCGACAGCATATGTATTCCCAGTAATGTGAAGGAGTGTAGATTCACGACCATCTCCAATATCAAATTCAAGTTTATCAGCATAAGAAGGGATGATCGTGCCATCGGGCTGAATGAAAAGAGTAACGATAAAACCGTCTCCGTTTTCCCCTCTGTAGCTGAGCGCATACACGTTTCGTGCGACAGGGATGATGCTTGATTCAGTGCCATCAAGAATGTCATATTCAAAGTTGTTGAGGACAGTGTTTGAAATTTGTCCGTCAGCAGCAATGTCAACTGTTGCGATAAATCCATTGCCGTTTGATCCGTCATAGCTGATTGCATAAGTTGTTCCTTCAATGGAAATGAGTTGCGGTCTGTTTGTGTCTGCAGTGTCAAATTCTAGAGTGTCTATGACTGATCCAATGGTTCCGTTTGGATGAAGAGGAAGAGTAATCAAGAATCCATCATTGCTTGGTCCGCTGTACGCAATGGCATATATGTCTCCGGTGACGGAAAGGATGAAGGGTTCTTGTGCATTTGAGGTGTCAAATTCAAAGCTATTAATGATTGACCCAATGGTTCCGTTTGGATGAAGAGGAAGAGTAATCAAGAATCCATCATTTCCTGGTCCAGTATACGCAATGGCATAAGTTGTGTCTCCAATGTGCACGATGTCTGACTCTCCCGCGTCTGAAGTGTCAAATTCAAGGCTATTCATGACTGAGTCAATGGTTCCATTGGGATAGATAGGAAGGGTGGCAACAAATCCATCATTTCCTGGTCCAGTATACGCAACAGCATAGGTAGTGTCTGAAATGTGAAGCAGGTCTGATTCAATGCCATCAGAGGTATCATATTCAAAAGTGCTGAGTGCTGATCCGATGTCTCCAGTAGATGAAATGGAGAAGGTGGTGATGAAGCCATCAGATCCAGGTCCTTCGTAGGCAATAGCATACACATCATTTTCAACTGGAATGAAGGAAGGTTCTTGAGCGTCTGCTGTGTCAAATTCGAAGGTGTCTGTAAGAGTGTCGTTGATAGTGCCAATAGTGATATTGCTTTCACCAAAGGGATTGATCCATGTTTCAATAGTTAATGCATCAGTGATGTTAAGGGAAGAGGAATGTGGAATGCTGAGAGAGTCATCTGTTCCATCAAAGCTGATTGCAGTGGTGTATCTTCCGCCAACACCTGTTGTTGCTCCAGTAACAGTGCCATTATTTGCAGATCCTGAAGTGTCTGCAATGACACCATTTTCGTCATTAAGGTGCAATAAGAGCACATTTCCATTCATGTCCACACCGCCAAGTGTTGGTTCTCGTTGTGCGTTGTCAGGAAGTTCTTCGTTGTATGGTGCTCCTTCTGTCCAGGTGATGTTGTCCCAGGATGTAACATTTCCTCCGTCAAAGACTTTGCTGGTGTAATTGCCGAGAGTGTATGTTGCGTTGAGTTGCACTGCTCCTATTGTGCTGTTATAAAAAGTGTTGTCATAAGTTCCTTCGTTGAATGTTGATTCTGTGTTGATATAAAAAAGGGTTGCAGTCGCGAGTGATGTGAAGAGAATGATGAATGCCAAAAAGAGGTACAGTATCCGGGGTGATGATATATTATTCATTTGAGTGACCACGCGTTGATGTTGCCTATTTTGTAGCCTTTGAGCTTGCCAGAGATTTGCAGTTTGAGGCAATGAGTATTAACAGAGTGCCATGCACGATCAATCTTCAAGCAAAGCTCTCGAGTGGAGACAGGAAAAGAATAATCTTTCAAGATGAGAAGAATGTCTCGCTCGATCTTTTCCCCGAGTTTCATGGCTGGTGCAAGGATGTTGTGTTTTAAAAGTGTTTATGACTATGGGAGAGTGGTACTAATATTCATACCATTATAGATACCTATATTAATACGAGCATTCGCATTTTTGAGAATCTATATATTTATATAGAAGAAAGGGCTCAAAAAAGGTAAGAAAGAGGTGAAACAAGATGTTTCAACAAGAAAGACGGTTGAGTTTAAAGGAATTAAAAGAGTATTTTCCGATGACGTTTGCTGACGTGAACACAGCACGATTTTCTACCAGGCCGTTAGTAAGTAAAATTAATGAAAGACAACCAAAACAATATAGTGACCAGACGAATGAAATAAAGGAATATCTCAGTGAGCATGGCTTTCAGAGAGAAATGGGTGTTGTAAAACAAAGGGTGAAGCAAGAAGAAGTTGAAGTGCCAATGATAATCACAGAGATGACAGTAGCGGGTGCACAGGAAGAGAAGAAAATGGAGAAGTTGAAGGAAGTTTACGGCGCGATTTGATTGCCTTCTTCGTCAAAGATTTTGATCACTCGTACAGGGCAGACTTCTGCTGCGCGAATGCTGTCTTCTAATTCTGCATCAGTAATCGTTTTTGTTTGTGTATGCCCTTCAGATGTTGCTTCATGAAGATTGGGCTTCCCATCTGCTTGCATGATCCAATGCTTAGGATCTGCGGCGACGCATGCTGCTGCGCCGATGCAACCCTCTCTATCAAATTCGATGCGATAGGTTTTCCCTGAGGGTGTCTTGACAATACGACTAAAAGGTTCTTTTTCTGGAGTCATAAAAGCTAGTGCTGAAGCAGAGATTTATAAAGGTTTGTGGAAAAAAGGAGGATATATAAAAGTAAAGCTGAAATAATAAGATAATGAAAGCAGTATTTTTTGAGAAACCTGGAGGAGTGAATGTTCTCAATTATGGAGAATTGCCAATTCCTAAACCAAAGGAGGGTGAAGCATTAATTCGAGTACGTGCGTGCAGTCTGAATCATCTTGATATTTGGTTGCGTAAAGATAATAAGAATGCTCGCCAGATTCCAATGCCTCATATTCCTGGATCAGATGTTGCTGGAATTATTGAAGAAATAAATGGGAAAAGTACATTGAAAAAAGGTCATGAAATAGTGATAAATCCAGCAATTCCATGTAGCACGTGTATGCGATGTAAAACAGGAAATGCGTGTGAACGCGTGAATATTTTTGGAGTGAAAAATCAAGGAGGATATGCAGAATATGTTGTTGCGCCAATCGCACAACTCTATCAAAAACCAAAGAACCTTTCATTTATTGAAGCAGCAGCATTCCCTCTCACATTTTTAACTGCGTGGCACATGCTTGTAGGTCGTGCAAATTTGCAAAAAGAAGAGACTGTTTTTATTTGGGGTGCTTCAGGAGGATTAGGTTCATCTGCAATTCAAATTGCAAAGCATCTCGGTGCAAAGGTTATAGCTGCAACAAAGTCAGAAGAGAGTGCAATGCGTATAAGAGAGATTGGTGCTGATGAAGTTGTTTTGTATACAAAACAAAATATGGTAGAGGAAGTTAAGAAAATGACTAATAATTTGGGAGTTGATGTAGTGTTTGAAAGTGTTGGGGAAAAAACGTGGAGTACAAGTCTTTCAATGCTTCGTCCTTTGGGAAGGGTTGTTATTGCAGGAACGACGAGTGGAGATAGAGGCACACAAGATTTAAGTGATGTATATGTACGTCAGTTGACAATTCTTGGTGCGAGAATGGGAACAAAAGAAGAGTTTGAAAAAGTAGTGGAAATAATAAAGAGTGGAAAATGTAAACCTATTATTGATAAAGTATTTCCTCTTGCTCATGCAAAAGAAGCACAAAGAAGGATGGAAGAAAGAATGCATATAGGTAAAATTGTGTTGGAAATATAAATAGTTTTCTTAAAAAAAATTAAAATAAGTTTCCAACAAAGGTGCCAATGGAATATGCTATGAGAGTGGCTATGCCTCCAATGAGGACCATTTCAATACCGCTCCGAATGGGATGTTTTCCAGTGAAGTAAGTTCGTGCCATCCCTACAAAGAAGAGAACGAGTAACCCGCTAAATGCAGAGATGTGGAAAGCAGGTGTTCCTTGGTGGAAGAAGAATGGGAGGAGCGGGATAAAGGAAGCGAAAACAAAAGAAAAAAACATGACAAGCCCTGCAATAAAGGGTTTGGAGACGCGGTATTCAGTCAGTCCAAGTTCTTCTTGCACAACCACTTGTTTCCAGACTTTTTTGTTGGACATGATTTTTGCAACGATGTGTTTGAGTTCTTTCCCTTTGAATCCTTTTTCACGATATAAAGCAATTAAGTGTTTTTTCTCAAGTGTTGGGTTTGTGGTGATGTTGCATTGGCTTTGCCTGATTTCATTTTCATAGAATTCGAGTTTGCTTTTGGTGCTGATATAAGTTCCAATGGCCATGGATATTGCTCCGGAGAAGATTTCAACAAGTCCTCCGATGATGATGAGTTTTGTTTCAACTGTTGCTGCAATAAAGCCTGCGATGAGCGCGAGTATGCTGACAATGCCATCATTCACTCCAAAAATAGCAGGTTCTAAGAAAAAGCCTGCAGGTTTGGTAATGTCCAGGTGAGGCTGAGGAATAATGCAGTTGCGTTTCATGAGCAGTTATTTCCTCTGGTGTTTCTTGACATATGCTTCAATTTTGTCAAGTGCTTTTTTGATAACTGCTATGTCTGTGCCATAGCTGCATCTGATGTATCCTTCGCCATAACTGCCAAATTCTTTGCCAGGAACGACTGCAACTTTCGCTTTTTTGAGGAGGTCATAGCTGAATTTGTAGCTGTCATCAATGACTGCGTGAATATTGGAAAAGGTGTAGAATGCACCATAAGGCATAACTGTAGGCAATCCAATCTCATTCAATCGCTGCACAAGAAATTTTCGTCGTGTATCATAAGCCTTGCGCATTTTTTCAATATAAGAAGCGTTGAGGGAAAGCGCATGAACAGCAAGTTGCTGGCTGATGGTGGGTGCTGCGAGTGTGGTGTAAATGTGTGTTTTTGTCATGGCTTCAATTAATAGTCGCGGTCCAACGGCATAGCCTACTCTGAAGCCGCACATGGCATAGGTTTTGCTGAAGGTGTAAAAGGAAACGACATTGTTCTGCATGCCGTTGAAGCTGCCAATGCTCACGTGTTGTTTGTCATACACCAGTTTTTCATACGCTTCATCGCTGAAGATATACAGATTGTATTCAATAGCGATGTCTGCTATTTCTTCTAATATTTTTCTGCTCAGAACATTGCCTGTGGGGTTTGCAGGAGTGTTGAGAATGAGGACTTTTGTTTTTTTGGGGTCGATGAGTTTTTTCAGCGCATCGGGGTTGATGTTCCATTCCTCTTCTTCGAGAAGGGGGAGTGAAACAGGAAAAGTATCAAGAAGTTCGAATGTGGGAAGGTATCCCATAAAGCTCGGGTTTGGAATGATCACTTGCTCGCTGACATCAAGGGTGCATGCAATGGCAAGAAGGAGCGCTTCCTGGCTTCCGCAGGTGACAATGATGTTTTCTGGTGTTGCAGTGATCTTATTTTCTTTCTGGAGTTTTTTGACGAGTGCTTCTTTGAGTTCTGTTCTTCCTCCAGGGGCGCTGTAGTGGTTGCAATTTTTTGCAAGAGTGGGTAAAATCTTTAAGAGTGGTGCGGGAAGGTTAAAGTCTGGTTCTCCTGGTCCTAAGCTGAGGACGTTTTTGTCTTCTGAAGCGATTTTGAGGAGTTTGCCAATAACTGCGTCTGGAAGTTCAATTTCTCGTTCGCTAATGTCCACCATCTTTTTCAGAAACGAAGAAAAGAATGGACATTATAAACATTTCTAAGGGGAATCAAAGTGAATAGAATGTTTAATAATATATGTTATAAAAAATATGATAGATAAGATAATTATAAGTCAGGAAAGAGCGATACTTTTTTATAGGAGTGGAACATAAAGGGGCTGGGGGTAGAGAGAAAGACACACCTAAAAGAGTGATAGTCCATCATCGCTGAAAAAGAACCTCACTTCATAGTCACGGGATCGGGTAGAGTGGGTTTTATTATATCTTTTCCCTAACACCTCTTTTCCCCACCTACCCCTTCCTTGACATATGCATTCTTGAAAAGAAAAATTTAAAAGAGTGAAAGGAGTGGAAAAAGAGTATGCAACAAGGGGATAATAATATGGTTGACGAGGAAGACGGTTTATATTCTGAGGAAGGCAGGGAAGAGTTGATGGAAGAGGAAGATGAAATCACGAATGTGGATGAAGCCTTCATGGAAGGATATGAAGAGGCAGAGAAGGTTGCAGAGTGTGCAATGTGTAAGAAAATGTTGGATCGAAATATGATTGAAGAAGAGATGAATGGAACAGTATATCGGTTCTGCTCATCAAAGTGCGCCTCACAATTTGAAGAAAAAAATCAGTAGATAAGCGCAACGGTCATCCCAACAACGTTTGCAAATCGTATTTTTCGAGTGTCAGGAAAAGCGTTATTGTCTCCTTTGGTCACTGCATACCATCCATTAGTGTCATATCCTGTTTCAATGACGCGGTGAACGAGAATGTCATCATAATACTTGTATGCAATGATGTTTCCCACATGAATGTCTTCGGGTTTTTCTGGAATGATTTCAATGCCGTTTGTTCCAATGTCAAGCGTAGGATCCATGGAATTACTATCAGTATATCGCGCCCAGCCAAGAGTGTGGTCAGGAAACAAGATTTCTACTTTATGAGGAGAAAGTTTGATCTGGTCTTCGCGAACAAAGTCATACGGGCTGACTCGTTCAGGAGAGCTGAGAAATGAAGATGGTTGCGGTTGTTCTAAGGTGAAATAATCTGTAAAGAAGTATCCGACAGTGATGCCAAGCGCAAATTCGAAGATGAGTAAGACTGCAATCCATGCTGGTTTCATATATAACAACCCCAAAAGTTATGTTCAAGAGTCTATTTTAAAAGGTTTCGATGAGAGGTCATAATAGTAATTTAGTATAGATTGCCAATGTCCAGTCGTCCAAGAGTAGTGCCGATGAGGAAGATATTAGGCATATGTGCTGCATAGAGAGGAGTTTGGGCGTTGTTGTCAAGGAGAATAGGTTCTTGGTAGATATAGGAATTCCCACCAGTAAGTCCGCGATTAGATATGCCATTTTCATACACAGCGCAGGGAGAGATGCTGCATCCACCAACATTCATGTCTATATTAATGAGAATGGGAGTAACAATTCCTCCATTTACAGGAGCTGTAACTGCAGATAAAAGTTTTCCATTTCCAGTGACGCTAAAAGAGTTCACTCCATAAAGAGTAGGATTAAGAAGTTGAATTTGAGGGTCTGAGAAAAGGAGTGTGTTTGAAGTGGTTAAAACATCATATGCATAAATTTCTTGTGTTTGACTTATCGCGCCAGGAAGGACGCGTAGTGCTTCATAATAAATGGTGTGTATACCGCCATTTGAGGTTACTGCAAGGTTTCCTTGACCTCCAAATCCTCCAGCTCCGGGAGGAAGGGGAACTGTAGTGACTGGTGAGGCAACGCCTCCTGCGTTAAGAAGGACATAACTGATGATAAGGGGGCCTCCTCCGATAGTTAACTGTTCAAATGCGAGGATGCCAGTTTGTGATGCTGGATCATAGGCAAGTTTTGGGAAGTTGACAACTCTTCGTGCAATAGGAGATGTTGTGCGAATGACAATAGGTCCAGAGATGTCTGCAAGGTGAAGATTTGCTGGGGGAAAGTTGAGGAAGCCAGGAGTCAGATAAACAAGATTTGGAAGTTCTAAGAATCCAATGAAAGGGTAGTCAAAAGTGGGAAGGAGTTGGTTGCGGAGAGAAGATCCAATTTCAGGAATGATCGCTATTTCAGATGCAGTTGCAATGTTATAAACTTGAATATCAAAAGATGTTGAAGGAAAAGTGGCGAGGTTTGTTTCTCTGGCAATGAGTGTTTCACCGATTGAATTTACTGAAACGGATGGATGGTCTTCATATACTCCTGGAGTTGTAGCAGCGGAAGAAGTTGCTGCCGAAGATCCTGCAATGGGAAGAAGAAGTCCTTCTGTAGCAGGGGTAATGGTGGAAAGGTCAACGTATCCAATGTATTTGTTGAAGTAATAACAAGTGATTGGTCCTACAGGAGGAAAAACATTAAGGATAACTGCAGGAGAAGGAAATACTGGACAAGCACCAGTTGCAAATGCTGGTTGTGTGGTAACTGCCGATGCAAGAATGGGTTCAGTAGTAGCGAATGCGACAATGTTTCCTTCAATATCTCCTTGTCCAAAAATAGAAGTAAAGGATCCTCCTCCAGCAAAGGGATATGATGAGAGTGCTCCAGGAGGATTGATAGCAATTGCTTGTGCGCCATAGTGTCTGTCTGGAGGAACGATAGTTCCATATCTATTATTATAAGAGGTATAAGAAGTTGGTCCGCCGATGCTTGCGAAGGAAGGATTTCCGAGACCATTCTCTTGTCCGAGGCGTGGAGAGAGGGAAGAAAAGATAAAGCCAATAACGTATCCTGTTCCAGGCACCCATCCTGTGGAAGTAAGGACATCAAAGTTTGCGGTGAATTCGAGAGTGTCTGTGTTTGCAGGCCCTGGAATATTAACATCTCCTGGGATGAAAGAGGTTGCTCCTGCTGCGCTGGAAAAGTAGAGAATGCTTCCTGAATCATGAGGATCAGGTCCTCGATCGCTTTCTACTGCATTTCCTGAGGTGGTATCAGCTCCTACAAGAAGCACGTTATGCTGTGTTCTCGTTAATGAATCACGGATGGTGATGGGAATAGGAGCGGGAAAGATGACTTGTGCTGCGACTGCACTAACAAAGAGAAAAGACAAGAGAAGGAAAAGGAAAATAAGTTTGGTAATGATAAACACCTCAATAAAGAAAGAGGAAATAGATTATATAAATATATCGGGAAAGGTTTTTATAGAACAAAATAGCAAGAATAGAAGATGAAAAAAGGTATGGTGATCATTGGAGTTATTATTGGGGTTGCGTTTCTTCTCATGCTTCAAGAGGGAGATATTTCTGGGAGTGCAATAAAAGCGAAAAAAATGAACATCGAAAAGACAAACACGCAAACAGTTGACTCTTTTTTTCAGAGCCTTGGTGGTCAAAAAGGATCGTTTGAAGAAGTAACAAGCCGTTTTCAAGGGGAAAAAAGGGAAGATCAGAAAGAAATGTCTCAAGAGGGCCTGGTAAGATGTGAAAGAAGTGAAACTGGAGTGAAGTGTGTCAGAGAAGTAATGATAGGTGGAGTAATGAATAGAATAGAGACGAACACGGTAAATGGAGAAACACGGGTTGAAATAAAACAAAAATAAATTATTCTCGTTATTTAATTCTGATCGTCTCTAAGTTTTTTGGTGCGCACGTTTCCAGCTTGTTAATTTTGTGGAATGTGCTTGCGAGTTCGATGCATTTGGTGCTTTCTCCATGATTAACAATGATGCGTTTCGGTTTTGGGTTTAAATTATGCACAAAACGAAGCAGTTCATTTCTTCCCGCGTGCCCGGTGAATTCGGTAATGGTAACAAGTTCCATGCGCACGGTGATGATTTCTGGTTTGTCGCCGTAGTTAAGTTGGATCTGTTTTTCGCCGTTTTGCACCTTCTTCCCAATAGTGTTTTCTGATTGGTAGCTGACAAAGATGAGCAAATTTTTTGGATTATCCGCAAGTCTGCGGAAGTATTCCAAGCTTGCACCTGCATTCATCATGCCTGCAGTTGCAACTAAGATGCAGGGCTGCTCGCTTTCGATGATGTCATCTTGTTCTTTTCTGCTGCCGACGCGTTTGAAGATGTCGCTTAAGAAAGGATTGTCTGCCCTGTGGAAGATGCTTTTGCGCAGTTGTTGGTTGAGGAATTCTGGATAGGCAGTGTGAATGGCAGTGATGTCCCAGACCATGCCCTGCAAGTAGACTGGAATCGGCTGGATTAATCCCTCGCGTATCGCTTTCTCCACAACGACAAGAATTTCCTGTGCTCTTCCTACTCCTAAGACAGGGACGAGTATTTTTCCTCCGCGCTTGGCTGCTGCATCAATGGATTTGATGAATTTGAGTTCTGCTTCGCTTCTCGATCCGAGGATATCTGTTTTTCCTCCATAGGTGCTTTCAATGATGACAGTTTCTAATCGAGGGAAAGAGGTGACTGCAGGGTCGAGAAGGCGGGTGCGTAAATATTTCATGTCTCCAGTGTAGAGGAGGTTGTGCAGTCCATTGCCGATGTGGATGTGGATCATGCTACTCCCAAGAATGTGTCCGGAGTTGTAGAAGGTGATGCGCATGTCTGGAGTGATGTCAGTCACTTCTTCCCATCCGAGGCAGATGGTGTGTTTGACCATTTCTTTCACGTCATCCACGTCAAAGAGTCCTTTCTTTGCTTGCTTGAATGCAACACCTATAAAATCAAGTGCGAGCAATGCGGAAATGTCTCGTGTGGGTGCAGTGCAGTAGACTGGTCCTCTATAGCCCATGCGAAAGAGGAAAGGGACAAATCCTGAATGGTCAAGATGTGCATGACTAATGATAATGGCATCCAGTTCTTCAATCTTGAATTCTGGACAGTCAACATAAGGATATGCGTTTTGGTCATTGAATGCAGTATTCACGCCGCAATCAAGGAGTATTCTACTTTCGGGTGTTTGGAGAAAGATGCAGCTTCTGCCGACTTGTCTTCCGCCACCAAGGAAGGTGACGCGCACCCATTCTTCTTTGCGTTCTCTCACCCATCCGTCGTAGATGCGATGGCCAACCTTGTTGAGGAATTTTTTGCGGTAGTCGTTTGTTTGATATAACACGCCGCGAATGTTTTCAATGATCTTGCTTCTGATGATGGGGGTGCGGTGCACTTCAGGCACCCAGAAGGTTTTGCTTTTGATGTCGCGGAGGATTTCTCCTTGTTTGCCGATGACGAGTCCTGGTTTTTCTGCTTCGATGACGGCAACACTTCGTGCGGGGTCGAAAAGGACGCTGGTAACGCCTGCTTCTGCTGGTAAAATTTTTTTGATTTCGATTTCTGCTTGTTCGAGGTCCATGCAGAGGCTGGGATCTGGTCTGAGTTCGATGCGTTTTTTGATGATGGAGACAATGTCACGAATGACAGTATTGCGTTGGAGGAAGAATTCTTTGTTTTTGGTGTAGAGGATGATGTTTGCTCCTTCAAAAGCAGTGTCACTAATGTCTGCGTCTGCAGGAAGGTGTTTTTTGATTTCTGCAAAGATATCTGGCATAAGGAAAGTCTCTTAATGTAAAAAATAATAGGATAAGATATTCAATGAAAAAAGGGTAAATCCATAAATGTTAAAGGGTTATTTCTACTTGTTTGTGGTATACTTTTTTGACTCCTGCTTTGGTGACGGTGAAGACGTCAATGCCTTCTCCAGTTGCGGTGTCTCGCTGCATAGCTGCGTTCACTGCCTTGATGCTGAGTTTGATGCCGTCAGCAACCTTCATGTTTTTGGTGTATAATGTGTCAAGCACGCCGAGTGCCATCATGAATCCTGAGCCATCAGCAATGTAATCATCATGTCCTAAAACACTACCATCAATGCCGATGTCATAGAGTGCAAATCCGCGCATGTCCACTCCTCCAAGTAGGAATCCGGTGATGCCCGGAATGACGCTGAAGCGTCTCACATTGCCATATACTATTTGGCCGAGGAGGGCTGCGGTTTCCCTGACTGTGGGTTCGCGTCCTGTTCTGATGCGTCTCAGGTTAAGTTCAGCCTTTAGTATTTTAACGATAAGTTGTGCATCGCTCACAGATCCTGCCATAGTAAGTCCAATGCTATCTGTAATTTGAAAGACTTTGTCTACTTTTTTGTGGCCGACAATGCGTCCGCCTAAGGTTGCACGCTTATCTGCTGCAAGCACAACGCCGTCTGCGCACATGATGGCAACGGTTGTTGTTCCTTTTTTGACCGAATCTGCAATGTCATCTTGGGTCATGAATGAACAGCTCCAGAAAGATAAGTAAGGAGGTGTTTAAACTCCTTTATAAATGTTTCGCTTGGAGTTTTTATTTCCGAACAGGGAATTGCATGTCTCTCAAGAGAATAATGCTGACCAAGACGCAAGCACCAAAAAGTGGTGCGAGGACTAAAAAGATAATGTTATGGAAGTATCCAGCATACGTGCTTATTTCAGGTATGAGGGATGCAAGTTCTTCGGGGAATGTTTGTTCTGCATAGACAATAAGGTTGAGGAATGTGATGATAAATCCGAAGAACACGCCAAAGAGGAGTGCGTTGTAGCTACGTTCGATGTCTGCAAGCTCAAATTCTCGAAGCTTTTTCATGAAGATGACTGTCAAGAATGCAAAGATGACTGCAAAAATGTCCAGCCCGAAGATGACTTGTTCAAAGGTTCCCATGTGTATTACCATCCAAATATTTCGAAGAGGGAATCAAATTTCTCTTTAACGTCTGCAACGACTGATGAATCTTTGCCGTTTCCTTGTTTTTTCTTTTCTTTGATTCCATTTCCGTTGTTTTTTTCTTTTTTTTCTGCAGCTAATCGTGCTTTTTCATGTTCGAGCTCTTTCTGCAATCGTTTCAATGTGTCTCGTTCTCGTGCGAGTTCTCGTTCTTTCTGCCTGGTATCATTCATGAGTTGATCGAGTTCAGCGTATTTTGTGCGAAGTTTTTCTTTTTCTTCCTGGAGTGCTCGGTCGATAGTGAGGATGCGGGCGTTTTTTCGTTTGATTTTTGCCCGTTCTGCGAGGAGGGACGCACGTTCATTGTCGAATGTTTTGGACTCGCTTCTCAGTTCTCTTCGGGTGTGTTCCAGAGATTCGCGTTCTTTTTTGAATGCCTCTTCTGCTTTTTTGAGCTGTTTTTGTTCTTCTGTCAAACGTTCAATATTTCGTTCTGCCGCCTTCTTTTGTGCTTCGTACGCTGCAATATCATGTTCTTTTGTTTTAAGGGTTCGTTTGAGTTCGTTGATTTCTTTATCCAGCGCATCAAGTGTTTTTTCTTTTTTGGCAAGGTCTGCAAGTTTTGCCTGGAGTTTTTCCTGCATGTCTTTTTTTGATACGGTAAGCTCTTCTTTGAATTGTTTCAACGCTGTTTCTTTTGCTTCTTTGTATTCAATGCTGAGATTGGCTTCTTTTTGGGAGGCTTGTTCATATTTCTTCTGAAGGGCTTGTTCTCGTTCTTTTATTGCAAGAACAATTCTTTCGATGTGCGCTTTTTTTGCTTGCGCATCAAGGAGGTTGCGTTGTGCGTCTCTCTTCTTGTTTCTCACAACCATCTGTTCCTTATCAAGTGTGTTTCGTTCTGTGGAAAGGGCTTCTTTCTGTTGCTGTAATGATTTAAGTTTTGCAGCAGAGTTGTGTTCCTTTCTCTGGAGTGCTTTTTCTTTGAGGTTTGTTGTCTTTTCTTTCAGGTCAATGGTGCGTTGGAGTTTAGTGAGCTCATTCCTTTTACGAGTAAGTGTTTGAAGTTCAGGAACAATAATTTCACGGGCAAAGGCAAGTCGAATAGGATGCTTTCCTGATTGTTCATATAAGTCGCGAAGATCCTGTTTTCTGATGCTTATATAATTTTTATAGGTGCGGAATGTCACAACAAATGCTGCAAAGAAGAGAAAAAAATAGAGTGCGTGTTGTAAGAGGGTACGGATGTCATCTTCGATGAATGCGAGGACGCTAATAATAAAGGGAATGGCAAAGAGGAAGAGAATAGTATATAAGCGCATGGATTTCAGGCTGCTGATATCAAATCCTCTGCGCAGTTTTTGCCAGAAATAGAGCGCAACAACAAAAAGGATTATGGTAAGAAATCCTTGGACAACAGTAAAAATGTCAAGTGCAGCCATTGTATTATCACTGATATAGAGTATTCAATTGTTAGTACCAAATAGTTTATAAAGTTTTCGAGGAAAAAGAAAGGTGTTTTAGGCATAAAAAGAGAAAAAGAGTCTTTTTAAGGAAAGGAGAAGGATTATAAAGGATTTATGTCAAGTAAAGGAGAAAAAGGAGGATGATATGTTACTGCAGGTCCTTATTTTTATAGGTGCACTCGGAGTGCTAGTTAAAAGTACAGATATATTAGTGAAGGCTGTGGAACGAATCGCGCAATGGTATGGAGTATCACAGTGGGTGATAGGATTAACAGTTGTTGCAATAGGCACATCAATACCAGAACTGGGAACAAGCATTGCTGCAGCAGTGAGAGGAGCTCCTGAAATAGCAGTAGGTACAATAATCGGGAGTAACATTACCAATATTGGTCTTATTCTAGGATTAGCATCGATGATCTTTATATTTCCATTGAAAAGAGGAGTGTACGGAAGAGATATTATTATATTAGGATGTATCACAACACTATTTCTGATTCTTGCAAGTGATAAGATAGTATCAAGAGGCGAAGGATTAGTATTAGTCTTTTTGTTTGTGATATACATATATTATAGAATAACAAAAGAGCCAGAGCATGTGCAGAAAAAAAGAAACAACTTGATAAAAAAATTAATGAAAAATGAAAAAAAAGTCCATTCAATGATAAATTGTGAGAGACTAATACAGAATGGTTTAGATTATCGAACACTAATAAGATTAAAAAAGCAGGGCATTAATAAGTATAGAGCATGTCAGCAACAAGTATTAGGAATGATAGCCAAAAATGGCATAATTGTAATAATAGGCGTTCTAGGAATTGCGCTTGGTGCAAAATTTATGGTGAGTGCTGCAATAAACATAGCAAAAGGTGTGCAGGTTCCTTCTGAAATGATAAGTTTATCAGCAATTGCAATAGGAACATCTCTCCCGGAGTTAGCAGTGACGTTTGTTTCTGCAAGAAAAAAGTTAGGAGGTTTATTAGTAGGAAACCTTGTAGGGTCAAACATAGCAAATATTCTTCTGGTAGGAGGTATTGGAGCGCTGATAACGCCCCTTACAATGACAAGGTTTGACCTCTGGTTCGGATTGCCAATTGCGCTTATCATGACACTGCTTTTCTTCAGGTTTACAAAGATGCAGTGGTTTTCGCGAGTGATGGAGGGAATGTTACTTCTCTGTTTGTATATTCTTTTTATAATAGGAATAGCAATCTTCTTTTTTTAAGCAAAAGTTTAAAAAGGAGATAGAGGAAAAAAAGAGGAAGATGAAACCTTCTTCAAATGCAGTGCCGAAGCATGTTGGGATCATTCTAGATGGAAATAGAAGGTTTGCAAAAAGATTGCTGTTAAAGCCATGGCGAGGTCACGAGTGGGGAGCAAGAAAGATTGAAAAATTGTTTGAATGGTGTGAGGATATAGGCATAAAAGAGCTAACATTGTATGCATTTTCTGTGGAAAATTTCCATTCGCGTCCACGAGATGAGTTTGAATTTTTAATGGATTTATTTAGGGAAAATTTCATCAAGTTTAACAGCGATGAGAGGATTGAAAAAAACGAGATTCGGTTAAATTTTATCGGCAGATTGTACATGTTTCCTGAGGATATTCAAGAATCAATGAAAAAGGTGATGGAAAAGACAAAGAAATACAAGAAGCACATTATTAACATCGCATTAGCGTATGGGGGAAGAAGCGAAATTGTAGATGCAACGAAAAGGATTGCGCAGGAAGTGAAGGAAGGAAAGCTAGACATTGAAAAGATTAATGAAGAGTTGTTTGCTGATCATTTGTATATGAAGGATGAGCCTGATATGATTATTCGGACTGGTGGCGAGAAAAGATCAAGCAATTTCTTGAATTATCAGGCTGCATATAGCGAGTGGTTTTATCTGGAAAAGATGTGGCCAGAGTTCGAAAAGGAAGACTTCATTCAGTGTATTGAAGAGTTTAAAAAGCGGGATAGGCGTTTTGGAAGATAAGTATTTATAGTGAAAGTATTCAGAAAAGAGAGATGAAAGACTCTATTGTGAAGCACGTGCTCATTTGTGGGTTGAAGTATAAAGATGTTGATGCGCAGTCTGTGCTGCGGCGCGTCATTGCAGAAGATCCTTCAGCAAAAGAAACGGTGAAGGAAGTTCTAAAGAGCATTGAAAAAGCAATTAAGGAATGTAAAAAACTATCCAAAGAAGAGAAAGAAAAAAGACTGAAGAAACTAGGATATGAGGAAGAAGAGAAAGAAAAAGTAGGGCCGAAAGTATTGCCAGAATTAAAGAAGGTAAATAAACCGTATGTGTTTCGTTTTGAGCCGAGCCCGAGTGGTGCAATGCACATCGGCCATATTATCACATTGTTATTGAATGCAGAATACGCAAAGAAGTACAAGGGAAAGTTAGTGGTGCGAATTGCGGATACAAACCCTGAGGCCATTTATTCTCCAGCATATAATCTGCTGAAAGAGGATGCGATGTGGATTACGCAAGGCAAGGTGGATGAATTAATCATTCAGTCAAACAGGATGGATGATTATTACATGCATGCGATGGTGTTGATTGAACAGGGCCACATGTATATTTGCCAGTGCAATGCAGAAGCATTTCGAGAGTTGGTGAACAAGAGGCAGGCATGTCCCTGCAGAAGCAATACAATTGAGGAAAACAAGAGGTTGTGGCAGTTAATGTTGACGAAGTTGGATGACGGAGAGGCGGTTGCGCGAATAAAGACAGATATTCACCATAAAAATCCTGCAGTGCGAGAGTGGCCTGCGTTTCGTATTGACACAAATCCTCACGCGTTACACGGGTTGAAATACAGGGTGTGGCCATTGATGAATTTTGCAGTTGCAGTTGATGATCACGATGCAGGATTAACGCATGTGATTCGAGGAAAAGATCATATTGTGAATATGGAGAGGCAGATGTACATATACAAGTTTTTTAAGTGGGACATTCCCGAGTTCATCCATATTGGAAGAGTCAATTTTAAAGGGATAAGGATTTCAAAGTCAGGTTTCCGGGAGTCGATTGAGAAAAAAGAGTATACAGGCTGGGATGATCCTCGACTTCCCACGTTGGCAGCATTTCGGCGTCGCGGGTTGCAACCGCAAGCGTTTGTGAGGTACGTGCAGGAGCTTGGCCCGTCAAAAGTGGACAAGAGGGTGGAGTTTGATGAGTTTATGAAATCAATTTACAAGTACGACCGCGAGGTGCTCGATAAAAACGCGAAGAGGTATTTTGTTGTTGAGCATCCAAGAATCATAAAGATTGTAAATGCCCCATTCAAAAAGGTGCAGGTGCCGTTGCATCCTGATCGAAAAGAGTTGGGAGCAAAAGAGGTGGAAACAACAAACGAGTTTTACATTGAGGATGAGGTAGAGGACGGAAAGACATATCGCTTCATGCACTTGTTTAATTTTGTGGATTATGTGTTTCTTTCTGAGGAGCATGATCCAAAAATTGAGGCAAAGTTGATTCATTGGGTTCCTGCAGTGAATGCAGTGGTGAAGATTGAGCTCTTGATGCCTGATGGCACAATAAAGGAGTGTGTGGGTGAGCCTGCAGTGAAGTATGTGAGGCAGGGGGAGATTGTCCAGTTTGAGCGAAAAGGGTTTGCAAGATTTGAAAAGAAAGAGGGCGATGTATATCAGTTTATTTTTACGCATCAGTAAAAAGAGGGGAAATGAAAAAGGTAAGTGTGGATATTATAGATCATAAAGCGCATCATCAGAGGAGATGGTTTTCTGCGACAGGGAGATGGTCGTATCATGTGAAGAGGGATGAAAAAGAGAGGAGCGATGAAGCGTATGAAAAGGGTGATGACAATCTGAAGGGAGTATGCTATTTTTTGCACAGATTTGGCGTTAAGACAGCGGCATCGTGTGAGGGTCATTTCTATAAAAAAGATTTTTTTGAGCAGATGTGGAAGGATCTAGTGAAAGAAAAGAAGGTGATTAAGACAAAGGGGTTAAGAATGGTTGAACAAGAAATGAATCAGTCAATGATCTATTATGATAAGTCATTTGAGTTGCCATGGAAAAGTTTTTATCATTTTTATAATCAAGCGCGACAGTATGTGAAGAAAGGGTATCTTGGAATATTGATTCCAAGGCAGCAGAAGTGGTTGTATAAAAGGCTGAAAGAGGATGCGTATAAAACACAAAAGGCTTCTATTACATATGAAGGAATTACAGCGAGAGAGAAGAAGTATTATCTTTTTCACGTGGAGGTAAGAGGGAGTGACGAGCACATGCAGGGGGCGGAATGGGAAAAGGTTGCTGCGTATCTGAAGGGGTGTGTACACGAGAGGTGGAAGTAAGGAAAAAAACAGGAATGCTTCTCCAAAACCTTTTTAAAGACATCGGGCAGTCAAATCTCATCAAGAGTGAGGATGATCAAAAATGGCAGAAGCAAGCAAGGATTTGGTAAAAAAGGCTTATGAAGCCGTTGAATTAGCGCGAAAAGGCGGTAAAATCAGGCGGGGAACAAATGAAACAACAAAGGCAGTAGAGAGGGGAACGGCAAAGCTTGTTCTTGTTGCAGAGGATGCGAATCCTCCCGAAATTACCATGCATATTACTCCCTTGTGCAAGGAGAAAGGAACGCCAGTGCTTATTGTTCCGAGTAAGGAAGAGTTAGGAGCAGCCGCTGGTTTAAATGTGCCGACAGTGTCTGTGGCGATTGTGGAAGAGGGTGAAGGGATAGATTTAGTGAAGGAAATTGCGGAAAAGGTAAAGACATAACATGGCAGCTCCGAGGGAACAAGAAAAAGTTGTGAGGAGAGGGTATACATATGATCCTGTGCCTGCAGTGGTTGAAGAGGTAATTGGAAGGACAGGGACGCGAGGAGGTATTATTCAAGTGAGGTGTCGGGTCTTGGACGGGTCTGACAAAGGAAAGGTATTGCGTCGAAATGTGAAGGGGCCGGTGCGTGAAAAAGATATTCTTATTCTCAAGGAAACAGAGATTGAAGCGCGATCATTGACACAGAGTAAGAGGGGAAAGAAGCGATAAGATGGTGAAGTGTAGTTTTTGTGGGGAAGCGATTATTCAGGGTACAGGAACGATGGTTGTGAAGAATGATGGAAGAATTTTTCATTTTTGTTCATCAAAGTGTAAAAAGAATATCATAAAATTGGGAAGAAAGCCAGCGATGATCAAGTGGACGAGGGAGTACAAGAAATGATTGAGAAAACATTGGTCTTGTTGAAGCCTGATGCAGTGCAACGGAGTTTAGCAGGAAAGATTCTGGAGCGGTTTGAAAACGTCGGTTTAAAAGTGATAGGAATGAAAATGATATGGATGGATAAGGATCTCGTGAAAAAGCATTATCCAGAGTCTCTTATTCCTATTTTGGGAGAAAAAACCTTGGAAGATTGGAAGAGGATGAATGTGAAGACGAATAAGTCAAAGGAAGAGATTGGAAAAGAGGTGCGCGAGGACCTTGTGAAGTATGTGACTGAAGGTCCAGTGATTGCCTTGGTATTGGAAGGGGTGCATGCAGTGGATATTGTAAGGAAATTGGTTGGATCAACGTCTCCGCATGCGGCATCGCCAGGCACAATTCGTGGTGATTTTTGTTCATTGAGCATGGGATATGCAACGCAAAGGAAGTTTGGTGGTCGAAACCTGATCCATGCGTCTGGTTCTGTCACAGAAGCCAAGAACGAAATAGAGTTGTGGTTTAAGACGAACGAATTGCATTCCTATAAGACAGTGCACGAGCAGCATACGCGGTAAAAAGAGGAAACATGGATATAGTGAAGCAGGCCGAGGATATTGTGGATGTTGTGCAGCGCACAGTGCACAGGAATATGCGGCTTCTCAGAAGGCAAATAAAAGCGGTGAAGAGGGTGGCGCGGAGGTATGAAGAGCCATATTGTGAGGTTGCGCAGAGTGAAGGGGGAATAATGGTGCACATGTCTCTTCCTACAGAAGTGAAGAAAGAAGATATTGTGATCAAGATGCGACCACGAAAGTTGGAAATTGAGGTGGAGGTGTGCGAAAAAGACGGAAATAAGAGGAGAGAGAAGTCGTTGTATCGAATGATTGATTTGCCAAGGGAGGCAGATGGGAAGAAGACGCGAGCGTTGTTGAAGAAGGGAAAGTTAATTGTGAAGATTCCTTTGGAGTACGCGAAGAATAGAGAAAGAGAGGTGTAAATGTCTGTCTAGGATATGTCGCAAGAGATGAATATGAGAGTTAATAGTATGCGACAATACAGTTTTTTCTGATGGCTTGCGTGATAGCAGCGGTCTCGTCAAGCTGAATAACCTGCCCTCTGATGTGGGACTCGGTTTCGACTTCTAAGGCTAATTCCATAAGGCACCCCCCAAAGTGAAACCAGAGGGTGTGCTACGCGTCCATGTAGCCGCGCATGAATGCCTCTTCTGCAGTGGTTATCTCATCATCTTCCAAGAGTTCCTCTATCTCTTCTTCTGTGTAAAAGTCTTCTTCTGTCAATTCCTGAGGCTCGTCTGTGCGGCGGTCTTTGCTTTTTTGTGGCATTGGTCATAACCCCCTGTTGTGTATATGATGTCAATGGGGCAGCAAACAAATTATATAAATTAATGTTGTATAGTTAATAACAACAAAAGAAGGAGTGTAAATATAGGAATGTATATACTTTTTAAAAAAGAATAAGGAAATAAAATAGCCAAGAAAAGCTGTTTGCATTTTCTTTTCTGAAATAAAGGTATGTTGTAGTGAAAAAGACAACAGTAAAAAAGTTTATAAGGTGAAGAAAGTATGTGATAAGAAATGCGGGAAAATGTGCTGATAGAGCTCGGTTTTAGCAAGAATGAGGAGAAGGTCTATTTAGCCTTGCTTCGTTTGGGATCTGCAACAGCAGGAATTATTGCGTCAAAGATTGATGTGCATCGGACGAATATTTATGATGCCCTTGATCGTCTGATAGAAAAGGGATTGGTCACCTACATATTTAAGGGAAAAAAGAAGTTGTTTCAGTCAACATCACCGGAAAGAATATTGGATCTTCTGAAGGATCAGCAGAAGAAGTTTGAGGCAGTGTTGCCGACATTGCTTCTTGATCAAAAGTTGTCGAAGGAAAGGGAAAAGGCAGTGATTTATGAGGGGATGAAGGGAATTAGGGCTATTACTGACGATATCTTGCAGGAAGGAAAGGATGTGCTCACGTTTGGAGTGCCGCGGGACATGTCAGAGAAGATGAAGAATTTTGTGTCTATTTATCATAAGCGAAGGATTAAGAACAAGATGTGGCAGTGGCACATTTATGATGCAGATGCAAAAGAACGAATTACATATTTAAACACGTTGCCTTTTACAAAGGCTGCCTATCTTCCGAACGAATACGAAAGCCCTGCAACAACAACCGTGTATGGAGACAAAGTTGCAATGTTTATTTGGTCTGAGCCAGAGTTGGGAATAGTGATTCAAAGCAAAAGGATTGCGGATCAGTATCGGAAATATTTTAATTTATTGTGGGGAATGGCAAAGAAGTAAAGAAAGAGTCTTATGTTTTGCGGGGATTAAAAAAGTTAATGAGGCGCGAATACGCTGTCCATTCATCTTGAGGATGGCTTCTGATGTGATCAAGAATGCGTTTGCGTAAGTTAAGAAGTTCTTGAAGAAGCAGTGTTCGTTGATCATCACCTTCAAAGGTGAGAGGTCGTGGTTCAACGCCAAGACCACGATAGAGTATATTCCACCCCATATACATTCCATGGGGAAATGCGGTTGCTGTTTGCTCTGCAAAAGAAGTACCTGTAAATCCTCCAGTAATCAAAAGATCAATAAGTGTGCTTGCATAAAAAGGCTGCGCTCGTTGGATAGCCCCAATGTTTTCTGCAATAGATCCTGCAGTCAGTTTTTCATTAGTGTCTCCGTTTGCAAGTTCTCTAATGAGTCCTCCTTTAATAGCAAGTTGTTTTTGAATGGTTTCGAGGAGGGGTTTTCCTCTTTTCATTTTTCCAGTCCCTCCTCGGCTTACAAGCCAAGGTTTGTTCGTGTGTTCAGGAAATATGACTCTCTCCCAAGGAATACCACCAATGAAAAGGTTGGAAAGAACAGGTCCTTTATCAGTATGAGTCCCTACAAGGCGGAAGTCAACGTCTGATTCATATCCTTCTTTTTTGAGGATGTCACGAAGGGTGTCATTGACGCGGATGTAATCGAGATAGTTCATACCAGTCACTGTTGGTCCTGAACCATCAGCAGATCGAGAATAAAGGTGGAAAGCAAGCGCAAGAAGGTCTGTCGGGTTGGTGACGAGAAGGACGTGACCCTGATAATTCCTGAATTGTTCAGCAAGATGTATGGTAGGAAGGAGGTTCGCTTGAAGGAGTTCCTCTCGGCGAATCATACGTTTTTCTTGATCATGATTTCCGATGGAAACGATCACAATGCCTGCATTTTGAATGATGTCGTCAATGCTACCTTGGGTGAGCGTGGTTCGTGGGTGGGCAGTGATAGGAATGGTTTCTCCGAGTTTTGCGAAGTTGATATGCGCCTTATGCCCAAGTGTCCCATCATTTCGTTGAGCAACAACAAGGGATCGAAGATTATAAACTCCTTGCAAAAGAGAATAGGCAGCTTCAAAACCAATGCGTCCGAGCCCGATAATACCAACTCTATCAAGGAGATAGACAGGGTTGGTAAGGGTTCTGCTGATAGCTTCCTGAAGGTGAGTTCTACCTTGAGGAGTATCAAGAAGAATCCCGTATTTTACGGTGTCATTAAATCTGCTGTGGATGTCACTTATTTGTTTTCTGCTGTATCCTGTTGCGACAGGAGGAGAAGGAGGGTGTGCTGCAAAAGGATGAGTAAAGCGTTCGGTAACAAGAATAACAGGAAGACCTCGGTTATTGAGCATCTCAAGAACGTCCTCGTTTTCCCTTCTTTTTTCATTGTTTGCTTGGCTTCCAGGAAGTTGAAGGTTAAAAACAACAAGATCATACCCTTGGCTTAAGGCAGGAGAAAGGGTAGAGTAATCGATGTGAGAGTCAACAGTAATTCCTGGGCTGAGGTCTCGTGCAATCTCTTTCACCAGAGGACTGACAGTGTCCCTATACCCGTTGTAGACAAGTATTTTTCGCTCAAGCATGGGAAATTATTGATAAACCTCCCTTCCAATGGAATGAATGTGGTAGTGCATTTGTTTAAGTTTTTCAACGACAGCATCCATGAGAGGAATATCTTTATGTTTCATCATGAAGGTGTCGCATGCTTCTCTAATGGCTGCATCTCGAGTTGCGCGTTCGGTTGCTGCTTTGACGTCATGCGCGTAAAAACATTCCATGGCTTGAGTGTAAGAGTCATGGATGCGCTGGTAGATAGTAACAAGTTCGTCATGAATGTCTCCAGCGACTTCCATTTTGCGGAGGAATCGGCTCAGGCGTTTTGTTTCGTCTCCTATTTTTTCCAGGTTGTCTGCAACTTGGAAGTACTTGAAGAAGTCAAAGGGTGTCAGTCCGGTGCTGTGTAAGAGGTGTGGTTTTTTTAAGACGTATCTGCTGATGCGGAAGACAAGGTTTGTCAACCGATTCACATCCTCATCGCGAACAAGAATGCTGTCATAGGCGTCTCTGCTCAAGGTATGCTTGCTGTCTTCAATCATCTCCCGAACAATAGCGTCAATTTTTTTGAGTGTGCCAAGGACAGATATTTTTTTCATGTTGAGAATGTCTTTTGCAACAATCCTATCTTTGGTATGCTCAATAATTTCCAAGCCAACAAGGTTGTTTATGCATTTGCGAATGTCTCTCACTTTCTTGTCTAAGTTGCTTCCAACAACAGTGATCTGGTGAAAGTTTTTGAGATACGCGCTGATAATTTCTCGGTTGACGTCCTTCTGTGATTTCGCATCTGTCGTAATAGTAATCTCTTGGAGTTTGACGCGGACATTATCATTGTTTTTTGCGCTGATGATAAGTTCATTATCTCCATTGTTGGTGAAATAAACAAGGTCTCCTTTTTTGAGGCTGTTTTTCTCCATCCATTGTTTGGGTACAGAAATAACAAAAGAACTGTTGCCAAATTTGATGAGTTTTCGATATTCCACGATGATCCCCTCCCTCTTCTTCCCGTGTGGGCGTATAGTGTTAATAGGGGCAGAGCAAAGGAAATAGTCCTTGCAAAAAATATATAGTGTACCCCCAGAAGTTTTCTTTATATATGCTCATATATAAGGGTTGTGACAGAGTTCTTGCCACAATCTTTAAAAAACGAGCATTACTATGATGAAGAAAACCGAACAAAAGATAAAAAAGGTTTGTTCAAGAAAAAAAAGCAAAAAATGACTGTCAGACAACCAATAGTGGTGCTTGTTGGTCATATTGACCACGGCAAATCAAGTATTCTGGAGCGAGTGAGCGGGTGCTCAATTACAAAGACAGAGCCAGGATTGATTACGCAGTCAATAAAATCATATAATGTGCCAATGAAGCGCATTCGGGAAATTTGCGGAGCAGTGGGGGAGAAGATGATGGCAAGGTTGACCATTCCAGGATTGCTGTTTTTAGATAGTCCTGGCCACGCCGCGTTTAATAGTATGCGGAAGAGGGGGGGAAATCTTGCAGATATGGCGATTGTAGTAATTGATATACGAGAAGGAGTGAAGGATCAAACGAAAGAATCGATTGAAATTTTGAAGCAGTACAAAACACCATTTGTGATTGCGTTGAACAAGATTGATACGATAACTGGCTGGCATACCTATGAATCAAAGGGATTAGGAGATGCCATAGCCTCTCAATCATCTCGAGTGCAGGAAGAGTTGGATAAGAAAGTGTACGAGCTTGTAGCAAGCCTTGCAAAGTATAACTTAAACGCAGAGCGTTTTGATAGGGTTGATGATTTCACGCGGCAGATCGCGATTGTCCCGGTGAGTGCAAAGACGAAGGAAGGTTTGCCAGAGTTGGTGATGACTATTCTCGGGTTGGCGCAGAAGTTTATGGAAAAGAAGCTGGAAATAAAGACAACAACTCCGGGAAGGGCAACGATTCTTGAGGTGAAGGAGGAAAAGGGGCTAGGAACAACATTGGATGTTATTTTGTATGATGGAACAATACGCGTCAATGATCAGATTGTCATCGGAACATTAGGAAAGCCTATTGTCACAAAAGTAAGGGGTTTGTTTGAAGCAGAGACAGGAACAAGCAAGTATAGTACAATAAAGAAGGCAAGTGCTGCTGCAAGTGTAAAGATTGCTGCTCCGAATACTGAGCAGAACGTCATTGGGGGGATGCCAATTGTGGTGGCAAATAAGAATGTGAAAGAGGTTGCGCAAGAGATGCAGGAGGAGATTGAGGAGGTGATGATGAAGACAGAAAAGGAGGGTGTCGTGGTGAAGGCAGATACGATTGGAAGTTTAGAAGCAATTACAGGCTTATTGAAAAATGCAGGGGTGCCTATCAAAAGGGTATCTATCGGGGATGTGTCAAAGAAGGATATTGCAGAAGCGAAGGCAGAGAAGGATGTCATGAAGAGGGTTATTCTTGGTTTTAATGTAAAGAAAGCAGAAGGGCAAACAGAGGTGCATCAAATTTGCCATGATGTGGTGTTCAAGATTGTGGAGGAGTTTGATGTGTGGAAGAAAGAGCAAGAAAAGAAACGTGCAGCAAAGGAAGCTGAAGGATTGCAGAGGCCGTGTAAGATAAAGATATTACGAGGGTTCATCTTCCGACAGTCAAATCCTGCAGTGTTTGGGGTGCATGTGGAGCTTGGAGTCATGATGGTGAACGCTGATATAATGAAGAAGGATGGAAGTAAGGTAGGCGTGATTAAAGAAATTCAAGAAGATGGGAAAAACATACAGCAGGCAGAGATTGGAAAAGAGGTTGCCATTTCAGTACCAGGTATCACAGTAGGCCGTCAGGTGAGAGAGGATGATGTGTTGTATAGTGACATAAATGAGGAAGAGTTTACAAGGTTGAAAAAGTTCAAAAAATATTTGTCCTCGTCTGAATTGGAATGTTTAAAGGAGATAGCAGAAATGAGGCGGAAGCAGAATCCAGTGTGGGGGATGTAAGATTAATTTATAGGTGTATAAACTTCAGACACTTTCATTGCTTTTTGTTTCCACAAATAATTGAAGAATTTTTTATTATAATCAGCGACGTTTTTATTATTTATGCAAATAAGTTCAGTCTTATCTTTCAACCAGTCAATATATACAGACGTGTCTCCATAAATATAAACAGCTATTGGTATTGAAAAATTAGGTAGATACTTTGCATGTCCACGAAAAAATTCATTACCTTTGGTTGACAATTCAGAAGGATCGCTAATCGATTTTGATTTCAGTCCCATTTGAATTTTAAACTTTTGACGTTTTTTAAAATCCATTACAGTAAGTTTCTTTCTTTCATAGAATAAGCTTCCAATGGCATAATGTGTATACTCATTTGCTCTACATGTTTCGTAAAGAGCAGGATAGAATCCCTTAAGTGCTTTGTTTCCATAGAGAATGCGTACATCACTACTCTCAGATTCATTAACTTGTTTATTAATTTTCATCCAATGAAGAATTTGTTTGATAGATTTTTTCTTTTGTTTCAATAAATGTTCTTCTTCGTCTATTGTGTATAATAATCCAAAATGAGAAGCCTCATAAAAGGTGGTTTCATCTCCTTTTTGTTGAGCTACTAAACCCTTTTCTATAAGTCTTTGGATAGTATTATATACTGTTCCTCTATGAAGGCCAGTTTTCTTTATGATGAGTCCTATTGGTGATTCCCCAGAGCGAAGGAGTTCAAAAAAGACAAGAGATTCAGTGTGAGTTAGTCCAAAATTTTTTGATAAAAGAGACGGATCCAGAGTTTCCATTTCATAACCACCTGAGTAAACATTAAGCATTTTAGCTTTTTAAATTTTTCTAGTGTCACCGTATGCTACGGTGGCAATCATTTATATGATAAAGATGCAAAAGATGACATAAGCAGGATAAAATGAATGAATTAGTATTAAAAGCAAAGGAGTGGTATGATACTCTTGACGGAGATGAAAAAGTGACAGTGTTTGAGTGGTGTCTAATAGAGGCATACAAAAGAAAAGCAAAAAGTATCAAGAAAAACTGATGGAGGATGGCAATTCCTCACTTCACCACCAAGAGTGAGGTACCTATTTATAATGAGAAGAGTGGTTATCACCGGACTCGGTCCTGTATCCCCAGTAGGTATCGGAAAAGAAAGTTTCTGGAATGCAATAATTTCTGGAAAGACCGCCTTTTGTAAGATATCCCGATTTCCTTTAAGAAAAGATCATGTAACTCAAATTGCAGCAGAAATACATGATTTTGATCCGAAAAAGTATGTTCGAGAAAAAACAGTGGAACGTGTAGCTCGCTTCGGATTTGATCACGCAGGTTTGATTCTATATTATGCTATTGCAGGAGCAAAGCTTGCAATTGAAGATTCAGGAATTGATTTTACTAAAGAAGACCTACAGCGAAGTGGAGTTATGGTTGGTTCTGCAAGTGGCGATCCTGCCCTTCTGACAAAGGTTAATCCATCGTTCCCCATTACTCAGTATGGTATGGTTAGTTCGCTTGTCGGTTGCATCGCTTACGAATACGGACTTCAAGGAATTGGGTTCTCTCTATCAGGAGCATGCTCAACAGGAAATCTGAATCTAAGAGGAGGGTATAAGGAAATCCGAGATGGTGATGCTGATATAATGATTGTTGGTAGTTCATCAGCACCAATAATGACACCTCATCCTTTTGATGACTTTGACGATCCTACAAAAATATCTCCGATGTCTCGAGTAAATGATCCTCATGTAGGTATGAGACCTTATGACCGCGATCGAGATGGGTTTATTCTGAGTGAAGGAGCTGGAATTCTTATACTTGAAGAGCTTATGCATGCAGTTGAGAGAGGTGCACACATATATGCTGAAGTTGTTGGTTATGGTGATAGTACCCAGACTTCTCGTCATTTTGCTGACATAACTGTTGATGGTTATTATAATTCCATGAAAAGTGCTCTTGATAGAACTCGTTCTCGAGGAAGCCTTGATGGTAAATGTGTTTATGTAAATGCACATGGAACAGCAACGGTGAAGAATGATATTGTTGAATCAGAAGCTATCAGAAAGGTATTTGATGGAGAAACAGGAACTGTTTTTGTTAGTTCTCTAAAAGGGACCTTAGGTCATGCCCAAGAGGCTGCATCCTCTTTGGAACTTATTGCGTGTTCTCTTTCACTAGATAGGGGAATAATTCCAGTTACTGCAGGCCTGATGAATCCTGATCCGAACTGTAAACCTCTTAATGTAATTAAAGGAGAAAGTATCGAAGCTCCTGTTGATATTGTTGTAAAAAATACTGCAGGGTTTTGTGGAATTTACTCAACAATTGTACTAAAGAAATATGAACAGTAATAACAAAACACCATTAGATTTGCACAACAACCTCTCAGAGAGTGTGGTAAATAATGTTCTTTCTAAATTTAGAATTACTAACCCCTACAGTTTAAAAACTTTAAAAGGAGGGTACAGCGGTTCAATAAATTTCATGATTCAAAAAGAAAAGAGAAGATTCATTTTAAAAATATATGATAATTTAAGTACTCGAGAAATAAATGTATTATCAAGGAGGCTGCAATTACTCAGTGTTCTAAAAAGGCGAGGTATTCCTGTTCAAAAGAGTATGTTAACCACTACAGGTAAGAATTTTTATGTTCGTAAGCCGCTCTGTTTTACATTATTTGAATATATCAAGGGAAAATCAGTACGTGATTCACAACAGCACGTTTTTTTTAGAGAAGCAGTTACATTACATACAAACCTTCTTACAATGATGCAACACTGCCAAATAAAAAAGAATTTCTTTCTTGATGATTTTACACAGAAAGTGAGGAATATTTTTAAGAATAAAGAGTTTGTCGACTACAAGCTTATGAAATCGTTAAAGAGTAATTATAACGAGTTTATAAATCTTAACTTTTCTAAATTAAGAAAAGGAATTATTCATGGTGACTTTCGTCGTGGCAACCTCATTGAGTATGACGGAAAAATAGTTGGTATTATTGATTTTGATAATGCGTGTTATGATTATCTTATTTTAGAGGTTGCAAGGTCCTCAGTGTCTTTTGCGTGTCGCAAAATTGCAGAAATGCGACGATACGTTTTAGAAT
The DNA here is from genome assembly GCA_964367375.1 of Candidatus Woesearchaeota archaeon. GTDB lineage: Archaea > Nanobdellota > Nanobdellia > SCGC-AAA011-G17 > UBA489 > CAYIXG01. The sequence goes on along the minus strand of CAYIXG010000004.1, from coordinate 57,870 downwards.
TTGACAAAAGATTTCCTCTCACAAAGTATGAAAAAGAAGCATATGTTCCATTTGTACAAATGGCTTTGTTGTATGATGCAGTCCAATTTAAGAAAAAAATAATGAATAACATTGGAAATAAGAGTGATAATGTTCGAGTACTTCGTTCAATCGAATATATAAGTGATGCTATAAGGAAAAAATCTTCAGTATTAAATGATTTATAGAAAATGAAAAGAATTATTTACTTGTGCGAACCAACACATGGTCATATTGATTATGGTGGTGTTTTAGAGTTACTTTCATTTCTAAATAAGAAGTACAAAGTATCTGTTTATTCGGGGAGTTTACTGAAAAAGAGTATAAGGAAAAGTAACCTACAATTTTTTGATATTGGTCTAACAAACATAAAGCCTTCGAATATGGCTTTGAATGTAGTAGATAATATATTTTATCATATTGAAAACTATTTTTTTAGTGATAATGTAATAAAGGCTATAGCACGCACCTGTAAAAGAATAAACCAAGAGGGTTGTGATCTTATTATATCAGACCCTTACTGCCATGTTGCTCCAGTTGTAAGTCAGGTAAATAGCATACCATTTATTTCTGTTGTTTCACCTCCAAGAAATGTTTCTAGAGATTTTTTGCAACGTCTCTACCCAATTATCACTTCGTTTAAAAAGAAAATATATGCACAGTATGGAATTTCTGAATTATATCTTAACAAGTTCTATCCAGTAACCCACGCTTCTCCTAGCTGTAGAATTAACTTTAGTATTAAAGAATTTAATATCACAAAAAAATGTGATTCTGTATATTTAGGTGGTGAAAAAATTGAATCAGTACAGTACATCAAACGTGATGGAATACATGTTTATTACTCTTCTGGAACTCTTTTTTGGCATCCTCAGCAAATAGAATTAATTTTAAATTTAGCAAAAAATAATCCAGACATTCACTTTCACATTTCTATTGCAAAGGGGTTATTTACTTTTAATAAACTTCCTAATGTAATTATATATGATTTTGTCGATCAGAAGAAATTATTTCCTGATATGGATCTTATTATCACTCAAGGAGGAATGGGAACAGTTAACGAAGCAATACGCGCTGGAATTCCCATTCTTGATATACCTGTTTTTTTTGGCAACTATGCTCAAGGAGAAGAGATTCAGGCATTTGGTAATGGAATCTTTCTCCGTACTTTAGATGAGCAAAAAGAACTGCTTGAGAAATCTTTTATCGAGCTTTTAGAAAACAATTTTTACAGAGAAAGAGCAAAAAAGTTGCAACAAATGTTTCATAATGTTTATGATGTACATAAAATTCTTGCCGTACTCAAAAAAAAGGAGAATCTTGTAAGTAGGAAATGAAAGAATTTTATATCTTAAGACACAGCAAAATTGATAGAGAAGGAGGGAAAAAAATATGTGGGATAACTGAGGTTCCATTAAGTGATGAAGGAATACAAGCAATACTGAAAACAGCATCTTTTTTTTCTAAAATTGCTTTCGATGCAATATATGTAAGCTCCTTAAAAAGAGCTTATGAAAGTGCTTTTGTTATTGGGCAACGGCAAACCCCTCCTTTGAAGCCGATTATAGATCCAAGAATCAATCCACGAAGTTTTGGTTCCTTTGAGGGGAAAAGGTTTATTGACATTTTTGCTCAATTAGGTATAGAATATAAAAAAGAAAATGTGTGGCAATTTGTAATGCAAAAGGGAAAACCATATGGTTTTGAGGATCTACAAGTTGTAGCAAAAAGAGTAAGTTTACTTCTTCAAGAGGTTAAAAAGAGTAGCTTAAAACATGTTTTATTTTGTGTTCATGGAACAACGTCCTCAGTCATGTTTAATATGCTTTTAAATAAACCTATTGACAATTTCCAGCGCCTTCGTGAATCCAATTACCACAAATTTTTGTTTGATGACGAAGGTGGTATCCTTTCTTATCACAGAGACTTACCTACAATAAATGTTCCTTAAAAAATGATGTTCAAATACATCTATCAAGTCAAGAATTTTTTTAATAGGAGGTTTTGATGAGCATGATAAAATATCCAAAAGAAGAATTTGTATCTGAAAGTATTATCAATTTTTCTCAATTGAATCGAAAACTTACTTACTTAAAACAGCAAGGAAAAACTGTTGGTCTCTGTGTTGGTGTGTTCGATTTATTTCACCCATCACATGCTCTATGTTTAGCTTCTGCTAAGAAGATGTGCGATATTCTTGTAGTTGCTATTTCATCAAATGCTATTACAAAAAAAAGGAAAGGAAAGGAAAGACCTATTTTTGATCAACATTTGAGAGCTTATATTCTTTCAATGATAAAAGGTGTAGACTATGTTGTCGTTACTCCTTATGATAGAGTCACTACTATATCTCGTATAAAGCCTGATTTTTATGTAGCTATGGAAGATCTTCGTGTAAGTACACTACCAAGAAGAGTTGGTGAAAGAAAAAAAATTGAGGAAATAACAAAAATAGAATATATTCCAAATAAAGTGCTTTCCACAACTCAATTAATTTATAATATAAGAAAGATAGGAAAAAGATGATAGTCAAGGTAGGGATAATTGGGCATACAGGAAGACTGGGAAAGCCTCTTGTAGAAATGTTACAAAAACATCCCTTTGTAGATATTGTTTACACTCAAAGTAGAAAAGAAGGAAGTAACGGAAATCTGAATGATGCAGAAATCGTTTTTTTGGCTTTACCAAGAGGAAAAAGCTACCAATATCTCCCGTTAATGCAGGGAAAGCGTATAATTGATCTGAGTAGCGACCATCGAATGGTAGATGATTGGGTTTATGGGTTATCTGAATTAAATAAGGATGCAATAAAAAAAGCAGATCGTATTGCAAATCCAGGATGCTTTCCAACATCAATAATTTTAGGGTTGGCACCTATTGCCAGCTATATCTCAAATGTTTGTATTGCATGCACAAATGGTGTGTCAGGAACAGGATTAAAAGTACAACAAGAAGATAATTTCTTTGTATTTAGAGAGGGAAGAAATCACCGACATATAACTGAAATCGAGTGGGCATTACATATTAATAATATTCTCTTTGTTCCTCAAAGGATTGACACAGCATATCGCGGTATAGTTTCGATAATCTTTGCAGATTATTCAGGACCTAAAGACGTAGCAGCACTATATACTCATTTTTATAAGAAAATGCCTTTTGTGAGGATAATGAATGAATACATCAACACAAAAGAAGTGAACAAAACCAATTACTGCCATATAAGACCAATAATACATAGTAATAAGGTTATTATTATTTCCGCGATCGACAACCTTTATAAGGGTGGTTCTGGACAAGCAGTCCAAAATTTTAATATTATGTACAATTTTGATGAAACAACTGGTCTTTGGTGATGTGGGTGCAAGTAGCGCTGCCAAAACCTTTAAAAACCTTGATAAAAAAAAGAGAGTATGCCAGAATTGAAATGTGTGATTAATGATGGAAAGGCAGGAAAGTCATATCAAAAAGTGTTGACTGAGAATCCGTTTCTGGGAAAGAAAGTAGGAGACAAAATAGGGGGGAGTGATTTGGGGTTAGTGGGGTATGAATTAGAAATCACAGGTGGTTCCGATAGCGCCGGGTTCCCGATGTTGAAGAATGTGGATGGGTCAGGAAGAAAAAAATTGTTGTTGAAAGCGGGAACAGGTGCGCGGAAGTTGAAGAAAGGAGTGAAGGTGCGAAAGACTGTTCGAGGAAATACCATTGCAGATGTGACAGCGCAGGTGAATATGAAGGTAATAAAATATGGAACAAAAACCGTGCCTGAACTCTTAGGTATTCAAGTGAAAGAAGAAAAGAAGGAAGAATCAAAAGGGGAGAATAAATAACCTTATAAAGCTCTATAAGACCATTATGCAAAATGGTCGAGAAAAAGACAAAAAAGGCGCATGAGGATCAGAGCGAGAAGAGAAGTATTTCTGACCAGCCAGAGATTAATATTGGGCTCATCGGACACGTGGATCACGGGAAGACAACGTTAGTAAGTAAGTTGTCTGGAAAGTGGACAGATACGCATTCTGAAGAGTTAAAGAGGGGAATTACAATTCGATTGGGGTATGCGGATGCGGTGTTTTATCAGTGTGGATCGTGTAAGGAATATGGAACATCTGAAAAGTGTCAATGCGGGCAAAAAGCAGTGCCGCGAAGAAAGGTTTCGTTTATTGATGCGCCCGGTCATGAGTCATTGATGGCAACCATGTTATCAGGGGCTGCAATTATGGACGCAGCAATTTTGCTTGTTGCAGCGAATGAATCATGTCCGCAGCCGCAAACAAAAGAGCATTTGATGGCTCTCGAAATTATTGGATGCAAGCACATTCTGATTGCGCAGAACAAAATCGATTTGGTGTCAAAAGAGGATGCAATAAAGAATTATGAGGAGATTAAGAAGTTTGTAAAAGGAACAATTGCAGAGCATTCTCCGATTATTCCAATTGCAGCGCAGCACGGAGTGAATGTGAATGTGTTGATTAAGATGATTGAAGAAACAGTACAAACACCAAAGCGTGATAAAACAAAAACACCATTGATGTTGGTGGCGCGGTCGTTTGATGTGAACAGGCCAGGAACAGAGATTAAAGCATTAGTAGGGGGAGTGGTTGGTGGTGCATTGAAGCAGGGCATCTTGAAAGTGGGAATGCAAGTGGAAATAAGACCGGGAAGACATATCGAGGATGATGGGAAAGCAGTATACAATCCAATTGAAACAGAGATTGCTGACTTAAAAACAGGTGGAAAATCAGTGACTGAAGTGTTGCCAGGGGGTTCGATGGGTGTCATGACACGATTAGACCCTTTTTTTGTGAAAGCAGATTCGCTTGCAGGAAACTTATTGGGGGAAAAAGGAAAAATGCCGCCAGTATGGCAAGAGTTAACTATTAAGCCGCAGTTGTTGGAAAGAGTGGTCGGAACAAAAGAGGATTTGAAAGTGGATCCTATTAAGAAAATGGAAAATTTGATGTTGAATGTGAATGCGGCAGCAACATTAGGGACAGTAATTGAGTTAAAGAAGGATGCGATTCATGTGAAGCTGCGAATTCCAGTGTGTGCGAGTAAGGAAGACCGCTTGACGATTAGCAGAATGATTGGGAATAGGTGGCGGTTGATTGGGATTGGGAGTATTCTGAATTAGGAAGAAGAGCGAGTGCTATATACAAGAATGTCGCGAAGAGCATAAATGTTTGCAAGGGTTGGTGCAAGAGGAAAAGTTTCGAGGTGAAGAGTGTGTTGGAGAAGGGTAAGGTAATAAAGATCATCTTTCTCAGAAGCAGGATCTACGAAAGGCGGATTCATGGTGTCTCGGAGTAAAAGGTACGAGTTAACGCGGTGCAGCATAACATCTTCAAAGGTTTCTTCTGCTGCAGTTTCCGTCCAGGGGAGAGAGAAGCCACTCATAAGGATACTCCACCAATTTTTGCGACTGCTTTGACGTGGTCTGCTTCTTTAAGTTTCATGAGTGTAAATCCCAAGGTGTTTCTGCCGATGATAGAGATGTCTTTCACAGGGGTTCGAATGAGCAATCCTTTTTCAGAGATGATCATGATGCTGTCTTCTTCAGACACAACGAGTACGTCGACCACTTTGCCGTTGCGGGGTCCTGTTTTGATGTTGGTAACTCCTTTTCCGCCGCGGCGGATGAGTCTGTATTCTGTCTCGCTCGTGCGTTTGCCGTAGCCCTGCTGGGTGATCGTAAGAATAGTGCTATTCGGAGTGACTTTGCTTGCAGCAACAACAACATCGTTCATTTCAAGGGTGATGCCGCGAACGCCTCCTGCAGTTCTTCCCATAGCGCGAACATCCTGTTCGTTGAATTTTGCAGCGTTGCCGTTCGCGGTTGCGATTAAGATCACTTGGGTGCCGTCAGTAATGAGTACATCCACAAGCTGGTCATCCTCTTTGAGGTCAATGGATGCGATGCCTCCCCTGCGGGGGTTGGAGAATGCGGTGAGTGGTGTTTTTTTGACCATACCTTTTTTGGTGGTCATGAAGAGGAACTTGTCAGGATCAAAAGAGGGAACAGGGAGTACTGCGCTCACGCGTTCTGTAGGGTCAAGAGAGAGGAGGTTCACTATTGCTTTTCCCTTGCTATATCTGCTTCCAAGAGGAAGTTCGTACGCTTTCAGCCAGTGTACTTTTCCGGTGGTGGTGAAGAGGAGGAGATAATGGTGGTTTGAAGTGACAAAGAGTTCGTGAATCATATCTTCATCGTTCACTTCAATTCCCTTGATGCCAAGTCCTCCGCGATGTTGTTCGCGGTATGTGGCGAGGGGAAGCTGTTTGATGTATCCATTTTGGGTGATGGTAACGACAACATCTTCTTGCTGAATAAGGTCTTCAGGGAGTGCTTCCTCGTCTTCTGCAGAGAGGATGGTTGTTTTTCGTTCGTCATGGTATGCTTCCTTAAGGTGGGTAAGCTCTTGTGTGATGATAGTGTAAATGCGGTGTTCATTACTCAAGATGTCCTTGCATTCTACGATGAAAAGGGCAAGTTCATCATGTTCCTTGTGCAGTTTTTCAATTTCAAGCTTGGCGATGCGCTGCAGTTTCATGTCTAAGATGGCAGTTGCCTGGATCTCAGTGAGTTGATATCCTTCCATAAGCTGTGTTCTCGCAACAACAACGTCTGCTGCAGCCTTGATAAGTGCAATGACAGCGTCAATATGCTCCAGTGCAATCTTAAGTCCTTGAATGATGTGCATGCGTTTTTCTGCTTCAGTGAGTTCAAACTGGGTGCGTCGGGTGACAACTGTTTTTCGATGGAGGACAAAGTGTTTGATCATGTCCTTCAGGTTCATGATCAGGGGCTGTTTGTTGTGAACAGCAAGGAACATAGCTCCGACAGTTGTTTTGAGTGAGGAATGTTTGTACAGTTGGTTGAGAACAAGCTGGGGGTCTGCAGATTGTTTGAGGCTGATGACGATGCGCATGCCTGTTCTGTCACTTTCATCGCGAATGTCTCTGACGCCTTCGATAAGTTCTTCTTTGACTGCTTCTGCAATGCCTTCAATGAGCAAGGTTTTGTTCACCATATAGGGAATGGATGTGATGATAATTGTTTGGTGTTCAATACTTGCTTCTCCTTTCACGATGAGCTTTCCTTTGCCATGATGGTAAAGAGAACGAATGCCTGACATTCCCATGATGGTTGCGCCAGTAGGAAAATCTGGTCCTTTGATGTGATGCAGGAGTTCATCAACAGTAATATCAACGTTGCTGATGTAGGCAATGACGCCATCAATGATTTCAGTGATGTTGTGTGGCGGAATATTGGTTGCCATGCCCACTGCAATGCCACTGCTTCCATTGATGAGCAAGTTAGGTACTTGGGAGGGAAGAACTTCTGGTTCGTCAAGGGTTGCGTCAAAGTTGGGGAGAAAGTCAACAGTGTTTTTCTCGATGTCTGCAAGAATGTCTTCTGCTATTTTCTGGAGGCGTGCCTCGGTGTATCGCATTGCTGCAGCGTTGTCGCCATCAACAGAGCCAAAATTGCCTTGGCCTTGGATGAGGGGGTAGCGAAGGCTGAATGGTTGCACCATGCGTACTAATGCATCATAGACAGCAGTGTCTCCGTGAGGGTGGTATTTTCCTAATACTTCCCCAACAATACGAGCGCTTTTCTTGAAGGGTTTGTTGTGGGTCATGCCCATTTGGTGCATGGCATAGAGAATGCGCCGGTGCACTGGTTTAAGCCCATCACGCACATCGGGAAGTGCGCGGGACATGATGACAGACATAGCATAGTCTACATAGCTTTCCTTCATTTCTTGTTCAATAAGTCGTATTTGGATGTCTGTTGGCATGTTATAAGTCGAGATTTTTGACTAAGTGGGCATGGTGTTGAATAAATTCTCTGCGAGGTTCAACTTCATCTCCCATGAGGATGGAGAAGATTTCGTCTGCTTGCGCAGCGTCTTCAATAGTTATTTGAAAGAGTTTTCGGGTGTCAGGGTCCATGGTTGTTTCCCAGAGCTGTCCAGGGTTCATTTCTCCAAGTCCTTTATAGCGTTGGATGCTGCATCCTTCTTTGCCAAGGGTGGTGCAAAGAGTGTCCAGTTCTTTGTCGTTATAGACATAATGGATTTGTTTGTTTTTGGCAACTTTGTAGAGGGGTGGTTGGGCAAGATAGAGGTTGCCTGCTTCGATAAGAAGTCTCATATAGCGGTAGAAGAAGGTTAAAAGAAGGCAGCTAATGTGTGCTCCGTCAACATCCGCGTCAGTCATGAGAATGATTTTGTGGTAGCGGAGTTTGGTCAAATCGATTTCATCGCCAATGCCTGCGCCGAGTGCTGCAGTGATGGTAGTTATTTCATTATTTTTGAAGATTTTGTCAATGCGCGCCTTTTCCACGTTTAAGATTTTACCACGAAGAGGAAGGATTGCTTGAAATTCGCGCTTTCTGCCTTGTTTTGCGCTATTATGAACAAATACACCACTTGCAAGTGCAAAATTGTGTGTGTGAGGAACTTCAATATCGTATACATTAAATGTTTCAGTAAGTTTGATAACACTTTTTATTTTGTGATTATAATAAATGATTGCTTCTTGAGCTGCTTTTTCATCATTTTTGAAAAAGCGTTCAGTAAAAGTATCATATCGTAATAGTGTTTTATCATTTTTCTTTTTTCTTAAATAATTGTAAGTATTTATGTCAATTAATTGTTCTTTATCATAAACTTCTCTTAGTGCCTCAATTGTTTTGTGATAATAAGTTTTGTTGTATGTTTCTTTTCTTTTTTTCCTAAATTCTGGAGTCCATTGTTCTTTTGTTTTTTGACTTCTCCATAAAAGGAGATTATCATTATTCCAGATTTCTTTTGCTAATTCAGAATATCTTTCTTTGAGTTTAGGATTATCGAAAAAATATTTTTTTACTTTTTGAGACTGGGTTTTTCGATTTTCTTCATTGCTCCAATATGCTTTTTGTGATTGGTTAAGTAGACGATTATTTTCTTGGCGATAGTGTTCATTAGTATAATAAAATTCTAAGAATTTTTTCTTCATATAATTTTTATAGGTTGGATTTTTCCATTGGCGTATCGCTTGTTTGCTAAGAATACTTCTAGTTTGAGGTTGTTTCATGCGATTACTCATCATTGTCTTAAAGGGGGGTGTTTGTCTTAATTTTCTGCATTTTTCTTTAGTTTCAGGTGTATGAAGTGTTTTAGAAGCTTGATCTTGATGAATCGTGAGATGTTCCTGAGAAGATATTCTAACGATATTTGTGGGGTTATTATCAAGTTTGTTAAAGTTGAGGTGATGTCGATGAGTGTTTTCTAGAAGAGGATAGACTGCATTTTTGAGATTCCATTGGTCAGCTAAAAGGTGTGTAAATATCCACTGTGCTTTTTTGTTGTCGTATACCATCTCATAACCCTTAATAGTTATTCTACCTTCTATTTGTGAGAGTTTTCTTTGTAAAGGCATTAACGAATCTCTTGGTTTGAGATATTGTGCTTCTTTGTAAGTCCCATCTCTAAGCATAAATAAATGGTCTGGAGTACAAATGATTTCTTGGTCATTATCTAATATAATTTTAATAACTTGAGAATCTTTTTTAGTAATTCTTGGATTTTGAATTTCTTCAATGCCAATAGAACCATCAGAGGTTACTGTATAGCAAAAGTGCTGTTTTCCTTGTTCATGTTCACTAACAAGTTCCTTGAAGGTTATATTTCTACCATCTGTTAATGCAATTGTGGTGTCGCCAGAAAAGCAACCGCCTGCGGAATCACCCTCAACAATAAAGAGTTCTGCCTTTGCAGGATCGCGTTCTTGGCAGTCTGCAAGTTTTCCAGGTAAGCTTCCTGATTCAAGGACGCTTTTTCGTCTGGTGAGTTCGCGTGCTTTGCGTGCGGCTTCTCTCGCGTGGGCTGCGGTGATGCATTTGCCGATGATGCTTTTTGCAATGCTCGGGTGCTCTTCAAAATAGGTTGCGAGCGCGTCATACACTGCACTGTCAACATATCCTTTCACGTCATTGTTGCCGAGTTTTGTTTTGGTTTGTCCTTCAAATTGGGGGTGAGGAATTTTGATGGAAATAATCGCAGTCAATCCTTCGCGCACATCAGATCCAGAGAGTTTTTCGTCAGAGAGGTTGTTTTTTTTGATGTAGTCATTGATTGCCCGGGTGAGTGCGGTTGCAAATCCAGTGTAATGAGTGCCATGCTCAATGGTGTTCACATTGTTGACAAAGGAGTGAACGTTTTCAAGGTAACCTTCATTGTATTGCAGTGCAACATCAATGTCGCTGCTATCAAGCTGTTTGTGGATGGTAATGGGTTCAGGGTGGATGGGTGTTTTGGTTTTGTTGAGGAAGCTGACAAATGCAGCTATGCCTCCTGCGTATTGGAAGGTGTGTTCTTGATCATTTCTTTCATCTCGTACGATAATTTTCAGGTTCTTATTGAGATATGCAAGTTCACGGAGGTGTTTGCTTAAGATGTCAGAGTCAAAGGTAAGGCCTGGAAATATCTCTGGATCAGGAAAGAAGGTAACTGTTGTTCCGGTGCGTGTGGAATCGCCAATGCGTTTGACCGCTGCAGTAGGTACTCCTTGGGTGTATTTTTGGTAGTAGATGCCGCCATCTCTCATAACGCGCACTTCAAGCCAGCTGCTGAGTGCATTCACAACGCTAATGCCTACTCCATGAAGTCCTCCGCTGATTTTGTATGTTTTTTTGTCAAATTTTCCTCCGGCGTGGAGTATGGTCATGACTAATTCTAAGGCGCTTTTCCCTTCGGTGGGATGAATGTCAACAGGAATGCCTCTTCCATCATCTTCGATGGTGATGCTTCCATCAGTATGGACAGTGACAGAAATAGTGGTGCAGTTGCCTGTCAATGCTTCATCAACAGAATTGTCAACCGCTTCCCACACCAAATGGTGGAGCCCGCGGATATTGGTGTCTCCAATATACATGGCAGGGCGTAATCGTACTGCGCTGAGTCCTTTTAGTACAGTGATGTTTGCTGCGGTGTATGAAGGGTTTTGTTGGTCCATGGTGTGTATAATAAGGGATAATGAATGGAGAGAAGAATAGCTCTTTCTCAGGAAGAAAGAAAGGGTCCTTGTTATAAAAATCTTTCTCCGTCTAGGATGGTAAAATTCTGCATTCCCAGCCTCTCTAGTGGCAAAAAAGAGAAAAAAAGAGATGAGTGAAAGGAAAAGTTAAAAAGCAAAGCTTTTTATATAATATTATCCTAATAATAGTATTATGAAAAAGCAGGGAAAAGGCAGTGAGGTAGTGACATTTACAGTGCCTGCAGAAATCAAGCTGGAGCTTGAAGGGGTGGCACAGACAGGTTTTTATGACTCAGTGTCAGAATTCATGAGGGATGCGATTCGGAGCTTTTTAAAGCAGGAAAAGCCCTTGAGGGCAGCAATTGCCTTCCACCTCTTTAAAGCGAAAAGGATATCAAGGGCGAAGGCAGGAGTCATGATAGGTGTTTCAGATGCAGAGATAGATAATATACTAAAGGAATTGGAGGTGTAGACGTGCTGCCGGAAGAGGTGCTTGCTGAATTGCCATCAGATTTTTCCATCGCAATTCGGACGCAGCCGCAAAATCATTGGAAGGCATATCATATTATGGATATAGTTCCCTATCCTGCAGTGTGCGTGTCATTTAATAGGACAGCTGCGAATGTGCATGCGTTGTTGGGGAGGAATAACATTAACACACAGAATATGCACATCATTGATGTGTTGTCGCAGGTGATTGAGTCTCCCCTGAAAGTAGAGAAGACAACATATGTCTATCCGTCAAGTATGGGAATGGTTGTGGAAAAGGTGAAGGAGGTGCTTTCTCAATTTCCTATGAGTGAGCGCTTCGTGATTGTCGATGCAGTGCACGATTGGGGATTACATGTAAATGAGGAGAACATGATAAAGAGAATTGATGAAATGCACCGGGAATTGAAGAGTGTACATGCAAAAATAGTGTTCTTGTACGAAAAAGAGAAGGTTTCGGAGGCTGTGGAAGAAACGATAAACAGGAAGTGTGATAAGGTTATCGAGATGAATGAATGATGGAAGTAAAGAAAGGAAGGTACAAGCACTTTAAGGGAAAAGAATATCAGGTGATAGGCGTTGCAAGGCACTCGGAAACCTTGGAGGAGTATGTGGTGTATCACGCGGTGCATGATCAAAATGAGATCTGGATTCGTCCGAAAGAGATGTTTCTTGAAGAGATAGAAAGGGCTGGAAAAAAGATGCGGCGGTTTACTTTTATAGATGCAGAATAAACAATTAGCGTTCCATCGCGCTTTGAAGAGAGCTCACAAGCGCTGTTTTTTGGGCAACAAGATCTGCAGCTTTCCCCTTCGAGAGTGATCGGGAAGAGACAAGCTTAGAAAAAAGGTTTTCAGTGAGCGCAAGGCAGTTTGAGAGGAGAAGGGTGTTCAATTCAATTTTCCATTCAACAGCGTGCTGCTGAAGAAGCGCAATCAGTTCTTGAAGCTTTTCAAGGGAATGAAGAATGCTGTTAAAGATGAGTTCTGTATTGACAGCGTCAACGTTTTTGATGAAGCCATGTGTTGGTTTTCTCCCGATGATGACAAAGGTCTCAGTAAGTGCATGCTCAAGTGATGAAAGGTGTGTGGAAAGGGTGCTCATGTCGCGTTTGCTCGCGCTGCCTTCTTCTATTTTGATGAGGAGTCGATCAAGATTTTGTCTGAAGAGCAAGAATGATGATCGGAGTTTGCTGATGCTTTCGTTGAACGAAAGTTCATACAACTCATTTAAGATGGCATCCTGTTTGATGGAGACAAGCTTTGAGGTGACGAGAGCGAGAAGAAGCAATCCAAGGAGTACCTCAATGATGGAGACAATCTTGAAGACTCCAAGAGGGGTAATATCACCGAAGCCGGTGGTGGTTGCAGCGACGAAGCTGAAGTAAATGGCGTCTGCAATAGTGTTCACAGGAACATGGCTTTGGGTGTAGACGAGGTAAGAGGTATCAGTGCTGAAAAAGAGGTACATAAATCCAAAGGAGATGATGATTGCAACCCAAAGAATGAGGATGAGAGGAAATCGAAGTTTGTCGAGCCACGTGACAACAGTATGTGGAGTGAGGGTACGAAAGGTGGTTGCAACATCGGAGAGTTTGTCCATAGGGAAATGAAAAAGAGGTGGAAAAAAGGTCTAAGAAAGAAGGTGTTTTCCTTTATGCCTATCCTTCACATGATCGGTAAGGGACTTGACTTTTTTGTGGCAGAAAGGACAGCTTCCTTCTGTGGGTGATACAATATGTTTGGCGGGGTTATGCCATCCTCTTTTAACAGTCATAAGAGGAGGAAACAGAACAAGAATAAAAAGGTTTCTGATTACAGATTAGGGGGTGTTTCTTTTTGATAGTGGTTCGCTCTGCTCACACAGACGGAAGCGTGTCTCGAAAGATTTATATAGTAATATGTTATTTTATGTTATAATATGTTATATTTAATAACGGAGGTTAAAAATGGTGCAAATGTTAGTTAAGCTTGAAGAGCATGAGGACAGGGTATTAACTATAGTGAAGGGCAAATATGGTCTAAAGAACAAATCTGATGCTGTTAAGTTTGTCATAGATAGGTTTGAAGAAGGGATGCTTGAACCAGAATTAAGACCAGAATATGTTGAAAAGCTGGGCAGGATTAAGAAACAAAAGGGGGTTCAATTTAAGAGCATTGATAAACTGAGGAAGCGCATAGAGAATGCGTAAATATGAGATTAAACCTCATCTTTTGAAGATTCTTACTAAACTTTCTAAGAAAGATAAGACTGCGTATGAAGCGGTAATGAACAAAGTAAATGAAATAATAAACGCTTCGCCAGATGAAATCGACCATTATAAGAACCTAAGATATGATCTTAAATTTGAGAAGCGCGTCCATATTGCTTCACATTTTGTTTTGGTCTTCAGTTATAATAGAGTGAATGACTATATCTCATTCTTAGACTATGATCATCACGATAACATTTACAGAAGATAAATGAACAGTGATTATGCTCAATAAAAAAAATCGGCTAAAATAGAAAAGGTTTGAGGCTTTTATGCTTCCTTTAACTTATCTTCTCTATCAAATCTTTCCCAGTCTTTTGGCTTTTTTCTGAGTGATTCAAGATAGTCAATTCCATCTCTGACATACCATCTTTGCGCTAGCTCTCTTTCTAAATAGGGTAAATGAGCCGTACCATAAAAAACACCAATACGATTAATATCTTCACTTTGTTCTAATCCATCAACTTGTTCATAAACTCTGGCTTCTCTTGCTCTATTGATTCTTGGAATAAAATAGGTATCTGTTCTTGTAGAAATGAGTCCCTTTGTAACTATTCGTTCTACTAATTTATCCATGACCCATTGATATTTCATAGCTAAATTTGAAGCAAATCTCAAAAGACCAAAAGCCAAATTTGCTCCTGAAAAAATTCCTACTTGTGCTTTAATTTCTTTATGAGTCAAGTCAGCACGATACCAATTTGAAGGAAGGTTGTCATAATCTATAGCATCTCCTTGAAATACCAATCCTAATTCCCTTATTAATTGATCTCTGCATTCGTTTAAGAAATCAACCGTATCTGGAGCTTCTCTTGAAACTTTTTCCACAGCATCAGTTACTCGTCTGGTATGATACCTATTTACTGATTCTGCAATCTTTCTGTAGAACGCACTTAAACGAATACCATTGGAAAAAATAAATCTATCCCGTAAACTATGACTCTCTGAATCTGGAATTACTCTTTCATAGAGAACTGCATCACAGCCGTCCAAAAATTCTCTCACTGAATCGTAATAGTCTTGGGAGCCAATATGGACAGCTCCAACTAAATCAATTCTCTTGCCAGTTGATGGATTAACTAAATGTACCACTGCAACTTCTTCTTTTGCTTCATCTGCTCGAACATAATCTTCAAGTCTCATATTTAATAAGCTAAAGGAAGCCCTTCATAAATTTTTCTATTTGTTACCACTTATATATGATTAAATAGCCACAAACCTTGATTCTTTTAACATATGGTGCTCCGCACTCGTTGCGCTCTCTGGATATGCATTCGGAAGACTGAATAGCAATAAATTGCAATTTCGAAATCAGCGCTTTCAAGAAAAAAATTATTCGTCTGCAACAAAGGCATCGAGAGGAATGGGCATGTCTTCATCTGAGGTCACTTTTCCCTTTGCCTTGAGGTATTCTCGTGCAAGAACCCAGAAAATTAATCCTAAGCTCTTCTTTCCCTTGTTGTTGCAGGGAACGACAAGATCAATATAGTTGCTTTCATTATTGGTGTCACACAGTGCAATGACTGCTGTTCCAGTCATGACTGCATCTTTCACTGCATCTTTGTCTGGCCACGGGTCTGTCACGATTAAGAGTTTGGGTTCAATAAATTCTTCCAGTTCTGCATTGGTCATGTATCCTGGTTGATACGTGCCGGGGTAGCAGGGAATGCCGGTTGCTTTGGAGAAGAGTTTGATGGCTCTCCAGCTGTTTTCTCGCTTCCCCACAACAATAATGTCTTGTGCCTCATATTTCGCAATGAATGCTGCAGCAATGGCTAATCGCTTGTCTATTTCTTGAATATTGAGAACTGCCAATCCATCAGGTCTGATTTTATAGATGAAAGGGTCCATATAGGTGGTGCGGAACTTGGTGCCGATGTGAAGGCCTACTTTAAGATAGGTATCGAGGGGAACTAAAAAGGATTGCTGTTGTTCTGCCATGGGCAGTTTGTGCGAAGAAGTGTTTATAAAGCTAACTGCTAAAAAAATGCAAAAAAAGAAGAAACAGAAAAGAAAAAAAGAGATTCAAGAAGCTTAGAAGTGCTTCTTGATTTCCTTGACCAAATCTTCAGATTCCTTGCGGAGTCCAAGTCCTAATCCAATGCCAAGGGCAAGTGCTACGCCAAGCGCCAATCCACCAATTAACAGGAGGAAGGTGCTTTCGACAATGCCGATGTCAATGCCGATTTGGTTGAGTGCAATCATCAAGATCATGATGATAATCACCCATTTCAGGATGCCAGATGCCGCTCTCATGCCTTTTTGGTTGCTGAATTCAACAGTCTTCATCTGCACGTAATTTGCAACTGCAAGCCCAAAGAGCAAGACGATGATGGCAATAATCACGTTTGGCAGCCAAGAGACGAATTTGTCGAGGAGCGCGGATATTGCGCCAAGGTTTAAGAGTGCAACCGCCTGCTGTAAGAAGAGAATGATGATAAACCATTTGAATACTTCTCCAGCGAGTGCAGGAACATGAGTGTGTCCAACAGCACGGGTGAGTTTTGCTTTGCGTACGTAGTCATCTACTCGAAGTTTTTCGAGGATAACTCGAACTGCGTGGCCAAGAATGACCCCCACAAAACATCCAACAATTAAGACAATAACAGCAGCCACGAGCGCGGGTAATTGCGCGACGATAGCCGCCCATATTGTTCCTAATGGGTTAGTAATTGCTTGACTTGTTTCGTAAAAAAAACCTGCCACAGGCAGTCACCTCCGTTTTTTATCTGTGATTACGACAATACTTAAAATTGAAATTTAAGTAACGATGGTTCTTTAAATATTTTTATAGTCATTTGAAAATGAGAACAAAAAGAGAAAAAGAGAGTAGTTACACTCCTAACTTCTCAGGGAGTGGTCGTTTAATGGTGATGGGAAGAACGCCGCTCATAAATTCGTGTTTTGCAATTTCAATAGGATTATAGGAGAACGTGACAAACTCTTCGGGGGTAACAGGAATGAGGATGGGTGCTCCCATAGCTATTTGAAGGGCGCGTGCACCAATGATGCGCGCTTCTTCGTATTTGGTGTATTTCATCATTTGGAAAAGAGCTTGCGCAGCTCTGCTCCTTTTTTGAGTGAAATGTCAATCATCTGATGCACATCATCAACAGTTAATGGTGCTTCTCCTCCTTTTTGGAGTGCGCATACATTGCCATCTTCTGTCGTTACAACAGTCAGTCGTGCATCATGGCTGTTCCATTCATTCATGCTAGGATCAACAAAAATTTTGTCCACAATCTTGATCACAGTAACACTAATGGGCATGCAGTGCAATGGAAGAGGGGTGGAAGTGCGATTGTCATAGTCAAGAGTACCATCTTTCTTGTTGTAGCTGGGAAATCGCGCGTCTTTGATGGCTGCGAGTGCTGCGAGGAATGCAGCATCAAAAAGGTTGCCGTCATCGTTAAGAGGGTAAATGTCAACAAAGACTGTCCACACTTTTTCTCCTGCGGTAATGCAGAGTTTTTCAAAGTCAACGCATTCGCTTTCGCGAAGACCTCGATCAACAACGCGAGACAGTTCAATAGATTCAATGCTGGGTGGTCCTGATTCGAATGCAGAGCTACTTAATGGAATGAGTTCTGCAGTGACAATGAGATTGCCTCGATCAGGAGTGTCAGGATAAGGCGTATCAACGCCCAGTTTCACTCCAGCAACAACTTCTGTGTCTCCTATTTTGACGCGTGCGCTGCCTTCTGCAGATCGTGAAGAGACTCCTGTTTCAATGGTAATAGGTTTGCGATAGGATAAAAGATCTCGATTGTCCTCGCGAAGTCCTTTTTTGAAGAGTGCGCTGATGTGTTCATGAGTGATGTTTGTCATGTGGTGTACCTCTCGCGGAGTGCGCGTGTTTGAATAGCATAAATGTCCTTGCTCGCTTGTTCGACTAAGCGTAAAGCTTCCGCAAAGTCAGTTTTCTTGATGGTGCCGTCCATTTGCAGCAGAACGACATGTTTGGTGCGTGGCAGCATGCCGACAGCAATGTCAACTGCTCCATCTAAGTCTTCTTCTTCCTTGCTTAAGTCAACGACAGGTTGCCCGTTAACAATGCCAACGGCAACTGCAGTGACTAAGTCTTTCATGGGAATCCCTGCGTCTGCAAGTGCCATGGAAGCAGCACAAATGCCTGCGCATCGGGTGCCTGCGTCAGTCTGAAGCAGTTCGATGTAAACGTCAATGACAGAGTTTGGATATTGCTCAAGAGAGAGCACGGGAAGAAGTGCTTTTTGAATGACTAAGCTTATCTCTCTGCTGCGTCTGCTGGGTCCGGGTCTGACGCGTTCGCCGCTTCCGGAGAATGCCATCATGTTATAGTTGCAGCGAAGAACTCCTTTTTCAGGATTCTGGAGGAATTTTGGGTGCAGTTCTCGTGGTCCATAGACTGCTGCATATGCAACTGTTTTTCCTATTTGGAACATGGCGCTGCCGTCAGCGTTTTTGATGACGCCTGTTTTTGCAGAGATGTCGCGAAGTTGAGTTGCGGTGCGTCCATCTGGTCTTTTACTGCTGTGTTTTGGTGATGGTTTTTGTTTTGTCATTGTGGTTCTCCTGGCGCTGGTAATGATGCTGGTTTGACTGTTTTTATTTTTTCGTCAAGGAGTGTGACAATTTTTTCTGTCAGTCCATCAGTGTGTGATTCGTCACTAATGAGGTTGATAATGTCTGCCACGATTTTTTCGTGTTCAGGTGTTCCTTGGATCCATGCAATACCATTTTGGCCGACAATAAGTCTGCATCCTGTTTTTTCTTTGATTGCAGTGATCATGCTTCCTTGTTTGCCGATGATGCGGGGAACTTTGCTGCTGTCCACTGTCACAATTCTCCCGACTGTTAATTTGCGGAGTCCTGGTCCGCGCATCGTAAGGTCGATAGCGCCGCGGGTGACGTTGCCTATTTTTGCAACAACAAGGTCACCAAAGTTGTAGAATTGGCTGAGGTCTGTGCCGCGTTCGACAAATTCTGTTGCATCGCGAATGTTCAGCATGGCAAGCCCCGGACTACCAATGTCTATAAACCAGCTGGAAAAGCTCATGTCTGCAACTTTTCCTATGACAATGTCGCCTCTCTTGGGAAAATATTTGGATCTGAGAGAAATAATTTTGATGAGTCTCCCACTAATGTTGACAAGGCCGACTTGTGTTGAAATGATAGTGTCTCCTTCTCTATATGCGCCGCTGGAGGGCAAATAGTCCATGCCATCAGCGAGGACTTGTCCTGGAGCAACAACGTCTTTTTCTTGAACGAATAATGTTCCCATAGGATTCATCTCCTTATTCAATTTTTTTGAGTATTTTTGTTTCCACGCTGCCGTGGGAGAGTTTGTTGAGCTCGTTGAAGAACTCATCTTGGATCCCTGCAGGGATCTCGACAACTGCAATCAAGCTTCCGTCATTCTGCCACTCGTCTTTAAGAAGCTTGTGTTTTTTCAGGGTTGCATAGGATTGGCCTGCGTATTGTGCAGGGATGCGGACTGCGATTTCTCTTTTCTCGATCTTGATAGGGATGATGAGGCGGAGTTTTTTGAGCACGTCTTCAAGTTGTTCGTCTGCGCTTTTGCGCTCGTCAATGTGCACGCCTGCTTCTGTCATCGCAGCTTCGATGCGTTGTGGGGGATGAGGAAATCCTGTTTTGCTGTCAATAGCATTGCGATGGATCAAATGAATGATTTGTTTGCGTTTTTCTTCGCGTTCAATTGTTTTGTGTTTGGTAGTGAGCTGGATGTCTCCGTGCTTCACAATGTCCAAAGATATTTGTTCAACATCAGCAGTGCCAAAAACTTTGGTGAGGAGATTCTCGCTTGCTTTCTCTCCTTTCTTGACGTCTTTGAATATGTCGTCTGTTGCAACAATATCACTGATGCTGATTTGTTTTCCCTTTCTAAATTCAAGGGCATTGTCGCAATCGACAAGTATTTCGAATGTGTTTCCTTCCTTCTTGAGTCGCGCGACGACTGCTCTGTCAACGTCTACCATGTTTATTTGCTGTATTTCGTGATTTGGTCTTTTGCGTATCGTTGAAACTTTTTAGTGTCTCCAAGGATGTATGCGCCGTCAATTCTGTCGATGCTGAAGTTTTTGCCAAGTGCAGTTTTCAGTGCATCAATAGCAAGCGCAGATGCATCTTCAAAGTTCATGTTGTCTTTGTATTCCTTATTGAGGATTTCCTTGACTTGTGTTTCTCCCTCGCCGATGGCGGTTGCCTTGTATTCAAAGAAGATGCCCGTGGGATCAGTCACGAAGAGGTGAGGATGTTCTCCAAATCCTCCGAACATGATGCTGACGCCAAAGGGGCGTGCGCCTCCAACTTGGGTGTAGAGTTGTTTGATGTTGCATATTTCTTTGACAAGGCTTTCAGTAGTAATAGGTTCTTCAGTGGAGATGCGGTGTTGTTGCGCAATGATTTGTGCGCGTTCGATGAGTATTCTTCCATCGCTTAAGATACCGGATGCGATGGCTCCGATGTGTTCGTCAACTTGGAAGACTTTTTCAACGCTTCTGCTGATAATGAGTTTTTCTGCAATTCTCTTGTCTGCGAGGATTAAGACACCATCCTTAAAGGTAATGCCGACTGCAGTGCTTCCTTGTTTGACTGTTTTCTTGGCATATTCGACTTGTAAGAGTCTGCCATCAGGGCTGAACATGATGCTTGTTCTGTCATAGCCCATGGCTTGGTGGTTCGTTTCTTCTGTAGGTTGCATGGTTTATCCTCCTTTTACGAGATGGGTTTTGGGTATGCTATCAAGTGTGCCAGATGCGTGAGTGCTGTGGACAACTGCTGGAATGCCTGCAATGGATGTGACCATGGCAAGTCCTGCACGAACAGCATCAAGTGATATGGTGGTTGTTTTTATGATGCCCTTCTGGTTTTGTGTTTCAAGGAATTGGATGCTTGCGTGTCCATATCCTAAAGTGCCAAAGAGGTTCAGGAATGCCATGTTCAATGTTCCAACAATTGCAGTGTCAGACACAGGTGATTGTGTGTGAACGGTATATGCAATGTATCTGTTTTTTTCGCGGAGTGTGGGAATGAGGCTCGGAATGGTGCATGACCCCTGTATCAATAATTGGTGATAACGGGGAGAAAGGACCTATGTGCTGCTTTCTCTCTCGACAGAAAAAGAAACCCTAAGGCATTTATAAAGGTTTCGTTGAATGTGATATAGGGGAAACTCCTGCCGCAATGAGCAGGGGGAACACAATAGTGGCATCCGCAACCACCTTCACGCGTTTGGCCTGGGGTTTGATTTTTGCCCAGGTGATGGCTTCTTCTGGGTTGCCTCCGGAGTCTGATCCATCATATTCAGGTGCTGTGGTGATGTAAATGCTCATGTCAAATCCGTCTCTGAAGATGGCCGCGTTCAAGAGGAAGTGTTTCGCTATTCCTCCGCCAAGGATGATGCTGCAAGCATGAGAAGTATTCAGGAGAATATCGGTCAATGCAACATTATCCGCAACGCTGTCAATGGCGAATGCAGGGTTGTTTTGTTTGAAGAAGACGGCAATGTCTCCAATAGCTCCATCAGTAATGCCTGGGCAAAAGACAGGGATGTTGTGGTGTGTTGCCCAGAAGAGGAATGATGTTTCATACATTTCTTTGGTGTTTACATCATCTTTTAAGAATAATCCAAGACGATGGGTAAATTGGTGTGTGCTAATAGGAGGTGAATGTTTGTCAATATGGAGTGATGTGAAGAACGCATTCAGTACACGTTCAAGATATAAATATCTATCAAAGGGTGCGAAGATGTTGCCAATTCTGCCCACGCATTCGTTGAGGAGAAACGCTCCCTTGGTGTCAAAATTTCCGAGGTGAAAGGGTTTGATGCATTTGATGATATCTTCTTCGACGGCTGCTGCTGTGGTGACAATGCCAGCAACAATCTTATGCTTCACAAGGTAGGTAATGATTTCCCTGTTTCCAGAGCTGATCATGTTGCCGGTGAAGGAAAGGAAGATTGCTGTTTTTTGGTGTGTGCGAAGAGCAAGCATGTCTTTCCAAAGAGAGATGGCAATGCCAACATGTGATCCTTGGAATCCCATGTGAATGTACTGGTTGAGAAAGTCAAAAAAGTTGAATGGCTTGTCGAAAGAATATCCCTGGATAACAGGGAGCTTGTCCATCGCCATGTAATTTTTCAGTGTGTGTGATGCATCAGTTTTTTTGTTCCATATCCACATATGATTCACCGCCAAATAAGATAGTAATAATAAGAGAGGTTTCCGTGAAGGGAAAAACGTTGAGAAAGGAGAAGAACTAGCTTGATCTGCGCACTGCGTCAACCAGAGTTGAGAAATATGTGTGCATAGAAATGAAAGGAAAAGGGTGTTTAAAAAGGTTATGGTGAAAAAGAAAAAAAGAATAACAGGTAATTTATAAGAGTCGAACAGATTTCTGTGGTCTATTAAAATGGAGCGCGTCAGTCGCTTCTTTTCCAGTCATGCCGATCATGCGTCCGAAGCTCCATAAGTCTCGCGCACCACGAAGCTCCCAAGTGGTGGTTGCGAAGCTGCAGAGGACCATGGGAATATGATAGGCACGGCAAATGTTCACAAGGGACATCATGCGCCCGATGATCAGCGCTTTTATGTCTGCTGAGGTGCAAGTGATGATGTCTCTGAATGCAAAGCCGAGTGCGATGTGTTTTTTTTTGAGGAGGGGAAAAAGTGCAGGCGAGAGTCCAAGTTTTCGTGCGTGTAATGAGTCTGGTGTTGGTGAGGTGTACATGCTCATAATGATATCAATCGGTTGTTTTCGAGCAATTGTGAGGAGTTGCGCTGCCGAATTGCAGGAGATAATATGTAAAGTTTTTGCAGGAATGAATGTGCGAAAGCCGAGTGAAGTGATGAAAGAGTCTTGTATATCAGTAGTGAATTGGATGATATCTTTCATGTGCGAAGAGATTCTCCACGAACAAGGGCAACATGATGTTTGTTGGCGAGTGCTTCGAGGTAGCACACTTGCATGATTTCCGCGTCGAGGTTTTCTCTGATTTTGTGTGCAGAGTATTTTCTTTGGGTGAGTCGTCGTTTGAGGACAGGAAGGGGGCAGGTCACCACAAAGCAAGTGTCCACTAAGGTATGGGGTACATAATGGCTTAAGTGGCTGTCAATGACAAGTCCTGTCTGTGTTTTGTGTGCTGCGGTGATGAATGAGGTAAGCATATCAATCAGTTTGCGCATGTGCACAACGCGGGTGTGCAGTTTCCTGTCATAGTGCGTGTACAATCTTTCTCGTGCAATGAGAGCGGTAACATCAACGTATGAAAGCTTCTTGCGTGTGCAGAGTTTTTTGGCGAAGAGAGTTTTCCCTGTTCCTGGTGTTCCTGTCACGCAAATGATGGGTTTCATGAGCAAAGAGAAAGAAAAAGAGTATTTAAAGTATAGTGTCTAAACGAGGCGGTTGTGCAGCAAGGTGTGCGGCAACGCATTTCCAGAGAAGGGTGTTGGGAGGGAGAGAAACAGTTTCTACAGGTGAATGGCATTCAGGAGATGAAAGGGGAATAAAGAGGAGTCTGAACGTGCGTGAGGGAAAGAGAGTAAGGCAGTACGTTCCGTGATGAGGAATGTCCAGTTGTCCGTGCGTAATAAGTGCGGAAGCAGCGTGGGTGTATTGCATGCAGAAGGTGTGCATCATGGAGACTGCCGTTTCAAGAAGAAAAGTTCTATCATGCTCTTCTTTTTTTGGAAAGATGGCGCGGAGTTCTCGTAAATGAGTGATATATCGTGCGACTTCTGAAGGTTCAAGGTCTGCGACGAAATCGTTAACGCCATGCCAGTCTGGAGAATACAAGGGATGAATCATGAGAAATCACTTATTCCTTTTTCTCGTCAACAGTGAACAAGCGGGAATCGCTCACTTCCCATAATCCGAGGCGCGCTCCTGCATCCAACCATCCATGCGCGTATGTAATAGCGGCCATGGCGCGGGTGTAATCCCCTTTTTCTGCGAAGTAACCTGCATCAGAGATGTAGCGGGTGACAGTGTCAATAAAATCGTCTCGAGCGTTGTCCAGGTTTAAATTTTCTGGTGCTGCCTGGGCCTTGGTGAGTGCTTCAGAAGTGAGGGCGAGGTATTTCTCGTATGTGTGTTTGAGTGCTTCATCCATGCAATAAAAGCTGGAAATGAGGTTTATAAGCTTTGTTCTGGAAATGACTAAAAAGGTTTATAATACAGGTGTGTCTTCAGAAAGGGATGAAGGTGGTGTTGCTTGATACAAGTTTTCTCTTGATGGCAGTGAAATATAGAATTGATATTCAAGAGGGGTTGCGGAAGCTTTTGGATGAGCGTTTTTCCCTCGCTATTGTGGATAAAACATTGAAAGAGTTGGAGGGGAAGAAGCTGGGAAGAGTAACACAAGAGATTCTAGAGAGAATGAAGGTAGGAGTAATAGCGACAACAGAGGCGATGAATGTGGATAATCTTTTGCTCAGCAGAGCAGACGCAGGAACAATAGTGGCGACGCAGGACAAAAGGCTGAAAGAAAGGCTTAAAAAGAGAAAGATTCCGGTTATCGGGATACGACAAAAAAGTGTCATCAGGTTTGCCTAAAATGTTTTATGAAGTAGAAGTGAAGAGCCACATTCGAGTTCCCCCGAATGAGTTTCGGGAGGATACGGAAAAGTCCATTCGTAAATCATTAGGGAAGAAGTTTGAGAATTTTATTTCAAAGGATTTGGGTGTGATTATTGGGGTGACTGACATTGTGAAGGTGGGTGAGGGGATTATTATTGCAGGTGATGGCGCAGCATATTATGATACGACCTTTAGGATGCTCATTTATAAGCCAGAGTTGCAGGAAGTGGTGATGGGAAAAGTGAAGGACATTTCTGATTTTGGTGCGTTCATGGACATCGGTCCGCTGGATGGGATGGTGCACATTTCGCAGACGATGGATGATTATGTCACGTTTTCCAAGACAAGCTCGTTGGCTGGAAAAAAGTCGAAGAAGGTGTTGAAGGTAGGTGATGTATGTCGTGCGCGGATCATCGCAGTCAGTTTCAAGGATGTGGCAAATCCAAAGATTGGTTTAACGATGAGGCAGCCAGGGCTGGGAAAGGAAGAGTGGATTAAGGAAGAGAAGAAGGGAAAGAAGAAGGAAGAGGAAAAATGAGCGCAAAGAAAGCATGTAAGAAGTGCAAGCGGTTTGTGGAGGGTGAAGTCTGCCCGGTGTGTAAGGCAAACCAGTTTAGTGATAACTGGAATGGCAGGTTGTTCATCTCAGATCCTGCAAATTCTGAGATTGCGAAGAAGATTGGTATTGAAGTGAAGGGAGAATATGCAATTAAGGTAAAATGAGCGAGCAAATCTTGATTACAAATGAGAAGAACGCAATTCTTCAGGGAAGAAAAGAGGTACTCTGTTCTATTGCGTTTGAGAAGGGCGCAACATTGAAGCAGGGTGATGTGATGAGGCTTGTTGCAGAGAAGATGAAGCAGGATGAAAAGCTGGTGAAGGTGAAGCACATCAGGCAGCTGTTTGGAGAAAGGAAAGTGAATGTGGTTGCGTATGTGTATCAGGATGAGGCAACACTAAAAAGGTTTGAAACAATCAACAAGAAGAAGAAGGAAAAGAAGGCTGAGCAGAAGCCAGCTGAGAAAAAGGAGAAATAATGACCAAGGCAAAGAAGGCGAAAAACAAGGTGCCGAGTAAGCGGTGGAAAAAGTATAAAGTTTCAGGGGATAAAATTGAGCGCCAGCCATCATGTCCGAAGTGTGGTCCGGGAATATTTCTTGCGCAGCACAAAGATAGGATGTATTGTGGGCGCTGCCATTATGTGGAGATGAAAAAGCAGAAAGAGAGGGGTGCATAATCATTAGCAACGATGCAGATGATATTCTGTTGAAATTGACGATGCCGAATCGGCAGTTGCGTCCAGACACAGTCAGGAGAAAAGTGGAAGCAGAAAAAAAAGAGCAGAAAATGCTGCAAGCAAGGCAGCAACAAGTTTCTGCAGTGCAGCCCCAGCAGCAAGTGAATCAACAAGTGAAGGTGCATGAGGAGCAGCAGCAGTTAATCCAGCAACAATCATATCCTGAACAGCAGGTGCATCAGCAGGAAGTGCAGCAAGTGATTTCACAGCAAGAGGTGCAGGATCCAGTGGTGGATCAGGTGTTCGTGCAACAGCCCATGAGAATTACAGAGCAGCAAAGAGCCCCTGAGCAGGGTATGTATCATAATGGATTGCAGCAGGAGGAACAGAAGTCGTCAAAGGATGTGGTGATGAATGAGATGGGTCATGTGCATTTGTCGAACAAGTTTAGCATGGACAAGATTGAAAGTCTTGTGAAGGGTATTATGAATC
>CAYIXG010000004.1:0-31686 GCA_964367375.1 Candidatus Woesearchaeota archaeon | reverse complement strand
TCGAACAAGTTTAGCATGGACAAGATTGAAAGTCTTGTGAAGGGTATTATGAATCGTGATCTGAAGAAGAAGTAAGCTAGATTTGGTTTACATATGCTGCAAGTGATCCTTGTTTTCTTTTGTGAATAATGGCTGATCCTACAGGTTTGTAGTAGATGGTGAGGTCTGCAGTGAATCGTTCTCCTACTTTCATGACATACGGAGATGTTGGAGAAGGGGGGTTGTTGCAGAGCCAGGTGATGCTGTCAGAGCAGTCTTCAATATTCGTTGGTGCAGGGGTAAAATATGCAGAGAGTGGGAGGAAGAGATCAATGGTATCGCAGCAGTTAATTTGGCTGGGGATAGTTTCTCTGCATTGAAGGTTGGGCAAGACGACAAAGTTGCCGATAGAACCAATGGGGCGGATGTCGTTTTGGCGGAAGAGAAGCGAAAAAGGAGGAAATGTAGTAATGTCTACAATTAATCCATAAAATCCGCCGCACACTTCACCTGATGTTTCTGATTCTTTGGTAACTTCAACGATAAAGAGTTCCAGGTCTTGGCCGAGGTTGTTTGCGACTTGCATGTTAATATATTGTTGAGTACCATCGCCAGTACTGTGTACGCTGAAGGTGGTGCATGCAAATCCTATGCCTAAGATGCATTGTTCTGGTAAGACATTATCAAAGTTGAAGACGCCAAAGAAGGCGAGTGCTCCAAGAGCAACAAGCACAATAAGGAGTGCCCAGCCATAGGTCATAAGGAATTCCATGGCTGCCTGGCCTTTGCGGGAAGATAGCGTCTATATCACCTCTTAAGGAAAAAAATGAGGAACTGGTGTTTTTATAAGTTGCTATACAGAGGAAAACGCAGTAACTGTGGAAATGCCTTGGGTTGCAGTGAGCGTATGGAGTGTGGTGTGAATAACAATAGGTATTGTTTCAGAAACGATGCGTGCGTACACAAAAGGAATGAAATCAGTGTAGGAAAAGAAAACTTTGTCATCTCTATACGTGATGAGGAAAGGTCCGGAGTGGAATGTTGCAGTTCTGATTGCGGCAATGGAAGCACTAGTGATGCCATCTACATCTCTCATGAACATAACTCTGTTGGCTGATGAAAGAGAAGTATAGATGAGCGATCGGTTGACATGCAGTTCAACAATATCTGTGAGGAAAAGGGTGTCAGGGGTGAAATAGTTTGTGCCTATGCCCTTGCAAAAGTCATATGCATCCTTCGTTGCAGTGATGATGAAGCTATCACTGGGGTTGTCAAGGTTGGTGTATTGATATGATGCTCCCTTGCTTAGAGTGACGCAAATGATGCCTTCTGTTTTGGTGAAGGTGAATCGTGTAGGCCTGTCTGTTCTCACTTTCTCCTGGATGTTCTTGTTTGTGTAGGTAAAAACACCATTGCCAATAGTGTAAGTGCCAAACTGGTCGATGATGAAGGATGCGGGGCTTGTTGCGTCAAAGGTGACTGTTGCGTCTCTATCTCTAAAATGTTGGGTGAGTCGCGCGCCGGTGGAGAGGGTTGTTTTGAAGCTGTCTTGAAATTGACCATTCTCAAATTGTGTGATGATGGCTTGTTCTCCTCTATCGAGGGAGAACGCAACGATGCTGTCTCCGGCAATGTCATATGCTGCGAAAAAATTGTCATCAACAGTGCTGGTGATTTCTCCTTCAAGGAGCTGGTCCTGATATATTAAAAGGTCTTCTCCTGCAATATTGTCAATAATGCCATTTGCAGTTTCAATGGGTTCTGTTGCCTCTGCAATGATGCCAGTGTTTTCTTCTGGATCAAAAGGTGCGGTGAATATTTCTGGAGGGATAGTTGTTGTTTGAATGGGTGAAGATGGAAACGTGAAACCAGGAACATGTAACTGAGATTCCACTAGAGGTAAAAAGAAAAGTAATATCAATAAAAATGTTATAATCCTCTTTTTCATAAGTTAATCAGGAGAATAGTGAAAATAAAAAGGTTGTTATTATCTGAGGTTTTCAACTGCGCTTATATAAGCTTTAATTTGGGATATTTGTTCTGGATGACTAGTGCAACCTATTTTTAATGCACGCCTTGCAAAGATAACAGCCTCTTTATGTCTATTTAAATTAGATAATCCCATTGAAAGGTTAAGATAAGGTTCATCATATACAGGATCAAAGGTAATAGCAATTCTATATTCTTTGATAGCTTCCTGAATTCTTCCCAATCCAGAGTATGCTGCTCCAAGCCCGTTGTGATATCTCGCATTCAGAGGATCAAGAGCCACTGCAACTTCGTGTTCGCGGAGGGCAGTTGCAAAGTCTTTCGCTTCATACGCGTGAAGTCCTCGTTCTCTGTGGTGTTTGGCAAGGTCTTTGTGTGAAAGGGTGGGATGTGCTTGTCTTGCTTTTGCAACGTTTTCAACAACAGGTGTATTATCAGTGAGTGCATACTCATTATTGTTCGTAGCAAGTGTTTTGTTGATTCTGTCTTTCAATCTTCTGTTGATGACAGCAACCGCATCCTCATATGCTTTGCCAGTAAGTCTTTTGGTGAGAATGCCTTGATATTCTTCCTTGTCTTTCTCCTCAACAGGAAGGTCTGCAGTGCTAATGGTAGCAAGTCCTTGGTCGACAGGTGAAAGTAAGCGGTGAAAAGAGTCTAATTGTGTTTCAAGCGCTGCGCGTTCCAGTTCATTAAGTGAAAGTTTTTTTGTGTTGGAAGCGGTTGCGCGTTCGACAGCGGTGTGATAGCCATCAAGTAAGAGCGTTGCATCGCTCACGAGTGCGATGCGTGCGCGGAGCACAGGATCAACTGCTGCGTGCACCACAACATCAGTAACATTTCCGCCATAGTGAATGCCTGGCGTGTGCAGCACGCGTTCGACAAGGTCTGCGAATGTTCCAATGCTATCTCCTGTAAGTGTCAGTTTTCCGTATTTGGTGATTTCTGCGGCTTGCGCTGCAGTTATGTGGTTGCGGAGGGATGCAAGCAGTTTTGCGTCGTCTGCAACAGCGATGAATGATTCTTCTTGCTCAGAAGAGAAAAGCGGAATGTTCGGTTGGAAGAGAAAAACTCCTGCTACCTGGAGGAATCCTCTGCGAGTAAGAGCATCAAGTGTCATAAGATCCATTTATATACTTGAGAATATATAAAGGTATTGGTCAGTTAGAAGGCAAGTGGGCTATAATATACAGGTCCTTCCGCAGGGTAAAAACGAATTGCATAGCTTCCTTCTGGAGGCACATCAAAGACTGCTTTTAAGATTTTTTCTTGTCCTTTGCGGAGCACGGGATTGTACAATCCTCCAAATCCGTACACGTTCGTTGCTTCTGTGTCAACAGTGTATTTAATGTCATCATTTGAATAGAGGAAAAGGAAGTTTTGAGGAAAGTAGCTTTCTCTATTGTTCACATTGGTAACTTTTAAGTAAAGGAGAATGTATTGTCCATCTGCAGGAAGGCTTCCTCCTTCTCCAACGCGATTTCTAATTTCACTATTGTACACCTTAATTTCATAGCCATCTAAGAAAAGAGTGTCTTGAGAGGTGAAGGATTGTGCGTCTGCAGGAAGGGGATCGCGAGGAATGACAGGAACAGCAGGTGCAGGAGTGTCATCAACAGTGTCAATGACTGTGCTTCCAGTAAGGCTGCTTTCTCTGTCAAAGGAAAAGAGTGTGCCGGCAACAAGAACAATAGCAGCAACAATAATAATAATTATTTTCAGCTCTTTGTGCATGCAAGAATGAAGGAATGGGAATTAATAAAGATATAGTTAGTTGATTAGGGAAGTTCTGGTGTTGCAGGGTTCTGTTTGTAGCATTGTTCTCGATAGGAGCATCTGCCACACATCCAGCGCATAGTGTGAAAGAGTCGTGCTTCAGGGTCAGGGATGGTGTTTGTGGTCAAGCTGTTATGCAGAAGTTTGAAGCGGTGCAATGCTTTCTGTACAAGCGCTACATCATAAGGAATGGTGAAGTGTTGCGTTTTGAGGGTGTTTTTTTCGAGGTAAAGGAGTATGCCTTTCGGAATGTTGGTTGCGTGAAGGTATAATTGGAGTTGGAGGATATGGGAGAGTGAGGGTTCAGGAGAGCTGCTGAGGTATGCGGTTGATTTCACTTCAACAAGAACCTGTTCGCCGTTTGTTTTGAGCAGGAGCAGGTCGTCAATGCGTCCTGCAATAAGGTATCCTTCTTGTTCGATGGTGAAGGGTTTTTCCGCGTCAACAAGTTCTACAACTGCTTTTGATTTGTCGCTCGAAAAAACGTCTTTGATGAAGGTGTGAAGAAGGTCTCCGACGTGGAAAATTTTTAGCAAGTCATCATCAATGTCTGTGGGAATAAGATAGCTGTAGTATGCTTTTCTCAAGCAGCTGCCACATTCTGATGGGTAATATCTGCCGATAGTTTTGGGTTTGCGGTCGCGTTTGAGGTAGTCTGAAATGAGCTTGTCAAAGTCTATCATAGCAGGAAAAGGAGGGGAAGGAATTTAAAGATTGCGAAAGTGAATAAGAAATGTGTTATAAGCATCCTCCTGTAGGGTCAAAGACGTTAAAGAAGCACGTCGGTTCAATGGTTGCGACTATTCTTCCTGGTCTCTGGTGGATAATGCTTTCTCCCTTGATGCGATAGTATACAATCAAGTCTTCTGCAAAAAGCTCTCCTGGTTTAAAGTCTGATGAAGGAAGGTAAGTGCCGAAGCTGCTGTAGAGGGGACTAACAAAGTTACAGAAGTAGTTGCATGCAGGAACATCTGAAAGTGTGGGGGTGAAGTATCCTCCAGGCACGCTTGATTGGCCAATAAGTCCTTCAAAAACGTCATCAAGATACGTGCAGCAGTTGATTGATGCGTTTGCTCCGGGAATAGGACACCAAAGTCGTGGAGATACGCCACTAACAATAGGATTAATAACTGCAGGCATATAGGGGTTGCCGAGTGGAGGGTCTATAGGATGTGCAGTGCCAAAGCTGTAAATTCTTCGCGTTTCCCCATTCTTAAATTCAAGTGAGCACTTATTTCCTCCAAAGCCACAATTGCCGAGATTTGTGATAACTCCGCCATAAAGAAGGCCGACATTGGGTTGCACAACGAAGCCGAACCATCCCCCACATTTGGAAGCATCAGAGGATTGTTCTTTTTTAATTTGGATTGCAAAGAAGTCTAAGTCTTGGCCTAAATTATTGGAAACAAAAATATCAATCGTGTTTTGTCTGCTATATCCGCCAGTGTAGTTATAGTTTGAGCCAACATATATATTGGTGCAGGCAAATCCTGGTGGCAGTAAGCAGAGGTCTCGTCCTTCAAAGCTTCCTTTGATGCTAAAATAATAATACGTCAAGCTTCCAGCAATCACCAAGAGCACGATGAACACCCATCCATAGATGAAAATAACTTCTAAAGATACTTGCCCTCTTTTTTGAAACATGAAATATCTGCAGGAGAGGATATAGATAAACATTATGGAAAAAGAGACTGTCGTCTGAAGGGAATAAACCCTGGGAAGCGAACCCGTGAAGGTTGGCTTCCTGGGGAAAAAGAGGTGATATGTGGAGAGACATAAAACTCCTATATAAACCTTTCTATTTGTTACTATTATGAAGTTATTACAAAAAAGAAGGGAGGAAAGGGTTTAAATAACACGAAAAGCCCACGAATATTCCATGCAGGATAAAATTTATGATATATTGACAAAAGAAGACGAAATCACGTGGCAATCGATTATTTACGAGTTGGTGAAATCAGAGCAGCTCGACCCGTGGAATATAGATCTGACACTCTTGGCAAACCGCTATCTGGAAACCATCAAGCAATTGAAGGATCATAACTTTCACATTTCAGGCAAAGTCTTGCTTGCCTCTGCTATTTTATTGCGATTAAAATCATATAAGCTGGTGCACGAGCACATTGCCGCGTTGGACAGCCAGCTGTTTCCTCCGGAAGAGGAGTTATTGGAGGACATGGAGCAGGAGATGTTCCAGCAGCAGTATCCGCATTTGCTGGTGAAGACGCCGCAGCCACGGCGCAGGCAAATTACCATTAAGGAGTTAATTACTGCATTGGAAAAAGCCTTGGAAGTGGATGAGCGAAGAAGAGTGAAACGTGTTTCGCAATTGCGCGTCATTCGTGAGGCAGTCATGCCGCAAAAGGTGATTGACATTTCATTGTTGATGAATAACGTGTATGAAAAAATTAAAGCATGGTTCAAGACAAAGCCAAGCTTGACGTTTTCAGAGTTGGTGAATTCTCCTGCAAGGGAGGACAAGATTGCAACGTTTATTCCATTGCTTCATTTGGCGCACAAGCAGAAGGTGGATGTGGATCAGCAAGTGGCATTTGGGGAGATTGATATTCGCTTGTTAAAATGACCGTTGCTGTATTCCTTGTGGTTGCAATTGTATTATTAGTAGTGGGAATAGCAATAGGAATGATGATGCCTTTTCTTGGTGTTCTCGCAACCTTGTTTTGGATCTGGATGCTTGTGGATTGCATCAGAGCAAGGTTCAAGCAGAAAGAGCACAAGATTGCCTGGATATTAGTAATTATCTTCACGCATTTTCTGGGTGCAATTATTTACTTTTTCTTGATCAAGAATAAGGGAAAAAATTAGTTATTCTTTTCGTCTTGGAGATTGTGCAGCGCTTCGAGGTGTTTACGGACTTCTTCAAGTTCTTCTCGCGTGCCTGAAAAGGTTCTGAAGGAAGGAATACCTCCATGAAGAGTGAAGGGGAGTGCAGGAAAAGAGAAAGTCTCTCCATTGTAGGTAAAGGATGTTGCATCAGAGAGTTGCCTCTGAACGTCTGCAGGATCACGACCATTAGTAATCATGCGTCGTGCAAGCGCGTGTCTTCTCAACTGTTTTCCATACAGAGGTGCTCCCCGAAAGGTAAAGCTACCAAGGAATGTTTCATCTGCAGGTGTCAATGGGTAATAATCCTGGGTAACAGGTCCAAAATGAAGTACAAAAGCTGCAGCAACCATGCGTGCCAGTGCTTCATCAGGATTATTGAGAATAGCATCTATTTTTGAAGTATTATCTCCAGAAACAAGAGAAGTAAGAATCGTGCGTGTGTTTGCAGTAAATGAGGAAAAGCTTGTTTCAAGTCTAGAAAAAGAGTCGTTCACGCTTTCAGGTTCTTGTGAAAGTCGCAGCATGCCATAAAGATCGCGACTCATTTTGATGGCGTCTTCGAATTCCGCACGAAGTTCAGGAGTAGGAGCTGCTGCTGCTTGAGCCTCCAAGTCTTTAATTTGTTTGCTACATTTTCGTTCAGTAGCAGTGTTAAACGTAGTGGTGGCAAGGGTTCGCAATGCATTCATTTCCTGAGGAACATCGGCGAAGGGTTCAAATCGTTTGAAAGAATCAAAAAGGAGCCAGCAGAATCTGGTGAGGACTTCTAAGTCAGGGTCTTCTTTGGTTGCGTCAAATTGGGTGGATAAAGGTTTGATGTCTTTTTCAAAGACGCGCGCATATTCACTGTTTGCTGCTTGCAATGCAGAGTAGCGTGTGGCAAAAGTTTCTCGAGCAACGGTAAGAGTGTTACGTTCTTCTGGAGTAAGGTATTGTTCAAGTTCATCATCTGCAAATCTTTTAAACTTGTCTTGTATTTTTGTGTATGTTTGTCGTACAGTAGATAAAAGAGTAACATACGTACCAAATTTTGGGAGGAAGGTCTTAAGGTTTTCAACTTGAATGGCAGCAGTGATTTTGCGTCTCAAGTTTTCAAAGTCTTTTCCTTTGGTTTTTTGCGTAACATGTGTAATAATGTCTTCTTTCTTTGGTCCAGAATAATCAGGGTGATCAATAAGAAGTCCGAAGACAAGGTGGGAAAGTTCGTGGTGTGTTGATTCAGTAGTACGTTTTTCATCTTCAGGAGTTTCTGTTTCTGCGTAGACAAGTTGTCTTAATGTTGGAGAAAAAAAAGCATGATGTCCTGCAGATCCCAAGGCGCCGAGGACTTTGATTTCTTCGAGAGGCTGCACACCGAGTCTAACAGGTTTCAAAGGTGAAGCGCCGGTGTAGTCTTGTTGCACCCATTCAAGCACCCAAGGATCGTGTTTGCTGAACGCGTTTTCAACGCGGCTGATGAGTGATTGCTCAGTATAATGAGGTTCTGAAATCTGTTGTGCAGGATTTGGTGAGTCGATGAATGCGCGACGTATTTCTTGATGTGCGCGTGCAAGTTCTTCATGAGAGGAAAGAGAAGGAGTTCGACAACCAGGAAGAAGAGTAAGGGCAGTTCCTGCCATCAGTGTAAGAAGTGTTCGGTACGCTTTCATAGGAAGAATAAAAAAAGGGAGTTTTTAAAGGTTATGAGAATAGGTTATGATTATGAGGAATGCGCAGAGAGAGCTTCGCATACTTCTTCAACAGTAAGAAGTTGTTCTTTTCCGCTTTTCATGTCTCTCAGTTTAACTTTGCCTTGGTCAAGTTCTTGCTTGCCAATGATAAGCACATACGGGATGCCAAGCTTGTTTGCGTAGTCAAGGTTTTTGCTGATTCCTTTTCCGAGAAGATCAATGTCTGCGGCAATCTCTTTTTTCCGTAAGATGCTTGCAATCTCAAATGATCGTTCTAAGGTTTTAATGGGAATGATATACACTTGGCAAACGCTTTGTGTTCCTGGTGCTTTGCCTTGAATGGTAAAAGCATCGCAAATAGTATCCAATCCGAAAGAGATGCCTGTTGCAGGGATTGTTTCTCCTCCAATGAATTCCCCTATCAAGGTGTCATATCGTCCTCCGCCTGCAAGGCTGCTCGTGAGTCGTGAATCATTTAAGGTAACTTCAAATATCGGTCCGGTGTAATAGCTGAGTCCGCGCATGAGAGAGATGTCAAAAGTAATTCCTGGAGTGAGGGTGAGGATTCTCTTGATTTCTTCCAGTCCTTCGGTGTTTTGTAATTGTGTTGCAAGGAATGCAATTTTGTTTTCATTTGTGCCTTTGACAAGCACGATTTCAAAGAGGCGCTGAATGGTTGCGTCGCCAATGCCTTTGTCTTGCAGTTCTTTATATACGACATCAATGCCGTATTTCACAATTTTGTCAAGAGCAAGCATGACATCATTGCGCTTTCCTTGCTGAATGCCTACAGTGTCAAGAAGGGCGTCAACGAGTTTTCTGTTGTTGAGTTTGATGGTCACGTCTAATTTGAGTTTTTTGAACGCAGTTTGCAGGAGTTGAAGCAGTTCTGCGTCTGCAATAGGATCTGCAACGCCGCAAATGTCCGCATCACACTGGGTGAATTGTCTGTATCTTCCAAGTTTGATTGGCCCGTCTCGAAATATTTCTCCAATTTGGTAGCGTTTGAATGGTAATTTCAAGGTTTTGCTGTTCATGCCGATGAATCGTGCAAACGGAACAGTCAAGTCAAAGCGTAATCCAAGTTGCCTGTTTCCCTGGTCAGTGAGTGTAAATTGTTCTTTAGCAACGTCATCGTTTGCCATGGCTTTGCGTTGTAAAACGTCTAAGCGTTCGATGATAGGTGTGTCTAACGGGTTAAATCCATATGTTTGAAAGGTGTCAATGAGTGTGCGCAGAATAGTATCTCGTAAAATCTTGTCCGCTGGAAACAAGTCGCGGGTGCCTTTTGCTAATCCAAGATCCATGATACACCTCCAAGAGAGAGAAGGGTGGCTGCCGGGATTTGAACCCGGCTTACAGGATCCACAGTCCCGCGTACTGACCAGACTATACTACAGCCACCATAGGGAAAAGAGAATTGTCTGAGAGAAAGTGGAAATGGAAGAGAAATCGAAGTAGTTGAAGCGTTCGCGTTAATGAAGACAATCAACTCGGCTGATCATAATGAGCAAGAATGTATGATGCCTTTTAAGGGTTTCGGTTTACTCAGGTGCAGCAAATGAGGTGAGAAAGTGATAGTATTCTTTGCGAGCGCGAGTTTTGAGAGTATTATAGGATATAAGGATACGATGAGGGACAAAGTATGTGAGCGCTGTAGAGCAAGGGTTTGAGGAAGATGAAGAAGCAATGCTTCCACCAAGAGAAACAATGAAGGCAGCGAGTGTTTCTCGAAAGAGAAAAAGGTTTCGAGTGACAATTTTTTCGAGGGGTGTGTCAGGGTCATCAATGGTAGTGTGATGTTCGAGGCTGTCAGGAGTGATGCCAAACGCAAAGAAGAGTTCCTCTTCAGAGAAGGATGTGCATCCTGGAGGGGGAATAATTTTACAATGGTCAGGAAGGGTGTGATGAATGTCAGGAGAAGAAGCTGGAGAAGAGGAGTAAGCGGTGCGACTTGGAGAACAGTGTGAAGAAGTGTTCATGCGTTATTTTCCAAATGACCAGTTAAGGAATTTGTAAAAGCCAACGCGTTCTGGTCGTTGGATAGGTTGATTTGCAGGAATGTGCTTGAATTCTTCTTGTCCGACAAGGTAGGATGCGAGTTCTTGGTATGCGAGTGATGATGGTGCGTTGGGAAAAGCGTGGACAACAGGTTCTCGTTTCACGAGCGCTCTTTTGACATAGGGATCTTCAGGGATCACGCCAATGATGGGATGTTCGAGGATGGTTTGGATGTTTTTGATTTTCAAGTCAAGGTCGTGTCCTGCGCGTGTCAGCACAACGCCGGTGATGGGTTTCTTGAATTGTTGCGCTAATCGTATTGTTTTCAAGCTTTGGGCAACTGCGGGGAGTTCGGGTGTTGTCACAATTAAGACTTCATGTGCGAGTTTGATGGATGCTCGAGCTTCTGTGTCGAGTCCGGGTGCGCCGTCAAGGATGATGATGTCTGATTGTATTTCAGGGAGGTGCCGTTGCAAGTCTTCCAGGTTGAGTCTGCCAACGTTCTGCATGGATATGCTTCCAGGGAGTATTTTCGTGCCTGAACTGTGTTTGTAAATCGCTTCATTGATGTGGGCGCTGCCTTCGAGGACATGATGAAGGGTAACAGAAACGTGTGGTGCGCCGAGGTACATGCTCAGGTAAGGAGTGCTTAAATTGGTGTCAATCACGCACACATCTCTTCCGAGTTTGTTGAGAGCGACACCAAGATTGAGGGATGTGGTGCTTTTTCCTGATCCTCCTTTGCTGCTCGCGACAGAAGCCACTAACGCCATAAGAGGAAGAACACGTGCTTGTTTTTAAAGGTTTGGTTTAGGATTCATCTGCAATGAGGCTATAGCAGTCGGTGCAGATGTGTTTGCGAGGCACGAAATGGGTGGTGCACACAATGTTGCCGCAGGACGAGCAAGTGCTTGTGTTAATGGCAGTGCTGCAGATCATGCAGGGTTTGGGAATGTTCATTTTTTTTCGAGCATGGTATGCACGGTGTCAACAAAGATAACTGTCCTGTCGAAGTATTTTTTGAGTATTTCGACATTCACTTCAAGGGGCTTGTCATTGATTTTGGTGACAAGAGCAACATTTTTTCGGTATTCTTCTTTTCGGGTGAAGGTTGCTAAGTCAATATCGCGCATGAGGTTATAGAATTCGATTTCTTTTTTGAGGACAGGAAAAGAAGATGCAAGGAGTTGGGCGCGTTTGCGAGAAACAGGAGGGATGTCTGAAATTTTTTTGGTTTTCTTGAGGTATTCAAGCGCCCAGATGATGGTGATGTCAAACGCGCTGATCAGGCGTTTGATGGTATTTTTGATGATGTCGACAGTTCTCGTGTATTTGAGGCTCACATAAATACTGTGGTCTGCGCGTTTCAGTTCTTCTTTCGCGCCTTCAACGAGTTCTTCGAAGATTTCCATGGGTGTTAATAATAGTATTTACTTGTGCGATGAAGGACTTGACTGCGGGGATGT
The DNA here is from genome assembly GCA_964367375.1 of Candidatus Woesearchaeota archaeon. GTDB lineage: Archaea > Nanobdellota > Nanobdellia > SCGC-AAA011-G17 > UBA489 > CAYIXG01. Next base: position 19,958 of record CAYIXG010000004.1, on the reverse strand, counting down.
AGCGTTTGATTTTGGGCATGGTTATGGTGTGGAGTTGATAATCACGAAGTGCGATGACGTATTTGTCTTTGCGGGTGAATTCGATAGAACTCTGTGCTTTGCTTTCCATGAGGGCAGCGAGATCTGCCAATGTGGTGATAATATCATGAGGGATGGCATAGGTGGTGGTTAGGTTGTGCTTGAGGAGGGTGAATTTGTCTCGAAAAGTGCTCGGGACAGTATCAATGCGTTTGTAAAGGTATTCATGATGGATGAGTGCGTCCATGCACTTGCAAAGCGCTTCATGCAGTCTTTCTGCAACAGAGAGGGCAAGTTTGGGGTCAGGAACGACAAGGTAGGTGACATAGGCGAGGTGGTCTGCAATTTTGAATGCGGTGGTTGCTTCATTGATGAATTGGGTGATCTCCTTCATATATTCTATATATAGCACATTTATTTAAATATTGTTGTGAGTGCTGAGTGAACAAGAGAAGAAAGAGGAGGTACTTCTATTTAAAGATTGCTCCTAATAACATGAAAATGAGTTTTTGGAAGGAAAAAAAGGTTATTTTGAGCCTATATCAAGAATTGCTGCGGCAATGTCCCCATTGTTCTCTTCGAGGGCTTTTTTTGCCTTTTCTTTTGTTGTGCCAGTCTGGTTCATGACTGTGTCGATGTCTTCTGGAGTGATTGCAACGCTTCCGGCAGCAACCTCATGTGCTTCTCCCACGATTTGCCACGTTTCTTGGCCCATCATGTTGACTTTGGAAACTTGCGGGTTGGGAATGATGATGTCTTTGTCTGTGCATTTGATGATGACTTCAGTTGCATCAACTTCTTCTTGTTTGATGCCCATCTTCTTCATGGCTTTCTGCAAGTCCTTTGGATTGATGCCAGGGAACATGATGAATAAGCAATTTTAATTATTTAAAAGGGTTGTGCTGAGTGGGGTTGCCGGGATTCGAACCCGGAGTCTCCACCTCCCGAAGGTGGGATCATACCAAGTTAGACCACAACCCCGATGGTGGGCAATGAAAATAAGTTATATAGGTTGTGGTGCGCAGGATGCAATTGGCATACAAGTCTTTATAAAAGAAGAGAGGAAAAAAGGAAAAGATGGCCTGGTCGTTGTATAAGGATGAGGATGTGTTTTTGCCGCCCTTACAGTTTTCCAATGGGAAAACGCAACAGGATGTGGTGGAGGAAGTGATTGCATCCATAAAGGAAGGGCAAAAGATTATTTTCATTCATGGGGTGTGCGGTTCCGGCAAGAGCGCATTAGCATTAAACATTGCAAAGGAGGTAGGTAAAGCATCTATTGTTGTTCCAGTAAAATACTTGCAAAGCCAGTATGAGGAAGATTATGAGAAGAAGTTGTGTGTGAAAAAAGAGAATGGGGAGAAGTTAAAAATTAAGGTGCTGACTGGCAGGAATAATCATCCATGTTTGTACAATCCTTCATCAAAGGCTGATGACATGTTGTTGCCGTGCACGATTCCGATTGTGCAGAAGAACATGGATTTGATTTCAGTTTATGTGGATAAAAATCCTTTGATAAAGAAGGAGGAGATTGATTCGATTGATGATGTGCGGCGGTTGTCGGTTGCTCCTGCGTGTCCGTATTGGTCGCCTATTATTGGGAATGATTGGTTTGGCGAGTATCCGTTGAAGGATGCGAAGAAGCACGAATACCTTGGTTTGAATAACAAGAAGTTTACATTGTATGAAAGAAAGGGTGGCTGTTCGTATTATCGGCAGTTTATCGCGTATAAGGATGCGGATGTGCTCATTTTTAATGCAAAAAAGTATGAGCTGGAGAATGTGATGGAAAGGAAACCAGCAACGGATGTGGAGATTATTGATGAGTGTGATGAGTTTTTAGATAATTTGGGAAATGAAAAGAGGGTGAGCTTAACATTCTTTGCAGAGCGTGTTGCAGATATTGGAAAAACGTGCAAGGATGCAGAGATGAAGGTCTTGTTGAGCGAGTTGTATGCTGCTGTGGATACAGTGTTGAAGAGCAGGTGGTTGAAGAATTTGGTTGAGGAGAATGAGTTGGTGAAGCTTGCGGATACGAAGCTGTTGGAGTTGTTCAATCTGATAGCGAGTAATGAGCAGTTGTTGGAGTATGAGGATTTTGAGTATATATTTGCAGTAGCGAAGCATTTTGAGCACATGGTGGATGCAACATATGTGCAGTTTGAGGTGCGGAAGAATCAGGTGATCGCGCATGTGGTGAATGTGAACTTAGAGAAGAAGATGAAGGATTTTCTGGATAAGAACAAGGTGTTTGTCATGATGTCCGGAACGCTCCATTCAAAGAAGGTATTGAAAGATATTTTTGGTATTCGCGAGTTCAAGGTCATTGAGGCTGAAGGAAAGCATCTGGGAAAGGCGACTCATGTAAGGACAGGGAAGGAAAAGAATTGTCGTTATCGTGAGTTTGAGTCCGGGCGAGTGACGCGGGAGGAGTATGTGCGTGCCTTGGATGCTGCCATTCAGCTTGCAAAGCCACCTATTTTGGTGCATGTCAACAGCTTTCAAGATTTACCGACAGAAACAGAGAAAGAAAAGTGGAATCTATCTGTCATGTCTCAGGAGAAGTTGCGGGAGCAGCAGGAGAAGTATAAGAGCGGCCAGTTATTGCAGTGGTTTAAGGAAGGAAAGATAAAGGTGTTATATTCAACGAAGTGTAATAGGGGTGTGGATTTGCCGGGAGAGATGTGCAATGCGATTGTCTTGACAAAGTATCCTTTTCCAAGCATGTCTTCCTTGTTTTGGCGCGTGTTGAAGGAGTCGAAGCCGGATGATTGTATGGAGTTTTATTTTGACAAGGCGAGAAGGGAGTTCTTACAACGCATTTATCGGGGGTTAAGGTCAAAGGAAGATACGGTGCAGATCTTGAGTCCTGATCTGAAAGTGATGCAGTCAAAACTTGATTAGCCGAGAATGCCAAACAGTTTGGTGTGGAGTAATATTTCAATGAAGATAATCACAATAATCATCACCACAACCATCCATGGTCCCATTTCGATCTTGCTTTGGTAGTCATCAGAGTAGCGGATAATGCCTCCACCGCTCTGGGGAAGCTGGATTTTGTCTGCCATAACAAAAAAGAGACGGTAATAGTTTAAAAGCGTTGTGGAATAGGAGGATTTGAGTAAAGAAAAGTTTAAGAATAAAAGGGGGTTGAAAAGGGTATTAAAAACAGCGGAGTTGATAAGATATGGAATTTTTTAATGCCAAAAACTTCTTGTTAGTGGGTGGTATTGTGTTGATCCTTGTCGGGATCATCGGGTTCTTTGGCGTTATTGGACCAACAGAGGAGCAAAGCATTTTTGGTGCTGCCTGGTGGTTTGATAATGGAGAGAACTGGGCGCATCTTGTCGTGGGTATTATCGGCTTATTAGCGTCCTTTGCCCTTCCGATGAGTGTGCAAAAACCATTAGTGCTTGTCCTGGGTATTGTTGGAATCCTTATTGGATTGTACAGCATCTTTAGCCCAAGTTTTCTGGGTGCAAACCTGGAGAATCCTGCAGACACGATTCTGCACATCATTGTGGGTGGATGGGCTATCTATTCATGGAAGAGAACGCAGTAAGTTTTTCTTCCTTTTTTTCTTTTAAATTTTTTGAAGAGAAAGAGTTCTAAAGTGAGGGTTGATTTGGAAGCTGCCAGGTAAACTGTTTTTTTTGTATGAAACGAATGATTTGTTCGACAGTTTGTCTTGTTTTTTCGGCTACTGCTTCTATAGTGTTAAAGGAGTTGTGAGGAGTAAGAATAACATTTTCTGTGTGTGATAATGCGAGAAGTGCTTGGAATTCTTGGTTGTGGTTTTTCTTTTTGCTTCGAAAGAGTGCTGCAACGTGTGGTTCATCTGTGTACACATCTAAAGCAATTCCTCCGAGATGTTTTTCTTGCATCAATTGAAGTAAGTCAACTGCTGAGGCGTGTTCGCCGCGTGCAACGTTAATGAAAAAAGCTCCTTTTTTTGCTTGTTTGAGAAGCGCGTAGGAAAAGTAGCCTTTATTGTGTGAAGTGAGGTTCATGGCAGAGATGATGAAGTCTGCATCGCGGATGCCGGTGTGAATGTCAGTGTAGGCAACGTTCTTGTGCGCTCGGGTGATGTCAACACCTTGTGGTTTCATGCCGAGTGCTTTTGTCAATGTGTAAATAGCATATCCTATATTCCCCATGCCAACGATGAGCACGTGTTTGTCTCGAAGCTCAATGCCGGTCAAGTTGTTTCTGTTAAAATCTTGAAAGTGAAGGAGTTGCTGGGGAAGTTTGCGTGCAAGACTAAAAATGAAGAGAAGTGCTTGTTCTGCAACAGATTGTGTGCAGTAGTTCGGAAGATAGCCGCAAGGAACATGGGAAATGTAAGGAAGAAGATGGTCATATCCTGTGGTTCTTGAAAGAATGCCAGAAATGTGGGGAAGCCATTCGTCTGGGACGCGAGATTGGGTGCGGATGCTGATGAGTGCTGCAGGCGGTTTTTTCACGCCTGATTCTTGGATGGTGTGGGAAACAAACTGTGCGGTGATGTGTTTGGGGAGAAGTGTTACAAGTGCGTGTTCTTCTTCTGCAAAGGCTTCGAAGAAGCAGATGTCAAAGGTCATAGTATGATTCCTTTCGAAGAGGAATGAAAAAGGTATTTATAAATGTGAGTGATAGTGGATAAAAAGAAAGAGTTATATAACTGAAGAATGAGGAGAAAAGAATGCAAAAAAGAGTTCTGGTGATAATCATTCTCATTTTAAGCATGCTGATTATTCTCACCGCATGCACGCAGCCAGAGCCGCGTCCGATTCCACAGGCTCCTGATCCTGAGCCTATTACAAATGAGAAGTGTGCCGAATACACGAGAAGTGGCGTGAAAGAGCAGCAGTGTGCGACGTGTGGAGATAATATTTGTGATCCGTTTGAAAAATGTACTCCTTCAAACTGTGATCCCTATGGGTGCACGGAAGATTGTGGTATTTTAGAATGTCCTGAAGATTGTCCGCAAGAGCCTCCGCAAGTAAAGCTTCCCCCAGAAAAGTTGCCTGAATTGACTGCTTCATTACGAACGTGCAGGAAGGATGATGATTGCGTGCGGGTGAATGCAGATTGTTGTGGGTGTAATTATGGTGGGAAGGCAGGTGCAGTGAGCAAGGAATTTAAAAAGTCGTGGGAGGACACTATTGAAGAGAAGTGCAAGGACATTGCATGTCTAACAATGATTTCGAATGATTGGACCTGCACTGCTGATGTCAAATGTGTGCAGCATAAGTGTAGTGTTGTGAAAGCTGCGTAGTTCTCGGAAGAATTTCAGTTTTTGAAGGCAAAAATATTTAAATGATATTTTATGGAGAAAAGGGTGGTTAAAAGATACACTATTATTGTTGAGGTTCAAAAGATTGAGGTGAAGTAAGTTTGCAAAAAGAAGAAAGAGAGCAGAAAAGAGTGAGTGATAAATACACAGAGAAGTTGATACATGTTACTCTTTTTGTATTATTTTTAATTATTCTTCTAGCGAGTATTCTCTTAATCTCTCGAATATATGGAAGTGGCGGGTAACAGATGAAAAATATGGAAAAGGCCTTAGCAACTATTGCTCAAATTGTTGCATATATTTTAGCAGCTTTGTTAGCGTTTCAAATAATAAAAAAGCTAGCAGGTGGAAGTTGGGAGATAGAGGATATAATTTTAGGGTTAGTTATTTTGAACTTGACAATAACGTTTGGCATAGGAAGCTATTTGATTCATATGAATAATAAAATTGCAAGTGTTGACAGAAAGATTCATGGTCACATTGAATGGCATAAAGGAAAGGACAGTTAAAAATAAAAATTGAAGAGAAGAGTTTCTCAAATAGGTATAATAATAGTGGAGCTACCAACTCTTGAAGGAAATAATTTTCCAATCTGTGCGAGGGGCGATTCTCGCAGTTAACACTCCTTCAGGATCAAGCGCTTCAACGTGAATACGTTCTGGAAGAGTGTTGTGTAAATCATAATGTGCAGTACCAACACGTACCCCTTCTGCAACCATGCGTTTCACAAGTTCTTCATGTGTAGCCATACTTGGCGGTCTTCCCCATTCTGGGCGATAGAGTGCTCCACCGATCTGAAAATGTCCTTCAGGATGAGGAACTAAATCGCAAGAAAAATACCCTGTTCGTGTCATCGGTTGGTCTTCCATACCCATAAAAAAGAAAGGGGAGTATTTAAAGTTTTGGCTTATGATTATGATGTTCGACAGTTTCGGAAAGTTTTCGTATTTTTGTGAATAAAAGAGATAAAGGAAAGAGAAGATAAAATAGAAAGATGTTCGATGGTTTTCTTAGACAATTTCAAGAAAAATCCAGTCACGTACATTGTCTTATTAACAGGGAGTTTAACAATCCTTGTTATCAACAACCTCTTTCAATTTCTCCAATTAATTAAAAATAGATGGATACTTTTATTAAGTGCAACAACTTTTATTTTAATATTAGGATATGCAGCATATAAAATGAAAAAAAGGTGATTTGGGTTGAAATTTGTGGAGAAATGGTTGGATAAAATAAGCTTAGCTGATATCATTCTTGTAATCATTATAGTAATTTTTATTGGAAGAATCTTAGGATGGTGGTAGATAACTAAGAGAGAATCAGGGTTTCACAGTTATAAATAATTGTTGCATGACTGTAATATTCAATACATACGGAAATCTTTCGGATTTTTGAAGGAAAGAAACTTAAAGACAAAATTTAAAGTAAAAGCAAAGGGTTTAAAAACATGAATCAAATAGAACAAGTGATGGATAAGAAAATTTCTTTGAATAAGCAGGCGCTTGCAGACCTGAAAAGGGTGAAAGAAGAGTTTGATGTGATCGTGGAGTCTCTTGAATTAATGGATGATGTATCCTTTATGGAATCGTATAAGAAGGCAAAAGAACAGGTAAAGAAGAGGGAGTTCGACGATTGGAATGCCTTATAAGATTCTCCCGACGAAAGAGTTCTCAAAAGATTTTCAGAAAGTAGAAAGGTTATTTCAAGATGCGATCAAAAAGAAAATTGAGGAAGTAGCGCTAAATCCAGAAAGGTACAAGCATCTCCAGTATGATTTGAAGGGAAGCTGTAGGGTAAGGATAGGAAAGCTGCGAATACTGTTTTCGTATGGCAAAGAGAAGAATGAACTTTATCTAGAGAAAATCGTTTTCAAGCATCAATATTAAAAAAGAGTGTAGGGATACGTAAGCCGCCTTCTGTCACACCCTGTTTCCAGACGGTGTGTCTCACATGTGACTAAGCGTCTTAAAGACTTGCTCCAGCCAGGGCTCGCCGTTTCATCGCTTCCTGCCACCGTGCTCAATCGGTTATCTCTCGCGTCCTCGCGGAGCGATTCAAAACACCATTTCTAGTGTTCAACGCGTTGAAGCGTTGCGACATCATCGCGATTGGCAGGTCGTGTCGTTTCTGAGCGGTTGCCATTGGTTTCCCAATCTCTCCGTGGAGAGTGGCTCCCTTGTGCAAGGGGAAGGATATTCTTGCAATATCCAAAGGAGGGCGGACTTTCCTCATCAACTCTCGCGAGTTAACGACAGTGAGTCGATCCCTACAGAAAATAAGGAAGAATAACGTGTTTTTAAGGGTTGTGTTTTTCTGTCAAGGAACGGGTTCGCTTACGCTCACAGGAGTATAGATTGGTTTTCAAAAAGTTCAGATAAACTATTGAGAAACTAATGAGATTCCCCTTCGCATCTGTTTCAGTAATGAACTTTTTCATTGAAGTATCTCTTTGATTTCTTTTATTAACTTTATGCATTTGTGTATCGCTTCTCTTGCAGTTTCAAAATCCATTCTAGTTCCATAATAGGTGAGGGCATTTCTTTTATACCGTACATCATCAAAGACAGTATACATATCACCTTTCTTGAGAACATCACGAACATAATATCCTATGCAAAGGTGATTCAGTATGATATAACCTTTCTTGATAATCAATGCTTGCAAGAGTTCTAATAAAGAGGTATAATAATCTTCAAATACAAAGTTACAGTTGTTTTTATCTATCTCTTTTATGATTCGTATTCTTTCTTCTGCCGTTTCAATTAAAGAGTTTGCCCTTTCTACATTAGGGGAAACTTTTTTTGCAGAGTAATTCTCCATGCAATCATCCCAGGAAGCTTCTTTCATGTGAATACTCTTATATGGTTGTTTAATATAATTCCATTGATGACATTATTGGCTAAATGCTTATTGGGTATGCTGTGGATATTATTGTATTTGAAAACTTGTATTTTTCGTTTGAGTATCTTTTCAAATTTTTCCAGGTTTATCTTTTTGGGAGAAGGAGTTTCTATGTAAAGGTCAATGTCGCTTGACTCTATGTCTTCTCCTTGAGCATAGGATCCAAAGATAATGATGATGGGATTGCTCATTGTTTGTCTGAGATAGTCTAAAATTCCTGAGTGATGGATCTGTCTTATATTAAAGAGTTTTTTTTCCAAGAGGTATCGTGTGTTTGTCCTGTCTGCAGTGTAAAAAGTGACATTCCCAGTTTTTATTGTTTTCAGAATGCCTTCTTTTTCTAATTCTCTGCAGTATCTGATGACAGAAGGTAAGGGGAGGTGAAGTGTTCTTTCTAGTTCTCTCACCCAGAGCTTCCCAGTGGGATTGATGAAGAAATACTCTTGAATTGTTTTTTTGATATTTTTTCTTTTCATTTGATAATATAAGATATCAACTGATATTTAAAAGTATCGGTTGGAATGAGAGAGGAGTTGAATGAGGAAAAGTATGATAAGGAGTTTATAAGGCTAATAGATTATTCTCTGCCAACGTCAAACAAGTCGCTTCGATGTTTAAATCCAAACTGAGCTCCTCCGTGGCTTGCAAGTTCTGCAAGGAGTTCTTGCGCGTCTTGGTATACTTTGCGTGCTGTTTGGATTTGCATGCGGATGGGTGGTTGTTTGAGAAGGCGGTCAATAGAAGTGTCAACCAATGCAGGAGTAACAACATATCCTGCACGTTCCAATCGTTCTTTCACGTACGCAACATCGTGATCAGTTAAGGATCCAGTGCTTCGTTCTCTATTTTGCAAGACGCGTTCCATTCTTCTTGCGGTTTGAGGATGTTCTGCAACGAAGCGGGGAAGAAGTGAAAAATGGACTTCGTCAACAACCTTTCTCACCACATCTCCAGGTGCATCGATAAGTTTTGTTGCCCATCCATCATAATGGGCTGCAATCCCTGCTTCGAGCGGCAAGCTCTTTTCTAAAAATCTGCCAAGCAGGTATGTGCGTTCGGGCTGCGTCAGTTGTCCCACAATGTCAACATATCGAAATCTGCGTAAAATGCCCGGAGGTACTGCTCTCGGGTTGTTAGTCATGGCAACAGTCACAATGCCATTGTAATCTTCCATGCCGTCAAGCACTTCCAGGAAGATGTTTTCAATTTGTTGCATGTCTGTATCAGTATAAGTGCCGGTGCTTCCTTTGACAAACCACCCGTCAAATTCATCTAAGATGAGCACAACAGGTTTCATGTTTCTCGCGCCGCTGAGGAGTTCAACTGCTTGGTCGTAGATGCGTTTCACGTTGCCGACTGATTCGTGCATGAACGCGGTTAGCGTATTTGCCACGCTGACGCTTGCGCCGATAACTCTCCTGTCTCCAGCGACTGCGCGTGCAAGTTCTGTTTTTCCGCATCCATAGGGTCCGATAAGGAGGATGTTGCTGCGTATTTTTCTGCCAGGTGCGCTTAAAGTCATAACTCGGGATACAGATCCTGTTTCAATCACTTCCGTGAGGTGTTGTTTTGCTCTGTCAAAGCTTTCTCCCACAACGTCTTCTAAAGCAACGGTGGGTGTAGGTTTTCGTTCAAAGTGGAATTGACCGTGGCCGTGTTGCCTGCCCACATAAAATTCATTGTCTGCATCAATGTCTTTTTTTAATCGGCGAGCTCCAGTGGTCATGAGCACATCTTGTATTTTTGCTTTGACGTCAACTGCCTCTGTAATCACGTTTCTCGCTGCATCTCTTCTATCATACGGATCTTCTACTGTTGAAAGTGTTCCCATGCCTTTGTGAAGAATACCAAATAATTTCTCTCGGAGTGCGAAGTGGTCTTTTTCTCGTCTATTTTGGGGTTGAACATCTTCATCATGTTGCACAATGCCATCAAGATCAATGGACTGTAAGCGTTCAATTTCGCGGGTGACTTTTTTTCCGTTTTCATCCATTGCCTTTTGCAATGCTCCAGGATCTTCAAGGAATAATCGGTGTTGCGGAAGCGCTAACAGCGCGCGGTGATGAGGGTCAAGTCGTGCAAAAACAGCGTAAAAATCGGCAAGCGCCCCTCCGATGAGTCTGAAGAACGTGGAAGGATCGGTAAGGTAGCCTAACAATTTTTCATCTGAGACTGCGGCAAGCTGTTGAGCTGCATCTTCAATTGCAAAGCTGCTGACAGTGCGTGTTTTCAGCGGTTTTCTTCCTTCGCGGTAGGTGGTTGTTTCTTTGTAATCAGGAACAGCGTCTGCAAGCTCTATGAGCGTATCTGTGAGTGCAGGATTGCCGTTGACAAGTCTAACACGGGCAAAAGGGGTGTTTCGTGGTTCTTCGCCTGGCCGTACGATGTGGATGACTTGTCCTTCATGAGCCTTTTTTTCACCATCTCTCTTGATAAATCGATCTTGCAAGTATTTGTTATACTCGACAAATGATTTTCTCAAGTTTTCAAGGAGCTGGGGAATGCCTATTTTTGCAGCAACGTATAAAGAGGTGGCATCAGAAAGAATGTTTGTTGCTTTTTTTGCAGCAACCATTGCGTCTCTGGGAGCAGCATCAACATCTTCTCCGTGGATGAGTCTTCCCTTCACAAACTGGTCGTATTCAGTGCCTATTCGGAGATATTTGTCCACTAAATCAGTCACAACGCTCCGAACTTCATTATGCATGATGGGAAAGAAGGATAGGGAGTTGCGCTCTTCTTCGAGTGCTGCGTGCACGAAATCAGCGTGAGTGAAGGTTCCTCTGAGTGAGGTGTTGATGTCAATCAATGCGTGTTCGTTGCGGAGAATGGCATTGCACAGTGTTTCGAGAGGGGTTTTAACGGCAGATGCGAGTTGCAACGCTTCATGATCATCATCAGATCTTCCTCCCATCATTCCGCTCAATAAGCCGAAGAGTTCTTTGGGAACTGATCCTCCAAGGATACGAAATCCAGGCATTCCTTCAGGTTTGTCTCCGCGTTTAGCCATAAAGAGGAATAATTAAAAAAGAGGTTATAAAGGTTATGTATAAGAATGTTATATGGAATATGATTATGAGGACATGAAATATTTTTGATTGAAAAAAGAGTTACATAACTTCATAAGACCTGACGCTAACTTTACAGCTCAGAAAAACCTAAGGTTTATATAATCACTTGTGGCAAACATTACTAGGTAAAGGTAAATCTCTTGTGTATCTTATTATGAGCAATAAATATGGAAAAATTTAGGCATTTAAATCTTAGTGAAGGGCTCCTTGAGGCTATCCATCATGAGGGGTTTGAAAGTCCGAGCGAAGTGCAGGAAAAAACCATTCCCTTAGTTCTCGCAGGCAAGGATGTTATTGGCTCGTCTGCAACAGGTTCAGGGAAGACGCTTGCGTTTGGCGCGGGAATGATAGACATGACTGCTCCAGGTGCTGGATTGCAAGCATTGATTCTCACTCCTACGAGAGAGCTGGCTGAGCAAGTGGGACAGACAATCGCGAAGTTTTCTCATAAAAAAAGGCTTCGGGTGGTGCAAGTGTATGGGGGGGTTTCGATGAATCCGCAGATAAGCAATTTAAGGCATGCAGACATTGTTGTAGGCACCCCAGGAAGGCTGCTTGACCATCTCAAAAGAGGAACGCTGAATCTTTCTCGGGTGAAGTTTCTCGTGTTGGATGAGGCAGATAGAATGCTCGACATGGGTTTTATTCGTGATGTTGAATTTATCATAAAATCATGTCCTCTACATCGGCAAACACTCCTATTTTCTGCAACAATCTCGCAAGACATTGAGTACATGGCGAAGAAGTATATGAAAAATCCAGTACGTGTGACCGCAGGAGAAAGAGTTGATCCTTCCAAGTTGTGCCAAGTGTATTATGAGGTGTCTCAGGAGACAAAGTTTTCTCTGCTCGCCCATTTGCTGAAGCAGGAAAAGAATGGTGTGGTGATGGTGTTTTGTAACACGCGAAGAAACACAGATAAGGTAACGAGAAATTTAGGAGCAAATGGAATACATGCGAAGTCTATTCATGGCGGCCATTCGCAAAACAAGCGTTCAAGTGTGCTGCAAGCTTTTCACTCAAAAGATATTGTAATACTGGTATGCACTGATATTGCTGCGCGAGGTCTTGACATTAAAGATGTGTCTCACGTGTATAATTATGATGTTCCGAAGACTGGCAGAGAATATATCCACAGGATTGGAAGGACTGCGCGAGCGGGAAAAAACGGCATTGCCATTAGTTTTGTGTCAAGGGAAGATTTCTCAGAATTTAAGCAGATGGAGAGGCACATAAACGCACATATAGAAAAGCAGCCATCGCCAACATTTGCCATAGTACAAACAAGCGCACATAAACCTTCTTCAGGTCAATGGCAGGGGAGAAGTGGATGGCAATCAAGAGGTCAAAGAAGATTTGGTTCAGATGCAAGACATGACTACAACCATGGCAGTGACCGAGACGGCAAAGGATCCTTTGGCAGAAAAAAAGGAAGTTTTTCAAGACACGACTCAAGATCTCCATCAAGATTTGGCAGACGGTAAGCGAAGACACAAAGCAGAAATATAGTGATAATTACTTCTATAGTGCATTAGAAGAGGAATAAGAAAAAGAGTAGAGGTAGATCGTTATTTGAAAGATGAAACATTTCAAGGATGGATAGTGATTGTTGTTATGTGATTGGGTTCTTTTGTCTATTTATTGGTTCGGCTTCGCCTCACGCTCGAGTTAAAAAAGAATGTGTATACTCAATTTCAATAAATTAATTAAAGGGCATATTACCAAGATTATAAGAGTAGTAATAATCAAATTTGATAAATTTATAAAGTAGTAACATTTTAAAATATTATCATCAACAAGAAACGAGGTTAAAAACTAATGGAAACAAATCCACAAGTCCTAGAATTATTAAATCAAAATGAGTCTGATTTAGATTGGGTTAAAAACAACCTTAATTATTTACAAGATAAGTATAATGAAGAATTTATTGCAATTAAAGAGGGTAAAGTTATAGATCACGCTAAATTAATAACAGACCTTATTAAAAAAGTAAAGAAACAGGAAATAAATATAACAGACACTTTAGTATATTTTGTTTCTAAGATAGCAATAGTACTTTAAAAGAGTAACATGAGAATACCTTTAAAATTTGTTGCAGGTCAACTTATCTTAAATTCCGTGGTAACGTCTCCAGCATATCGAATAGGATTTAAAAAAATCATTTTTGTTATCGATACAGGAAGTAGTCGTTCTTTCTTTTCAGAAGGAGAAGCATTTAAATTTAGTTTACCTATTAATTCTCTACCAAAATTAGAAAACATGAGAATGGGTGGTTCACCTTATGAATTATTCAAAACAAAAGGATTTACTTTTCATTTTAAAATAGAAGATAATAAAACCTATAGTTTAAAATTAGATTATTTTGCAGTATCAAAGACAACAAGAAAAACAGGAAAAGCACAAACAGAATCACAAAATTTTCCATCAATTATAGGAACAGATTTTTTTGTACAGAATAATATGGCTCTTCATTTTAATCCAAATAACGAAAGTGATAATTATATTGAAATTATTCAAAAGTGAATATATACTATTTTAAACTAAAGTTTATTAAATAATAAACGTTTTTTCCTTAATCTCAAAAATAGTATACCTATCAAAACGTGTGTAACTAAAATTTACGAAAAAACTGAAAATCTTTCGAAAAAATTCACATAAATCTATTAATGATAAACTTTTTACGTTAGATATGACTAAAAAGTTAAGTATATTTAACGGATATTATGTTGATGTACGTTTAAAACAATTTAGAAAAGTGAAAAATCAAAGAATAAAATTCGTAGATTTTTCTTCTGAGGAGGGTAAGAGAATATTAGTTAGATACATTAAATCACTGGATAAAAAAAGTAAAGAGTTTAAGGAGTTAATTTATTATCTATGATTTATTCTACTTTTAAAATATTCTTCAGTATCATTGTCCATGAAATAAACATAAACTCCTTTATGTGCCCTAGATAATAAAACCCTATAGACATTTTTAAGATGTTTTAGAAGATGAGGATTATTCCTTTTTGCTTCTTTATCATATGAATTTTCAGGTTTTGCTTCCCAATCTTTTTTCTCTTTATTCCACACTAAATCCCTACAGAAGATTATTCCTATATAATCAAATTCGAATCCTTGCGCTGTATAAACTGTTCCAACTTGAGTCATTCCACTATCATCTGTAGCCCATTTCCAAAATTGATCTTTCTTTTCCCATGGCATTTCAAAATCTCCTATTTTTACATCATTAACCAAAGTTCCATCAATTCTTGGCTTACTCCATGGCCAACAAAAACTAGCAACGATTCTAGAAGAATTTTTCTTTTCTTTATTTTTTTCATCTATTTTTTTCTTAAGTTCTTCGGGAGAATCCACTATAGTAAATTCAATCTTATTTTCATCTTTCATATAAATTTTATCTCCATTTTCATCTATCTTTAAAATATTTTCAACCCAATTAAGATATTGTGCAGAGCCTCCACATCTAAATTGAGTTTTTAATTCAGGCATATGATGAATATTCTCTTCTTTTACTCCTAATTTTTTTGCAGATTCCTTAATTAGTTCTATGCTTCCGATCTCATTAGGCCTAACTACTTGATGTTCATCTATAAAAAATATGGATAATTTTGCAACTTTAATCAATTCGTCAATTTGTGGTTCCCCTGTTCTTAAACGTCTTGAAGTATATCTATTTTCACTAGTTTTCCTCATTCTATGTGCTTCATCACAAATTAATACTTCTACTTCTTTATGATTCATAAAACTATTAAAGAATTTAAATTGTGTTGAAGATCTCACTCCCAAGATTTTTCTTAATGTATTTGTAAAGGCAGAAGAGCCTGTTGCGTGTACCACCTCTATTCCACTTCTAAGTAGTTCTCCCATAACCTCTAAGGCAATAACTGATTTTCCAGTTCCCGGACCTCCAGGAACTATTACTACTGCTTTTTCTTTGCTTTTTGATATTTTTTTTGCTTTGCTCATAATTGTTTTATATGAGGTTATCTGTTCATCAATAAGATGAAATATTTGTTGCTGATTAATCATTTCTCCAGTATGTTCTAACAATTTCTTAGAAGGTTTTAGAATACTAAAATTAAATCTCTCTAAGACTTCTTTCCCTTTCCCTTTATTTAATTTTCTTTTAATATAATTTCCTAAATCAATTCTTTCTTGCTTTGAAAATAGAGGATATTCATTTATGCTTTTTTCGAATTTTGGAAGATAAAGTACCTCATTAGTTCCTCTTGTATAATTATGGCAATAAACAAACGCACTTAATAAGGCAAATTTATTTTCTTCAAAAATAGTCATATAATCTTTCAAATGCCAAAAATAACCCTCAACTTGCAAACTTGGATGAGGTTCTAGCTTTTTAAAATTGCCATAGTCGACAATCACTATTCCCTCATCTTCAGAATCTTGAACATATTCATTTGACCATTGTTTCAATTCAACAATTATAATATTATCATCTTCTTTTTCATCTCTTCCAAATAAAAGAACATCTACTCTTTTTTCTGAGAAAGGCAACTCGTATTCAACAATTATATTATTATCTGAAAGTTGAGAAGCGTCCAAGACATCTTTAAATTTTGTTAATGAATTATTCCAAGATCTTACTTCTCTCTCATTAGAAGACCGTTTATAATAATCTTCAAATCTTTTTTTTAAAATATCTCCAATTTTATTATCTAGAACATCGTCTTTAAATTGTTGAATAGTTCCTTCATATAATCTCATATTTAATACTCCGTATATTTTTTATTACTTCCCTTACTTTTTTCTATAGGGTACTTTTGTTCATTTTTTTGAATTTTTTTATTTAATTCTGTTGTCAAATCAATATTATATTTTTGAGAAAGTCTAATTAAAAAATATAACACATCTGCCATTTCCTCAGAAATTTCTTGTTTCTTAGATTGGTCTTGAAACATAGCTTCGACTTCTTTTTCAGATTTAAAACGAAAATGTTGAAGTAATTCAGAAGCTTCCGTAATAATTCCTATAGTCAATTCTTTTGCATTATGAAATTGGTCCCAATCTCTATCTTCACAAAATTTTTTTATTTTCTCTTTCAGTTCATTAATATTTGTTTTTTGATCAGTCATTTTCTATTCTAATTATTTCTCGACATATTCCAATAAGGTGACTTGTATTTAGAGCAGATTTTTGGCTCTTTTGTTGTTTCATGAGGAACCTATTTACGTCTAAAACGTTTATTAAGTAATTATATCTCCTTTGGTATATAAGTTTTATTATCTTACTAAAACAACTAGTAATAAATTTCAATTTTGTTTATTTATCTTCTTCCTAAGAATGGCTTATTTTGAGCACCAAGCTCTATATTATTTGCTTCTACTCTCAATTTCTCGGCTTCAGCTTCTAACTTTTTTGTTTCAGTAGAGCGCTTTTTATCTATTTCTTTTTGCATAGCATACCATTTTTTCATACCCCATACAAAAGAACCGGTAGAGAGAACAGTAAGTATAGAATAAGCAATTACACTCAATTCATAGAGAGTATTATTTTGAGAGACAGCATAAAGTTGAATCATTTGCGCAGTCAGAATACTGAAAAGGATAATTGCTATTAGTGAAAGAGAAACTAAGAATTTGTAAAAATTGTCGTAGTTCAATTTTGGAATTATATCTTCTAAATTCATAGAAAATTTAAGAACTTTGTCTTATTTAATCTTTTTGATTGTTATTAAAATTAATATAAGCGATTATTTTCAAATGATAGCTGTAGCTACTTCTGGTGCTTTCATATTGATTCCGGTGGTGTATACTGTTGTTGATGCGTCGATAAAACAAGCACTGGGCTTAAAATTCCTTTCAAATCATCAGTATAAACAGTAAAACATTCAGACATTTTTATCTTTCTCTGATTTAGATTTTTTATTTTCATTTTTTTTAAAGTATTCATTAAAATATTTTATCTCCTTATCCCAAAACCATCTATTGAATTTAATTACTTCTTGGAAAACATATTCTTTATCTTCTTCTAGTTTTTTTAACATTTCATCGCTTAAAGAAAGTGTTTCTTCTTCAAGGAATTCGCTTTTCTTTCTTAATCTTACCTCCCCTTTTTGAAGAAAGACTAAATTTCTCCAATGAGCTGCTTTAGTCCTCGCTTGTTGGACGTTTCTTATCATCGATATTATCTTTTTGGATCTTTCATTATCATATCCTTCATTCATAAGAATTTTTTCAAATAATTGAACTTTAATATCAAATTTCATACTCCTCATTACTTCTATCTCAAAAAATTGTATTTTTTTATTATCAACTCTTATAAAATAATTAGTTAATACCCCTTCTAACAATTCCTCTACTTCTAAACTCCAAGTAATAATCTGACCTCTTTTTTTCTTTATTTCTTCTAATTTGACCTCTATTTGCTTTCTATTATTCTCAGAAGTTAAATGCAACAAGTTCCAATCAATTTTTTCTTCTCTCTCATTTTTATTTTCTTCTGTTTTTCGTTTTCTCAATTTTTTCCACAGTAGTTTTATAGTTACGTCAACATATCTCGCAAACATAGTCTTCTAGTTTAATTTCTCCTATATTAAATAGTTATATTCACCTTAGTTTATAAGTTTTACTATCTTATTAGCAAAAAGGCTTTAATAATGAGGTGAATATTATTATGAGATATATAATGAAGAAAAAAAGTATAAAGTATATAAAATAAAAATCCCAGAGATCCATTAACTATCAAAGAACAAAGAGAAACTTATAAAGTAGTGAACTACTCAAACTAATCATGCAAATAATGAAAATGACACACAAATGGATTAATAATTTATGTATTAAAATAAGAGATAAGTGGTATTTCAAAATAGTTTTATGGATTTTAATAGGTATTATAAGATCACTTCTTATTTTATTTTTAATACTTACATTTTATTTTTATTTAAATAAAAAATACTTACTTTCTATTTTGTTTTTTTTGTTATTTCTTATTTTTTTAATTATTGACAGAAAGCTTTTCTTACAAAGAAAAGATATTATAATTATAGATATAGATATTTTATTAAAAGGTATAAAGGATAATAAAGAAAAAATTATTATAAAAATTAAAAAAGACTTAATACCAGCTATTAAAGATCATGCAAATTATGATATTAATAGAAGAAGTAATACATATGATGATTTGACAAAATTAAAAAATTATTTAGATTATTTTATTATTTACCTAGATTTTACTAAAGAAGATAATATTAAATTACTAGAAGAATTTTTGAAAAATATAAAAGATATTTTTAATAATGAAAGGTATTCATCAATTATTTATACTATTAATTCAAACTTTGATAAGATAAAAAAGAGTGAAGACTTCAAAGTAATAAGTAATAATTTGAAATCTCAAGATATAGATATTGAGAGTAGTAACATTTACTTAATATTAAGAAACATAGAAGATAAAACTATTATTAAATATCAAAAATTTATAATTAATGTATTATATTACATTAATAAATATTACAAAGCAGTTTTAATAATTTTATTTCTTATACTAATAATCTTTTTTAGAAATTATATTGATAAAATAAACAGCTTATTAACAATTCTATTACGTGCGTGAGCTTTAGCTCACCAGTAACAAGTAAAAAGAACTCAATACAATAAAAGGTACACAAGCAAGAGTAGTTCCTTCTCACGTAAAAGCTTAAAAGTCGAGCGGTTAGTTGGTGCCGGCTGAACGCCTCGTTGCCTCGGCGTGTACACCGCACCCCTATCAAACCTGTCTTCTACAGGGGCTCTCCATCTCTTTTCGAGGAGGGTTTCGAGCTTAGATGCATTCAGCTCTTATCCCTCAGCGCGTGGCTGCCCGGCGTGCCTTGTCAGACAACCGGTAGACTAGTGGCGCCGAATGCCTGTTCCTCTCGTACTAAAGCATCCTTCCCCTCAGATGGTCTTGCATATCCAGTAGATATCATACAAACTGTCTCACGCATGTGAATCCAGAAGTTTCCTTCCGGCATGGACTATACCTTCATCCTTCCCTTGAAAGAAGGAGATTGGCGTCTTAGCCTTCCAAGGTGTGGAAGACTCTCGGCCTAAAGCCTCAGTCTCTACAGGGGTACAAGATGATGTGTGAAGTGGTCTTCAACAACTTTGCTCGTGATGGTGCGTTTCTTAGAATAGTTAAGCTGTCCAAATGTGTCAACAAGTTTGCACGTTTCAATGAAATCATGCATGTCTTGAACGTGTTTGAGGCGTTCAAGAATCTTGAGACCAAGTTGGATGTGCTCTTTCTTCAGCACCACATGAGGTTGCAAAGAGTGAAGGATTCTTTCCACTTCAACTGGATCAACAACTGTGTAATCGCTGACTCCTGTTTTCCGGTGTCGTATATAACCAACACCAAAAAAGGCTTGGAGTTTGTCTAAGATAACAGCATTGCTTGTTTTTTGGGAAAACAAGACGCTGCTTCGTATTCTGAATGGTTTGTGAATATTTTTTGTCTTCACAATTTGGAAGAAAACACTTCCATCTCCATCCAGAAATCCAGCGATGTACTCAAGAGTCATTGTTCCCATCATAGTGACCTTCCCTCGGTATTGCCCTCTCTAAAAATATAGAGGAGGGTTCCACCGATATGAGCCAATTATGGAATTAATAAATGCTACCGTACGTGAAATTGCTTTCACGCAACGCCTGTGTGTTGACGTTCTTAACCCAGCTCACGAACCGCTT